>JBAYOH010000040.1:0-13946 GCA_041678455.1 Methanofastidiosum sp.
AAATCTATAGATTTTTAATGAACAGAAGGCAGTAGTTCTGATTAATTACATTAGTAAAAACAGTTAAAATAGACGGCAACAATTAAAATATGCAAAACTAAGAAAGTTTTGCACATACCTCAAATTATATATTTGATTTAAGCAATTCTTAAATATAGATCCAAGATTAAAAACATCATGGGGAAAAGATTTTCTATTATCCTATTTTTATTGATATGTATCCTGTTTTTTTCCTTGATGTTTATGTCTAAAACACAAGAATTAAATGTACAATTGAAATCAAATTATGAGCTAGAAAAGAAAATAACAGAATCATATACAATTCTTCAAGAAACTAACTCCTCTTTAATTGAAAAAAAATTAGAACTTGATGAGAAAATTCAATATAAAGATAAGCTAAGTGAAGAAGAGGAGTTTCTTCTTGAGATAGAAAATAAATTGAATCAAGAAGTTTTTTCGTACAAAGTTTATGAATCAAAGGATCCCCGCGATTTTGTTGATGTCCACGACTCTTTAGTTTTAGAGACTTTGAATCAGATTATTATGGCCAATATGAGCAAAGCGGAAAAAGCAAGGGCAATATTCAATTACACCAGAGACGAGATTACAAAGGACGAAAAACTCATACGAAATGGCAGAATTGATTACTGGAACTATCCCAAAAATGTTATTAATAGTAAAAAAGGCCAATATGAAGATAAAATAATTTTACTCATATCTATGCTTAGGGCCGCCGGATTTAAAGAAAATGAAGTTGAAGTAGTTGGGGCAAAGATTAATTTACTCCATTCAACTTCTTCAGATATATGGGTAGAGCTTAAATTAAATGGAAACACCTATTTACTTTTGCCTAGAGATAATAATAATTTTGATTCTTATACTAAAGATGACATCTATAAAATATATAGTGTCCAAGAATTATTCAAATTCAATGATAAAAATTTAATGAGGTCATAAATTGGGGGGTAAACAGTTTAAGATTTTAATTATCATATCAATGTTAGTAGCTTCACTATCCTTTGCAGGGTATTTGCTTAGATATTATGAATACTCTAATAGCATATATCAAGAGCAAAATTTGGAAAATGTCCTTTTCTATTATAATCAAGAAAAATCAAGTCTCCAAGATGAAATAAAGATTATGGAAACTAGAATTGAAGTTGAAAAGCAGAACATAATTGATCTCCAAACAAAAATATCACTAAGAGAGCAGAGAGTAAGTGACCTAGAAGAACAGATCAATAATTATGATAAATTAACTAAATACGATATGACAGTTTTCATAACACCTGATTCGGAGAATATTAAATCTTTAGCAAGTGGCTTTAACACAAATGATCCTGTTCAGATATACAAGTTTGTACGTGATGAAATTAGATATGTAGAAGATTATTTGACCTATGATTATAGATTTGAATATTGGCAATTTCCAGAAGAGACCCTTAGGATAAGAACCGGAGATTGTGAGGATCAAGCTATTTTATTGTGCACTTTATTCAGGGCAAAAGGATACGGACCAGATGATGCAAAAGTCGTATTTGGGCTAACATCTGAAAATAACGGTCATGCGTGGGTAGAACTTTTTTATGAAGGAAGTTGGGTTGTTTTTGATCCAACAAGTAGTGCAAATGGGTATATTGAGAAGACACGTTACTATTCATTAATCAATGCCACTTACAAAGGTTCTTTTAACGATGTTTATTCTGAAGTAATGGAGTTAGAATAATCGATTACAATCAAGGCATCGACGGCAACTGCACCTTTTTCATGAACAAATACTGGATTCAAATCAAGTTCTTTTACTTGAGGAAAATCAGATACAAACTTAGATACTTTTAATATTATATCAACAAGTGCATCTACATCAGAAGGTTTTTCACCCCTTACACCACAAAGCATTGGATGAGATCTAATTTCAGAAATCATTTCATAGGCATCTTCTTCTTCTATCGGGACAATTCTAAAGGAAACATCTTTTAATACCTCAACAAAGATACCCCCTAGACCAAACATAAGAACATGGCCAAATTGATTATCTCTAGAAACTCCTATTATAACTTCTCTTTGTTTTGGCATCATATGTTGGACTATTACCCCACGTATATCTGCATTAGGGTTAAACTTTTTTGAGTTTTCAAGTACTCTCCTATAGCCTTCTAGAATATCCTCTGCTTTTGATAGATTAAGAATTACTGCCCCCGCATCAGTTTTATGTTGGATATCAGGGGATGCAATCTTTAATACTACAGGATACTCAACTTTCCTTGCAATTTTAAGTACTTCTTCTTCAGATGTTGCAATTCCTTCTTTTGGCACTTTAATTCCATAAGCTTTCATAATTTCCTTAGCTTCATGTTCCATTAATGAAGTTCTACCTTCAGATCTTACAAACTCCAATATTCTCTTTACGCGCTCTATGTATATCACCTCGGACTATTGCATGATTAACTAAGGCATATGCTGCTCTTGCCGCTCGCTCAGGAGATGGGTAAACTGCTAATCCACCTTCTTCCAATTTTTTAAGGTATGGAGTAATTATTTCCCCTCCTGCCCCTAAGATAATCATAGGTTTTTCAGAACTCTTTTTAATTTTAAGAACGGTATCGACAGAGTCCAAAGACAATGTGGGAACTTGAAGTAGCAAAATAACTATAATCAAACCTACGTCTTTATCCTCTAAAAGTGCTTTCAGCCCAACTTCATACCTTTCTTTATCTGCGTCACCTACTAAATCCATTGGGTTAGAGACGACTACTCTTTCAGGAAACTGTTCTTCTAATTTCTTTATAGTATCTTCGCCTAGGTTAGCAAGCCGGAGCCCATTCATCTCCAATGCATCTGCGGCCATTACGCCTAAACCACCAGCATTAGTTATTATTGCAATACCATCGCTTTTGGGAAAAATCTGCTTCTCTAAGGCTTTGGCCATATCAAAAAGTTCTTCAAAATTATTTGCTCTTATTATATGGGATTGTTTAAATGCTGAGTCATATATTATGTCTTCGCCTGCGAGACTTCCAGTATGACTTGAAGCTGCTTTAGCTCCTGACTTAGTCTTACCTGATTTTAATGCTAGAATAGGAATCTTTTTTGATACTCTCTTTGCTGATTCCATGAACCTCCGGCCACGTCTTATCCCTTCTATATATAAACAAATTACTTTCGAATTTTCGTCATCACATAAGTAGTCAAGAAGATCTGCTTCATTAACATCTATTTTATTGCCGTAACTTACAACATTAGATATACCAATTCTTTCCTTACTTGTCCAATCTAAGATAAGCCCTGCAAATGCTCCACTCTGGGATAGAAATGAAATCTTGCCTTTAGTGGGGTAAGAAATTTTATCTTTAGACAAAAAGATTGTATTTACCCTAGAAAAGTTATCGTAAATCCCTATACAGTTAGGGCCAATTATCCGGATTCCGTATTTCTTGGATATTTCTAATAATTTATTCTCTCTTTCTTTTTCTCCAATTTCTGAGAATCCTCCGGAAACTATAATTACTCCTTTTACACCTTTTTTGCCACATTCCTCTAAAACGTCACTGACAAATGGTGCTGCTATAGCAATAACTGCCATTTCAATTTTGTTGGGTACATCAAGTATGCTTTTATAACTAGGTTTACCAAAAATCAATTTTTGCTTTATGTTGATTGGATACAATTCTCCAGGAAAATCTTCAGTAAGATTCTTCATTATTTCATAGCCCACGCTTCCGACTGTATCTGAAGCACCTATGACCGCTATAGAAGAAGGATTAAAAAAGAAACTTAAATCTACCATACTCTCACATAATACTTTGGAAGGCATTGATTTAAATATATTGTGTAGTGAAATTAAAAGATAAAAAAAACTAAGAAGATTTAAGAAGTTCTTCTATTTTTTCTTTTAATATTTTGTTTATTAGGCTTCCATCAACTTTTCCTCGGAATTCCTTCATGCATATACCCATTAATGGAGAAATAGCACGATCCCCTTTTTCTATTATAAAATCTCTTTTCTCAATTATTATCTTTTCAATTGCTGATTCAACATCAAAAGAGTAGTTCTCTGAGGAAAATTCTGACAGGACTTTTTCAATATCTCCACCCTTTGATACTCTCTTCAAAACCTCTTCTATGCCTTCTTTTGCAATTATTCCTTTCGATACTTTTTCAAAAAGTAAGTATAGAGTTTCGTCGTCAGTTACATATCCTTCTTCTTTTTCTAAATTTTTAGAAAGATCTAAGGCCTTAATAAAAATAGTAGATTTTATATCAAGAGTAGTTGAAACTTTTTCAAAAAGTTCTGGATTTTCATAAACGATTCTCTCTGCTTCTTCCTTCTTAAGGCCATATTTAGTGATGAATCCCTTTACCTTTTCATCGAAAGTTTCAGGTAGCTTCTCTCTAATATTTTCTATAAGTTTTGTATCGATAGTAAATGGTAGAATATCGGTTTCAGGATACATTCTTGCTCTACCTGGGAGAGGTCTCGAATATTTAGAATTCCCATTCTCTAGTGCATCTCTTGTTTCATTTGGCACACCGAAAAAAGCTTTTTTACATCTTTCAAAAACATCTTCTAAGGCCTTATGGCATATGTCTTCTTTTCCAGTGACAATGATAAAGGAATCAAGTTCATCTATCTTCAATTTTGTTTTTACTTTGTTGACTTCATCAACAGTTATACCGTAGTTTGGAAGTTCATCTATGTGGAATAATCCCGATAATCCATATGTTTTCACATGGTCTGCTAATTCAGTTCCAAATCTTCTGCCTTTTTGGATCTCTTTCCCAAATACGCCTTTGAAATTTTTCAATTTAATTCCATAGACATCACCATTCTTTTTAGTTGAACTTGCAATAATCTTAGATGAAGTATTAGAAAATATATCAGTTAACTCAATAATTTTTAATTCAAGGTCTTTTTCTGAACCCCTACTATTCAATTCCTTTTTTATTTCAACAAGATTGATCTGTCGCTCTACTTCTCTTTCCGTCCATAGAGGTATCATCTCTAACTTCTGAACTCCTTTTAGTTCAACTCTTCCACCGTCTCGAATGGAGACATTGAGGTCTTGCCTTATCGTACCTAGTCCCCTTTTTACTTTTCCTGTAGCCCTTAAGATTTGCCCGAGTATATAGGCTGCTTCTTTTGCTTGTTCAGGATTTGAGATATCAGGTCCTGTTGCAATTTCAACTAAAGGAATTCCCAATCTATCAAGTCTAAATGTCTTGGTAGAATCATCGTGGCTAATCAATCTTGCAGCATCCTCTTCGAGACATACTGTAAGAATGGAAACTGGACCTTCTTTTGTCTTAATGTATCCATCTGTTGAGATAAGCATAGTTCTCTGAAAAGCTGAAGTGTTTGAACCGTCAAGAACTGTTTTCCTCATTACTTGAATTTCCTCAATTATATTAGAATTTAGAAGTAAGGATACTTCAACGCCAATTATCTTAGCTTCCTCAGAAACAAGATGCGGAGGTTCCTCATCAAGTTCAACAAGGCAATTTGTATCATAATATTGATAAATATAAGTTTTACCCCTCATATATTCTTTCAATGCGGCGACATCTACTTCACCCATCTCAGAAGGCGTTGGCCTAAGTTTTCGTTCAACAGTAAATATGGGATCATCAGTTCTAAGAACTGTTGGGCAATGACAAAATAGTTTTCTTTTAGAATTTAGTTGCTGATGAATCTCTAATCCTACTTTTAGGCCAAGTTGTTTATAGTCCATTCTTATCACCTTTTATGCGGTAGTTTATCTCGCCAACCATATTATCAAGCATATTTCTCTTAACCTCAAAGTACTCGTTTGTATGGCCTAGAATCCACGAAAGTTTAAGATATGCCGTTTCTGGCAACATGTCCTCTGCATATATTACTCCCATTTCCTCCATTATCCTACCATTTGAGTAAACGAAAGGATCCACTCTGCCAAAAAGACACTGTGTCGTAAAAACAATAATTATGCCTTCTTCTCTTGCTCGTTTAATTGAATTTACCCAAGAAAATTTCTCATTTATTGTATCAGTTGGGACATGGCCAAGAGCTGACGCCTCAATCACTAATCCCTTATAGCCTTTATCGATATAATAGTCAAGAATTTCTGGATTAAAATTTGGATAAGCCTTAATAATGGCAGTTCTTTCTTCCATCTCTACATCAGGATATACTTCGTTTTCATCGTTCCTTATCCTATAATCTGATAATTTCTCAATTTTCCCATTCATGAAAACTTTGGCTAAGGGCGAAGTGTTAATGGATCTAAAAGTATCTCTTCTTGTAGAATGCATCTTCCTAACTTTTGTTCCCCTGAGGACATTGCAATATGTATCGTCCATTTCTCCATGCATAACAATAACTGCTTCTCCGATATCAGAATGCCCAGCAACATATGATGCACAAATGAGATTCATAGACCCATCAAAACTTCCTCTATCTGGGCTTTTTTGTGCACCCACAAGACAAACTGGTTTTGATAGATTCTGAAGCATAAAAGATAATGCAGAAGAAGTATAATGAAGTGTGTCTGTACCGTGAGTGATAATAATTCCCTTAGATCCAGAATTTAATTCTTTAGCTGCCTCTTTGGCTAGAATTTTATAACATTCAAAGGTCATAGATTCTGAAGCAATCTGAAATGGAGAAGATATATTCCGAAATGTTGTTATATCTGACAGTTCAGGGGTCATGAAAAAGATTTCTTCTGGTTTCATAAGCCACCTTACCCCCCCAGTTTCGTAGTCAACTCTCGATGCTATTGTGCCTCCAGTTGAAATTAGAGATATTTCAGGGGTATCATTTCTTTTTTCAAACTTTACTTCAGAAAAAAATTTTGGCTTTTGTTTTTTTTCAACGTTAATAATTTTAACAGAGTCTCTCCTAAAACCTATATTATACCCATTAGATAATTTAATAATAATTGAATCTTTCTTTGGAGAGGGTATTACTGTTCCTTCGTAACTAATTTCACCCTTCCTTAATATAATCGCATCTCCAACTTCTGGTTCCATATCCAATGAAAGGAATAATACTATATAAGTGTTTTACATATTTATAATTCAGAAAAATTAAAGAAAATAATAATAAGACTTAATAACTAAATCCTCTTGCCTTCATTGCATCGACAACTCTTCCTATTGCAACGACGTAAGAAGCTGTTCTCATACCTATATTGTATTTCTCCTTAGCTCCGATTACATCCCAAAACGCCTTTGTCATTTTTTTGTCAAGTTTCTCGTATACTTCGTCCACGGCCCAGTAATAATTCATTAAGTTCTGGACCCACTCGAAATAGGAAACTGTTACTCCACCTGCATTACATAAGAAGTCGGGTATCTGATATATTCCTTTTTTAATAAGAATTTCATCAGCTTCGGGGGTTACAGGACCATTAGCTAGTTCAGCAATCATTTTTGCCTGAATTTTATCTGCATTTTTAGCAGTAATCTGATTTTCAAGTGCTGAAGGGCAGAGAATATCACATTTAAGAGATAGTAGATATTCATTAGTTATGTTTTTTGCACCGGGGAAGTTCACAACTGAACCTGTTTTTTCTTTGAATTCAAGAACTTTATATGGGTTAAGTCCTGTTTCGTTGTAAATTCCTCCCTGAGAGTCAGAAACAGCTATGATCTTAGAGCCTTGATCATATAAAAATTGAGCTATGTAAGATCCTGCGTTTCCATATCCTTGCACTACTGATGTTGTTTTCTTTATATCCCATTTCAAGTATTTTATATATTCCCTGATGATATACCATGCACCTTTTGCTGTTGCATCCCCTCTACCTAAAGAGCCCCCAATGGATAGTGGTTTTCCAGTAATTACTCCGGGGGCGTAGTGTTGTCTTATCTTAGAAAATTCATCCATCATCCAAGCCATAATTTTTGGAGTGGTATAAACATCTGGGGCAGGAATGTCCAATTCAGGACCTATAAATTTGTAAATTGCTACAATATATCCTCTAGAAAGTCTTTCAATTTCTCTATCGCTCATTTCTTTTGGATTGCAGATTATTCCTCCTTTTCCCCCACCATAGGGAATATCGACAACAGCACACTTCCACGTCATCCAAGCAGCAAGTGCCTTTATTTCGGTAGGAGATACGTTCCAATGGTATCTTATCCCTCCTTTTGTTGGCCCTCTGGCATCATTATATTGACACCTATAACCAGTAAAAACTTTAATATTACCATTATCCATAGTAATTGGAATAGTTACCTCGAGGAATCTCTTTGGCTTTTTTAGCGCTTCGTATATCCCTTCATCAAGTTTAAGAACTTTATTTACGTTATCAAGTTGTTTTAATACGTTTTCAAATGGATCTATGTTCTCCATAGAATACCCCCTTTGAACTATTAATTTTTTAAGTATTTAAATCTTAGTTATTATATTTGGCAGAAAAAGACCCTACATGGCATTAGATTATCAAATTTAATGCCATTTAATCATAATATTAAACTAATTTAAGAATAAATGGCATTTAATTGCATTGTGAATTGACTAATAGATAGTTAAGCTGCAAAATATTCAAAGTTTATAAATTCCCTTCAATTAGAGTGACCACATACTTGTTGAATAAAAGATCTTTCCCGGAAAAACTTTCACCATGCCCCGGAAATACTTCTTTCACTTTAATTTCACATAATTTTTTTAAAGACTCCTCTAGATCTTCAAGACTCCCTGATGGCAGATCGTATCTCCCAACTGATCCTTTGAAAACTGTATCACCAGAAAAAAGATAGCTTTTATCTACCTCTAAAAGACACATTGAGCCCGATGTATGTCCTGGTGTGTGTATTACTTTAAGTAAATAATCCCCAATATCTATTTCATCGTTTTCTTTTAGGGGGTTCACGTCCTTATAACCCTCAAAAGTATTAGAAAATGCCCGAAAGAAAGTTTTTTCAGTTGCATTTTGAATATCTAGGTAATCATTTTCATGCGCATAAATAGGCACTTCAAAAAATTTGTTACCCCCAATGTGGTCATAGTGGCAATGTGTATTAATAATAAAATCTATTTGTAGGTCATTCTCATCGACATAATCGTATATCCTATAATTCTTATATGTTCCAGTATCAATTAAAACAGTTTTATCGCTCTCAAGTATATAGCAATTAGAGTCGACCCCCCAAGACTCAATAAAATGAAACATTTGATCACGTAAATTCTATTAGCCTAACAACCCTTGCAGCTTTTTTAATTTTTTAATAAAATCTGAATTCTTATTTGTAATTAATACATAGCTTAAAATATCTTCGAGTCGTTTAACAGGTACTATATTTATTTGTTCTTTTTTTGATTTTTCTACGTATACGTCGTCTTTGTTTGAGTAAGGTATTATTACTTCTTTCATTCCACTCTCAACTGCAGCCTCGATTTTAGCACTGACCCCCCCTATTGGTAAAACATCTCCTCTAACTGAAAGAGATCCAGTCATGGCTATATCTTGTCTTATTGGAATTTCTTCAAGTGCAGAGATAACGGCTGTTGCAACAGACACACTGGCGCTGTCTCCTTCGACACCCTCGTATGCTTGAAGGAACTGAATAGTGATATCAAAGTTGGATAAATCCTTATTTGTGTACCTCTTTACTAAAGAGGACACTATCGATATTGACTCTTTTGCTATTTCTCCAAGTTTTCCTGTTGCAATTACATTACCGTGTGATTTTGATGAAGAATTGGCAACGCCAACTTCTATAGGCGTAATAATTCCACTACCCTCTCCCAGAACAGCAAGCCCATTAACTTTTCCTATCTGGGCTCCAGTAGATCCAAATATCTGATAAGCTTTTTTCCTATCAATGTAATCATCTGCAATCTGATGCTCAAGAGATCTTGAAAGTTTTCTAGCTTCAATAATATGCTCAACGGTTACTATACTATCCCCTTTAGTCGAGGCGACATCGCCAGCAGCCCTGACCATACCTCCAAGTTCTCTCAGTCTAAGTGTTAAGTGATTCTTTCTGTTGCTTCTCCTTCTTGCCTCTTGAACAATCTCAGCAACAGCGTCAAGTGAAAAGTGAGGTATTTTTGCATCTTTCTTTACCTCTTGTGCAACAAATCTAACAATTTTCTTTATATTTTCCTCGGTTGCAGGCATTGAATTTTCCATGTAAACTTCATATCCATATCCTCTTACCCTTGAACGTAGCGCAGGGTGCATATCTCTCAAAGTCTCAAGATTTCCGGCCGCTACTAGGACAAAGTTACATGGAACTTTTTCTGTTCTGACCATGGCCCCAGAACTCATTTCGCTCTGCCCTGTGATAGGATACGCTTTTTCTTGCATACCTGTAAGAATGGCTTGTTGCATTTGAATTTTTAAAGTTGAGATTTCATCTATAAATAATAGGCCTTTGTGAGCCTTCTGAATCATACCTGCTTCAACTCTTTCGTGGGCTGGTGTACCAAGACCTCCAGATTGGAATGGATCATGTCTAACGTCCCCGAGCAATGCTCCTGCGTGGGCACCTGTTCCATCCAAAAATGGAGCATGATCCCATTTAGAGTTATCAACTAATATTTTTGGAATCATCACTTGATTTTTAATTCTAAATGTCTGCATTCCAAAGAATATAATGACTGCAAGGAACAGTCCCCATAATAGCTGGCCTTGTGTAAATGCAATGACAATAGTAGCGCCAATAACAAAGAAAAGTATCATCCTTTTGCTTTCTTCTTGTTTTTTTGCCATAGCTTTGTGTTCATCTATAATAAGTCTTGCTTTTCCTCTTGGAACTGTCCTAATTCTTGGAGTATTTGGATCGTCGGGATTTGGATAAGCTAGTATATCTTCAAGATCCTCTTTTGGGAGAAGTTCTGCCATCGCCAAACCCAACATTGATTTTCCTGTTCCGGGTTCTCCTATTAATAATACGTTTCTTCTTTGTTTTGCTGCTGTCTTAACAATCTCAACAGCGTGATCTTGACCAATTACCTGATCAATAAGACTTTCAGGCACGTCTATTTCCTCAGTGGTAGAAACATCATAAAAAGATTTGATCTGTTCTCTTACTTTCTTAACTTCTTCTGTAATGTCTACCAATTCTTCTTTTGTTGGATCTATTTCTTTTACTTCTTGGATAGAAGATTTTTTCTTTGCCATTTGTATTTCCTCTAAAAAGTCTTATCCGTTTATAGATGGCTAACCTTTAAAAACATATCGCACTTGCAACATAAGATTATTTTCTAGTAATTATTCCATTGTTAATAATAAATCTTATAAAATTAGGATTTAAAGAGAAAAATATATTAATAGATTAGACACACCTAAATTTAGGTGCTTACATGTTTGTTACATCACTATCATCAAAAACAACTTTAAATAAATTAAGAGGAGATTTCAAACTTATTGGCTGTCATTTTGAAAGATTTCCGGATGGAGAAGGATATGTTAGATTCGACGACAAGGTCAAAAATATTAAAGAGATCCTTATAGTTCAATCATTATACTACCCCCAAGATGAACATATAATACAACTTTTTTTCATGATTGATGCTTTAAAGGATTTAAACATCAAGATTAATCTTTTAATTCCTTACATGGCCTATGCAAGGCAGGATAAGAGATTCAAAGACTGGGAGTCAGTTTCTGGTATATCTTTAGCAAAGATGATAGATCGATTTGAACTTGAATCGAAGTATACAATAGATATACACGATTTAAAGATAACAAAAGCTATGAAGGGAGAAAATCTGTCGGCTATGCCATCAATTGCAGACTATTTAATGAATTTAAATCTTAAAGAGCCTGTTATTATTTCTCCAGATAAAGGCTCAGTGGAAAGAGCAAAAATAGTTGCGGACTGCATGGGGGCTGAGTTTGACCATCTTGAAAAGACAAGACTTTCTGGGGACACCGTTGAGATAAGACCAAAAGAAATTAACACTAAAAATAGAGACGTTGCAATTGTCGATGATATAATATCGACTGGCGGAACTATGGCAAAAGCATGTGAAGTTCTTAAAAAAGAAGGAACTTTAAAGGTATTATCTGGTGCAACCCACCTATTAATGATATCAAATGCAGAAGAAAGATTAAAAAATGCAGGCGTTGATTGTATCTTTGGTTCAGATTCCATACCCTCTAAATTTTCTGACATATCGATTGCCGGTATTATAGAAGAAATGTTTTAGGCGATTTAATGATTGATCTGGGAGAAGTAAAAAAATTAAGGAAAAAATTTGGAGTGACTCAAAAGGAGCTAGCTTCAAAAGCTGGTGTTACTCAAGCATACATAGCTAAACTTGAGAACAAACAGATTGATCCCAAACTTTCTTCTTTTAACAAGATTTTAAATGCTTTAGAAGATCTTAGGGCGAGAATGAAAAAAATACAGGACGTTATGGTTTCTCCTGTAATCTTTGTTCACCCAAAGGATAAGATTAGTGATGCCATAGCAATAATGGCGAGGTACAACATATCCCAACTGCCTGTTTTGAGAAATGGTATCCCCGTAGGAAGTCTTTCTGAAAAATCGCTAATAAAAAAACTTGGTATTGGAAAGATATGTGAAACTCCTAATCTTACAGTGTCCGAAATTATGGATGAAAGTTTCCCTGTTGTATCTAAACAACAGAGTTTCGCAGAAGTTTACACACTACTAAAGGAAAATCAAGCTGTTCTTATTGAAGAGATGGGAAGAGTGGTGGGAATAATTACCAGAGCAGATATTCTTGACAAGATATAATAGTTTTAATAGTTAATTTTAAAAACAAATCTTCATTCCATAAGAAAAAGGAGGTTGTATATGCCAATAATTAATTTTAATATTACTAAAGCTGAAGTAGAAAAGAAAAAATTGGAAAAAGCTCCCGAAGGGCCAGTTAGTTTTACTCAGACACCAAATATTGTTTCAATCAAAGAAATGCAGCTTTCTGGGCCTAGCGGAAGAATAAATGTGTTAGATGTTGAGTTTGATTTCCTTTCAAAGTACGAACCTGAAGTAGGCAGCGCAAGCATTAAAGGAAACGTTTTCTACCAAGAAGGGGAAGAGTTCAGAAAAAAAATCGTTGAACAGTGGGAAGGTAAAAAACCCCTTGACACAGCATTTTTTGATGAAGTCATAAATGGAATAAACGCAAAATGCTATGTATTTTCAATGATGTTAATAAAAGAGCTCGGCCTTCCGATTGCAACGCCATTTAGATACAGCGCTTCTCCAGATGCTGCTAAAGCTGAAAAGCCAAAAAAGAAATAATATTTTTATAGTTTATCCTATATTTTTTCTTTTTAATTAAAATTTTATATCGCCCTTAATGCTGATTAAATAAGTGGATGGCTAGACCATCCATGAAAAACCTTTTATTAATTAATCAAAAAGAACAATTGGGTAAGTTAACCTATTTTTAATTGGTTGACTACATAAAGGAGGAGATTATTTGGCATTAAGAGAAATGACACCATATAGAAGATTCATGTCAGCTATGGCCGGTGGCCGTGTTGACAGAACACCTACTATAGTACTTTCAAACTTTTGTAAAGAATTAATGGCTTCAACAAATGTTACTTGGCCAGCATGTCAGACCGACCCAAAAGTTATGGCACAATTCCAAGCAGGAAGATATGAAGTCTGGGGATTAGATTTACTCATATCCCACAATGATTTGGTATCAGAAGCAACTATGCTCGGGGCAGAAATAGACCTTGGAACAGATCTTAGACATCCATCAGTATTAAAACATGCGCTAACAGATACAGATCCAACAAAATACAACATGCCAAAAGATGTTGTATCAAAGGGAAGAAATCCCATTGTTGAAGGATCTACTAAGATTTTAGTTGAAAAATATGAGAAACTTGTCCCTGTTTTTAGAACTGTTACAGGTCCAATGACAATTGCAGGTCACCTCTGGGGTGTTGACAAAATATTAATGTGGTCAAAGCAAGAAGAAAAGAAGTTTGAAGCTTGTCTTGATATTTGTACTGACCTTTGTATTG
>JBAYOH010000041.1:0-13846 GCA_041678455.1 Methanofastidiosum sp.
AATGCCTATTGTTTTTCTTTTTAGTTTATACCCCTCAACTATCGAACTCCCGCCACCCATAAAAGGGTCCAAGAAAACATCGTTTTGTTTAGAATATTTCTCTAATAATCTTACAACTAATTCTGGGGGAAATGCTGCAAAATATGGATGAAAATCATGAGTTAAATAAAAACTATGTCTATCTCTAGGAATAAACCACTCATCTATTTTATTAAATTCTTTCTCTACTTGCTCAATCGTGGAGAATATTTTTTCTGGATTAAATTTATTATTATCATCTTTCTTCATAATCAAGTTCTCGGTATATCTTTTCAGTATTATTTAATCTATTAAGCGAAACATTGGCATATTCAGGATTTATTTCTATCCCAATAGACCTCCTCCCTAATTCTTTGGCTGCAACTGCAGTAGTTCCAGTTCCCAAGAATGGATCTAAAATAGTATCTCCTTCATTAGTGGCTGAAAGTATTATCCTACGCATTAATCTAATTGGCTTTTGAGATGCATGTAATATTTTTCCATTTGGTAAAGATACTCTTTCTTTGGAATTCCATCTAACTCTGTGAATTTGCCATACATCGTTAGGATTTTTACCTCTTGGGTCACTAGTTTTATCATATCTGACCAAAGGCACTCTTACATTATCTATATTAAAAATATAAGAGTCTTCACTCATTCGATAATACATAATAACTTCGTATCTTTTTTCAAAATTTTTTTTCTCTGGCATTCCATCAGTATAATAATAAATAATTTGATTTGTGTATACCAATTTACTATCAAGATAAGGTATTAAATAGGCAGAAAATCTTGGGTGGCCCATTATCATTATAGACCCATTTTTTGTAAGTTTAGTAATACATTTCTCTATCCATTGGGTACACCAAGTTCTATAACTTTCTGGAGTTTCCCATTTATCATGATTATTACCAAATTTCTTCCCCATATTATATGGAGGATCAGCAAATACTAATTGACAACTACAATCTGGAATTTCATCTAGAATTTTTAGACAATCTCCAATGTATATCTCATGATTATTACTATTGTCAATTAGTTTATTCATTTCATTAATACCCCTTTAGTTATACATAGATATTATGTTTTAATATTTCTACATATAATTTGAATTTGTATTTTTTTATTGTACGCCTTGTGATATCAATATATCGGAATATTATTGGCCTCTTAAATACATTACTAATACTTAAATCAAAATAGTTTAATTTCTAAATATTGAATCAATTAAGTCTTTTGAGACTACTCCATCATATGTTAAGATTTTACCAATATATTCCCAATTTATTTTCTCATTTTTTCTAATCCAAGCTTCTATATATTTTAAATTTTCAAAAGTTATTATTGTAAATGGATGATACTGATCTAGTAGTAACGATACATTTTTTTCAATATTATTGGCTATTTTGTTTCCAACTATCAAAGTTCTATTTGATTTAATTTTTAATACTTTAGTTGTGTGCTTATTAAAATTTTTAAGATCTTCTCTAATTTTTGTTAAGCTTAAAACATCGGCCGAAGTTGTTTCAACTAGGATTTTTTGTTCGTCGTTATGTAAAAAATCCATAAAGTTAGATTCTTTTCTATCCGGAAATATAATCATATCGGGCCTATCAGATTTTGTAAACATTATTGGAGATAGCCCTATTCTATGAAATAAATTACTTAATTCAATCTCATATAAATGTGCGGCAGATGTTAGAAAAATATTTGGTAAAGATCCAAATGCCATCTCTTCCTCACATCTTACTTTGATAATTCCCAATTCAGTTGAGTCAAAACTTTCAGAAACTTTTTTTTTGATAAAAGGGATTCTAATATTAATTTCTATTTCTTGATTTGGTAAAATGACTATTTTGTTATTTATCTGATTATTTTTAAATCTTTTATGAAATAATGGGTGTAGTAAGCATGATATATCTAGATAAACTTTTTCAGGATTTTTTGATTTGATTTTAATAGGAATTATTATATCTTCGTTTATCTCAGGGGCATAAGGTGATAAATTAATAATTGTAGTTATCAATATATTTTTTATTTCAAGAATATTGGGATATTTTTTCCCTGCCGATTCTTCAACACTCTTAAAAGATTTTACATAATCAAAATAATTTTGGTCTAGCACAAACGTTCCATGTTCTGTACGATCCAAAAAGCCTAAAGGTTCTAACCACCCATACATAATTGCTTTAATGCTATCTCTTACAACTCCAGTTAATTTACTAGCTTTAAACATGTCCAATGGTACTTCATATTTTCTAAATGCATTAAGAGCAAGATGTAATTGTTCAAAATCTGAAATATTATCCATTTGAATTAATAACCAAGCTAATGCAAAAACTCGTTTTTCACGTGGGATAGCCATTATTTTTAGGCCGTTGGCAGAAATTTTATATTCTGGCCTTCCCCCTTTTTTCCAATTTTCTGGAGTACATAAAATAATTTGTCCTTTTTCCCTTCTTTCAATTAAACCATATCTCCATAATTCCTTAAAATAAGATCTGCATGTTTCATTTCTTTCGCCTCCAAATTCTTCTGGCATTTTTTCCATTAAAAAATTGACTGAAGTCCAATCATTTATTTTGTATATTTCTTCCAATACATCAAAGAATATTTTAATACCCATGCCCTTTGCTATTGCTTTTTTAGCAGAAGATTTTCTTGCACCACCTTTGGCCATTAAAAAACCTGCTCTAATTCATTAGAAATATCGACAACTTTATTCATATCCCATTGTTTTTGAGCAATAGGGATTCTTTTTGTTGGAGTTACATCATGAACATAAACTTCTTTCACTTTTTCCTTATCATAGGCAAAGATCATAAGATATATTTTAACTGGAAGATATTTTAGTAACTTTTGGTATTCAATATAATCCCTTTCATTTACTATAAAATATCTTTGACTCTTAGCTTTCGCATCGAAAAAGAATATATCGCCATACAAATTAGCAATACCATCTGGTAATTTTGTATATTTACTCCAATTTTTTATATTTGAACAAGTATCACAAGGTGAATTATAATTTAAATTTATGATTTTTGCCCCTAGTGAATTAAGTAAATCAATTAGTTTTTCTTCTCCTTTCAATCCAAATTTACGTTTATCTTCCCACTTATTTTGCTCAGATTTTAGCGTTTTTTTAGTAACACTGATGTATTCCTTTGAAGCATATTCTAAATTAGTATCTATAATCTTTTTTGAATTGATATTATTTATATCCAATAATTCGTATAGTGTATTTCCTTCGACTAAATAAATTTTATATTCGAGGAAATCTTTATGTTTATTTATAAAATCTAAAACAATTTCATATTCTTCAATTTTTGTAATAATAAAGGCAAAATATTTTTTGTCATCTTCTAACAAAATTAAATCAGGTGAAAAATTAAATCGGGTCCAAGATTCAATAATCTCACATGAATCACATGGCATTTTATAGAACATTTCCAATACATCTTTTCCTTTTAATATAAGAGATTTACATACTGCAGATTTTATTAGATTAGCTTTCATTTTTAATCATCGTTTTCTTGGCATAAATATGCCGTCTTAAATTAATATAAAGCAACTCAAATGAGAATTCCTCTTTTACATAGTTGACAATTTTGTCGTATTCTGAATTTAGATAATATTTTGTGACTTCTTTACCACTACCACTCTTTATTGGCAATTCAAAGAATTCATTAGCTTTTTTCTGACTTATATTTAAGATGTCCTTAAACCTATGGTTTGATATAATTTGGCTTAATTGGCCTAAATCAATATAATGAGGTTTTCTATAAAAAACATCATATATCTCATCAACAGGCGCTATATTAAGTTGAATTAATCTGCCAAATAAAAAAGTCATGTCAAATTTTAAATTATTAAATCCAAGAATTTTTAAGTGTGGGTCATCTTGAATTTTAATTCTTAGAAAATCATAAATTCTTAAAAGGATAAGTTTTTCTCCATTTTCCCATTCTTTTAATATTGTTGGTGATTTAATATGCTTTTCTTCTAAATGAAATTCATCATAATAATTATACGCAATTATAATTATTTTAGAATTGGCCAAGTAAGGATTTAAGCCTGTTTCAGGTTGTTTTGGATCTATAAAAGTTTCAATGTCAATGAAAAAATATCCCATTTTAGTTCTCCTCTAGAATATATTAAACAATTGAGATTTCTTATATTTAAGGGTATGGAAAAAATTAACGAATATAAGAAAAAAATAATCATTTGATTATTCGTCCTTAAAATCATCTACCTATTTGGCCTTAAAAATTAGCTCTCATTCTGCAAGTATAATTAATATGAAAAAATATCCAGTTTGCAGTAATTATTAGTTTGGGTTTGGCCTTAAAATTACATTAATTTGAAAATGCAAAATAGATCTATTTTTTGAAATTCCATCCTTCTCTGTAAAACCATATAGTCACTGCCACAGGCTTATTTGATACTTAAAACGGTGTTCACATGACAGATGAAGATCCTAAAAAAGAGCCTAATTCTAATTTTTTAATTGAAATACTTTCTGATGTGGAGGAGTTCATAGGCGATGACGGGAGGACATACGGCCCTTACAGCGAAGGCCAGATAGTTAATGTTCCCAAATATGCAGCCAAGGCTTTTGATCTAATTCTCAAGAATGGTTTTGCCAGGGTATATGATATCCTGCCCGAGTATGTTGATGTTAATCCCCTTTTCGACCAGGCCATAAAGTATTTTTACTTTGGCCTCAATGTAATTCCGCTTAGAGAAAAGGGCAAGATATCTATCATCCCTTGGAAAAAATATCAAATAGAAAAGGTAACGTTAAGCGAGATAGACAGGTGGTGGAGCCAGTGGCCCAATGCCAATATTGGCATTGTTACAGGTTCAATCAACAGGCTCTTAGTTCTGGATATTGACGGAGAAGAGGGGCGCCAATCGCTAAAGATAGTATCAAAAGACATGCCAATTAACACAGCAATTGCAAGGTCTAGCCGAGGGAAGCACTACTACTTTAGGGCCAATAGAATCTTTGGCACTTGTGTTGGAATACTTCCAGGTGTTGATGTAAGGTGCGAGGGAGGACTTATTGTTGCGCCTCCTAGCATTCATGCCTCTGGCAAAACCTATACCTGGGAAAAATCAATCTTTGATATTGATCTAGAGGATACGCCAAAATGGCTATCAGAAATACTTTCAGAGAAAGAAGCTAAAGATAGGGCCAAAGAAGCAAGGATACCTCTAGGGAAGAGGAATTCTGAGCTCACAAGAATATCGGGAGTATTAAGAAACAGGGGCCTTTCGCAAGAGACCGTAAGGGACACTATATCAAGGATCAATCAAACTCAGTGCGAGGTGCCACTTGACCAGGGGGAAGTGGACAGGATAACGACAGACTTTCCAAAGAACACTTTTGCCATGACTGATCTTGGGAACTCTGAAAGATTGATCTACCACTATGGGGATGTCATAAGGTACTGCCACCTCTGGAAGAAATGGATAGTCTGGGATGGAAAAAGGTGGCTAAAGGACGATAGCGGCGCCATATTCAGACTTTCCAAGGATACAGTGAGAAGCATAAACGCCGAGGCTGCCATAGAGCAGGATTATTCCAAGAAAGGCGAGATATCAAAGTGGGCATTCTTATCAGAAAGCTCCTATCGCATTGAATCTATAGTAAAGCTTGCAACAAATGAGCTGCCTATATCGCCTGATGATCTTGACCAGGATGTTTGGTTTCTAAATGTTGAAAACGGCATAATAGATCTAAGGACTGGTGAGTTCTCTGAAGACCACCTGAAAGAGAAGCTCATCACAAAGCTTGCCAATGTCAAATATGATCCGGATGCAAAATGCCCCATGTGGGAGAATTTTCTTCATGAGATCTTTGAGGGAAACTTGGAGCTAATAGATTACATCCAGAAGGCCATTGGGTACAGCATGACATCAGATGACCGTGAGCAGGTCCTATTCTTCCTCCACGGCCTGGGCCAGAATGGGAAGACCACATTTCTCAATATAATCATGACGTTGCTCGGAGAGTATGCCAAGGATGCGGATCCATCCACATTCATGGACAAGAAGTTTGACGGCGGCCCTAAAAATGATGTTGCAAGGCTCAAAGGGGCTAGATTTGTAAGATCTTCAGAGATCGCAGAAGGCAAATACCTAGATGAAGACTTCATAAAGAGGGTGACTGGCCATGAAGGCCTTACTGCCAGATTTCTATACGGAGAGATATTCGATTTCACCCCGAAGTTTAAGCTCTGGATGATCTCAAACAACAAGCCGACCATCAGGGGGAGTGACTTTGCAATATGGCGGAGGCTCATGACAATCCCATTCAACTATCGTGTTCCAAACGACAAGAGGGACAAAACATTGGAAGCAAAACTCGATAGTGAGCTTCCGGGGATCTTGAACTGGGCCATCGCTGGATGCATCAAATGGCTCTCAGAAGGGCTTAATCCTCCGGAGATAGTTGTCCTTGCGAACACTGAATACAAGGACGAGATGGATCCCTTAAAGGACTTTCTTGATGATATCTGCAATATCGGCGTTGTGGCGAAGATCCCGGCCGGTGAACTTTACTCTGCTTACAGGACATACTGCTACTGCATGAGAATTGAAACTATATCGCAACAGTCCTTTGGAAGGAGGCTAACACATCTTGGCCTTAAAAAATCAAGGGAGTTTGACGGAAGGTACTGGGAAGGCATTGAGATAAACAAGAGTAGATTTGAGCATTTGCAGAAGAGTTACAAGGGTGAGTATCCTGCTAACTGATCCTTATGACGCTATGACGGTTATGACGCTTTTTTCTATTAAAACTTATAGTAGGGAAATTTACTTTAAAAGTTTTGTAAAATGGCAGAAAACCGTCATAAGTGTCATGAAAGACAAGAAGGTGAGCAAATAGCAAGGAATCTCATCGAATACAGGGCCTATCTAGGAGATAGTGAAGTGCCATGCGTTAGGCAAGTATATGGATACACACTTATGGAGGCTGATGAAGGCGAGATCCTGGACAACATTATAGGTGAGAAGGGAAGGTATGCAATCTTAGAATATGGGGAAGATCCATGCTGGAACTATGAGTTCGTGCTGTATGTCTCTGACAGCCTCTCAGTTTTAAGGCCAATTTTTGATCTGCTCTGCATTGAGTGCGATAAGGATCTTACAAGATCAATGGCGCATACAAACTTTCTGATTCTATACTTGTGGTTGAGTAAGGAGATTAATGATATGGATAAGGCCAATAAGAATGAAGCTTAATTTTAGGGCCAAATTCGTTAAGTATTTATCTGAAATGGCTAATTTTGCTTAAGGCGCTTATACAAACATCCGGTGATGTAAGGCCATAAAAACACTGAAATAACAGAACTTAAAAAAACATCTAAAAAACAAGAAATATCTATATAAAAAATATATATCTAAACCCAAAAAACACCAAAACCCAAAAGAAAGTGTGCGGGGGAAGGGATTCGAACCCTCGAAGACCTGCGTCACCGGATCTTAAGTCCGGCGCCTTAGACCATGCTCGGCAACCCCCGCCTAGAAAAATATCTAAGCCTATCTCTTATAAAATTACCTGATAATATAAATCTTTAGGCAGTTTGTATTGACGCACTTGTAACCATCTCTCATTTTGTCATCTTTGTCATGGATGGTAACTCGTCTTATCACAGATCCACAAACTTTGCAATTTCTTTCTCCAAAGTTTATATAATCGTATTCCTCGTCATCATCTTCTTTATCATCAAACTCGATATCTCCATCTGAAATTTCTCTATTTATTATATCCAACTCTCTTTCTAGTTTTGTATCCTTGATTTCAGGTAAATGTTTTTCTTCATCCTCTAATTTTAAACTAAAAATTTTGGCAAGTCTAGAAAAAGTTGCATAATTATCATATTCGATGACTATGTAGGATCCATCTGGGGCAGTATCAAATGATATTATTGCATAATCTGCTTCAATCTCATTTCTTAAATAATCCTTGATTTTTTTTATAAATGACCTATCATCTCCTTTTAAATCTTGATTTAATAGAAGATCTTCATTGATGTATATTTCCTTGCCAGCAGTATAATACTCAATATCTGCCTTATTTAAGGCTTGGACTACCTTCTTTATTCCTTCTTCAACTGTATAAGGCAGAGCTTCAACTTTTCTCATGAATATACTACCATTTATTAGAATTTAAGGTTTTCAATCATTTTGTTCTGCATCAGAATTTTCAATAAGATCAAATAAGGTTTTTTTAAGATTTGGAACTGTATCATACCTTTCCATCTCTTTTGGATAGATCCATTCAAACGTGTCATGTTCCCAATCTATTTTTATTTCCTCTCCTTTGAACAGAAAGAGGAATGGATTAATCGACCATATCGTATCATTTACAGTATCATTGACATCGAAAGGAGTTCCAATCTTTAGAAGCTCTAAGTATTTGTTATCAATACCAGTTTCTTCTTTTATCTCCCTTAAAGCGGCCTCAAGGCCGTTCTCTTTTTCAATGAATCCAGAAACACCCGCCCACTTGCCTTTAAAAGTGCCAACTTTATCGCTTCTTTTAAGAAGGAGGACCTTTCCCTCTTTAAATAAAAATGAAGTAACAATTTCTTTTCTCTTCATAAATGAAATAAATAAAGTATATTAAAAAAGTATCTAAAGAACTGGGGCAAAAGAATGAATTTATTGCTTTCTAGCTTTTCTTTTCATTCTTCTCATTTTCTTCTTAACGTGTTTCCAGCGCATTCTGCCTTTCTTTTTCCATTTTCGCGGTCTTTTGCCCATTACATCCCTCAATGATTTTATTTTTTCATCGTTATTTCCATAGTACTTACTGCTCTCTGTTCTACTTGCTCTGTTCCAATCTTTATATTGGTAATTTTAGCATCGGGAATAAATCTGCTTTTTACGATTTCTGCAGTATCCACAGCAGTAGATATGCTTCTTCCCCTAGCTTTTATGGTTATCTCATTCTCGCCTGCATTAAATCCAGTGACTATAGCTAGAACATATGCCATTGCTTTTTTCTTTCCTACTAGTACATCCATAATATCCCTCTAATCAATGCTCATTGAAAACGCTAGAGAACTAGCATGAAAAAGTTTCGTTGCCTATTTATATACTTTTTGGTTATTTCACAATTACTTAAAAATATATATTTATTCGCTTAATTAATGAAATATAATATAAAATAGGAGGATTTTATCATTCTGATACGACTACATTGATATTTTCTTGGTCAAGTAAAATACCTCTCCAAAATACTTTAGTGTTTACAATGAATCTAGTCTCATAACTTCCAGCAGAAACCTTTGATTTAAATAAAAATGATTTTGATATTCTTTTATTTGCAGGAAGGGGGTCTTGAAAAGTGAATTTGTAGCCACCATATGTTTTCTCAGATGGATATTTATCGACAGACTCTATCTCTAAATCAAAGTAATCCGATGTAAATTCTATCCAGTACTCTCCTTCTCTAAAGACTTGATCAGATTCAATGTCCATCATTAAAAGTCCATTTTGGTCATGTTTTAGCGATAACTCAGTTTTAAGAAGTCCACCTAGGTCTATTTTTTTAATATCAAATTTTGGTCTATAAACCTGAATAGTTGTTTTAGCTGTAACAGCATTCATTTGAATGCCTTCATTATTCTTGTATTTAATTATAAATTCAAGGGGTATATTTTTTCTTGTTTCAGAAAGTTTTAGTACCTCTTTTTCTGCAACTACAATGAATTTTATAGTGGAGGTCTTTCCTTTCTCCAGTAACAAAGGAGGGGTGGCCTCTAAGGTAACTGTAAACGGTGAAACTTCCTCAACTTCTATGTCTATAGCATTGCTTTTTCCTGTATTTACTAAATTTAGAATTCCAGTTTCTTCATTTGTTATTAACATCTTAGTAGCCAAAACATCAACACCGGCTGATATTTTAGGATTCTTCTTGAAATTGAAGATAGTGTCTTGGCCTAGATATAGAATTCCAACTATCAGAACTACTGCAATTACTATGAATATCCACTTTTTATTGATATTCATAAACATCGTAACCCATCATAGTTTAAAAGATTATCTTTTAATTTTATAAATTTATAATTTTCAGTTTTCAGTATTTGAAAGTATATTTTTAATTATCTATAAACATACCCCAAATTTTATAAACACCAAACAGTTAATCTTTCTGGTAACCTATGACAGCGGAAGCGCTTTATGAAAGATTATTAGAAACAATTTCTGAAAACGAACTAAAAGAAAGAATTGATAAGAAAATTCAATCTGTTGGGGGGCTGTTATCAGAAGAAGGGGCATTACTCCTAATAGCTGGAGAGCTAGGGGTAACTTTTGAAGAAATTCCCAAAGAGAAAAAACACTTTTTTATTTCGGACATTAACGAAGGCATGCAGCATGTGGACATCAGTGGCAGGGTCATGAGAATTTTTGATGTTAACACTTTCCAGAGAAAAACTGGCACTGAGGGAAGAGTTCAGAATATTGTAATTGCCGACAAAACAGGAAGTATTAGAATTGTTTTTTGGGACGATCAGATAGAAAAACTTAAGCAATTTAAGAGAGGTGACGTTGTCACAGTTAGAAACGGATATCTAAGGAAAGGTTTTAACAACGAATTTGAGGTCAGTCTTGGTAAAGATGGTGTCATTTCTGGCAGTCAAGACAGCGCCGATTATCCCTCTATAAATTATGTTAAACTAAAAATCAGAGATATTGAAGACAAGATGAACAACATTGATGTTACAGGCAGAATTTCTGTAATCTATGGCGTAAGGGAATTTGCCAAAAAAGACGGTTCCATTGGAAAAGTTGGTAGTTTCATGATAATGGATGACACAGGGGAGATAAGGGTTACTCTTTGGGATAAAAAAGCAGAATTATTAAACACTTTTACAAAAAATGATATTATTACTATTGAAAATGCTTACTCTAAGATGGGATTAAACTCTGTTGAAATAAATCTTGGATCCTCATCTAATATAATACCTGAAAAGACTGAAAGAGACGACATCCCTAAATCTGAATCTCTGACAGTATCTATATCTGATCTCAATGAAAATATGAGGGACATAAATATTGAGGGTTATGTTAAAGAAGTATATGGTATTAGAACTTTCACAAGAGAAAGTGGAACTGGGAAAGTTGGCAGATTTTTACTAAGTGATGGCACACATGATCTTAAAGTAGTTTTGTGGGACGACAAAGCCGATTTATTGGTAACTTTAGTACCTAGCACTAAAGTAAGTATCGAATCCTGTAACATAAGATTCAATAATGGGCTTGAAGCACACCTAGGCCTAGGTTCAAGGATACAATCTTCTAAAGCTGAAGAAAAGCCAGATGAAAAGAAAATAGCAGATTACAGTTTATCTGACACAGTTAATGTGTTAGCAAGAGTTAATGGAATTGAAGGGGATTTCTTAGTTATTATTGATGAATCAGGCACTATACCTCTTTCTTTGAGTCAGATAGCAAATAAAAACTTTAACATTGGTGACGCTGTTAAAGTGATCGGAACAGTTGAAAAGGATTCTGATGTTTTGTTTATTAAAGCGAGTTCTATCCAAAAAGGCGAATTTAGCATTCCCAGCCTCGAATCTATCAAAAATCCTCCCTCCAAAACTATTGATGAAGTATCAAACAACGATTATTGTATTATCTCTCCTTTGATAAAACATATTGTAAATGAAGGAGATAGCTACCTTGTTATTTGTGACGACGGTTATGGCAATATTAGAGGTAAGATTAAAAAGGAAGTACAACCTTGGAAGGAATACGATATTAAAGCTAGAATTTATGAGAATAATAACTTGAAAGAGTTTTATGGGTATGAGATTAGAGAAATAAATCCTGCCTCCAAGGCTAGAGATATATTTATGGTGATTTAATGGAAAAAATTAAAGATCTTGAAGGTCTTCCAGGTATAGGGCCTAAGACTGCGGAAAAGCTAAGAGAGGCCGGATTTAGAACTGTAGAGTCAATAGCTGTAGCTTCACCAAAAGAATTGTTTGAAATTGCTGAAATCGGTGAAAGTTCAGCCTCCAAGATAATTGAAGCTGCAAGAGAAGCTGCTGATGTAGGTGGATTCCTAACAGCAAACGAACTTTTAGAAAAAAGAAAATTTATCGGCAGAATTACTTCTGGGAGCAAAAGGCTTGATGAATTGATAGCTGGGGGATTCGAGACACAAGCAATAATTGAAGCTTTTGGAGAATTCGGCTCTGGAAAAAGTCAGATCGGCCATCAGCTTTGTGTAAATGTGCAGTTACCAATTGAAAAAGGCGGACTTGGGGCTGGCGCTATATTCATAGATACGGAAAGTACATTTAGACCAGAGAGAATTATCCAGATGGCTAAAGGTGTGGGTCTAGATCCAACAGAAGTGTTGGGTAAGATTAGAGTTGCAAGGGCCTTTAATTCTGACCATCAGATGTTACTTACTGAAAAAACTGTTGATCTAATCGAAGCAGAAAAAATTAAATTACTTGTAGTTGATTCCCTTACTTCTTCATTTAGATCAGAATATGTTGGAAGAGGAACTTTGGCTGAAAGGCAGCAGAAACTTGCAAGGCATTTAAGGACGTTACATAGCATTGCATCTAATCAAGATGTCTGTGTATTTGTTACCAATCAAGTTTCAGCAAAACCTGATGCTTTTTTTGGCGATCCGACAAGGCCAATTGGGGGCCATATACTTGGACACTCATCTACAATTAGATTATATTTAAGAAAAGCTAAAGGTGGACAAAGAATAGCAAGACTCGTTGATTCTCCAAACTTACCAGAGGGAGAAGCAATATTCTTTCTTACTGAAAATGGAATCGAAGACAAATAGGTGATTCATTGAAAGACGGAGATTTTGTTGAAATACAATATGTTGGAAAAATCAAAGAAACAGGTAAAATCTTTGATGTAACTGACGAAACAAAAGCAAAACAAGCTAATGTATATAATGAAGGGAATAAATATGAGCCTATTCAGGTAGTAGTAGGTGCCGGACACGTCATTAAAGGATTGGACGAGTCCCTTTTAGATATAGAAGTTGGCGAAACTAAAACTTTTGATATAATTCCTGAAAAGGGGTTTGGAAAAAGAGATTCGTCTCTATTACAAATAATGCATTTGAACGATTTTAAAAAACATGGTATATTTCCAAGGACTGGATTAAAAATAGAAATTAATGGTCACTGGGCGACTGTAAGAAGTGTTTCAAGTGGGAGGGTAAAGCTTGACTTTAATCATCCATTGTCTGGGAAAACACTCTTATACGAAGTAACACTTCTAAAAAAAATTGAAGATCTGACTGAAAAGATTAATGCTATTATAAAGATTAGAGCCCCGGGGATCGATGTTTCTTCACAAGTAGTTAACTTTGAAGGAGAAAAAGTCAATATAGAACTTAAAGGAATTAATCCACCTTACAAAAGCTCTCTTGAGGAATTTATCAAATCAGATATTTCTTCCTATATCTCTGAAATAAAAGATACCTCAATTATATTTATTGATTAAAAATCTTTTTTTTATTTTATACCCCAATATTTATATTTATATAAGTTTTCATCGTGTTGATGATATGGATAAAATAAAAGCTCTATTGATTTCTGTTGAGATACCTATTTTTACCTATCTAGTTTCTTTCATTGGAGTTTCTATTAGAGAAACTATCAGGGGAACATATCCTGAAAAAATGATAGAACTTCTTTTAATAAAGAGAATTTTGATTAACTTCGGTTCTATTCCTGCTATTGGTTAAATTTATATACCAATAGCGGGTTTTAGTTGTCATGGACAGCTTGATTGATTTTGCCTTGAAAAGAGAGTATGAACGCCT
>JBAYOH010000042.1:0-13545 GCA_041678455.1 Methanofastidiosum sp.
AACGCAATCCTTATATTCTTCAAAAACTGTAGTTAGTATGGTCTGGATTTGAGCACACACCCAGACCAACCTTATACCTAAATAAAATTAACCATTTTAAGGGCTATTTTGCACATACCTCTATAGTAATATACGAATATTAAAAATAAAGGAGCGCCCTATGATGAGTGAAAAAAGAGTAGAGGGTTTCCGAGGAGAATCAAGAGAAATGCACGAAGCCATCTGTTCTAAATGTGGTAACATGACCAAAGTTCCTTTCAAACCGGATGGAATAAGGCCTATTTATTGCAGAGATTGCCTTAACAAAAGGAAATCCAAGAAATATTAGGTATATCATATTTAACACAAATATGAAATATGTTTATTAAAGAGTACGAGAATTAATTAATTCTAAAAGTAATCTCCAATGGTCATCTGTTTATTTTTAGAAAATTTAAGGCTTTCTTCGGTATACCCAAATCCTTTTAGAATTCTCATAACTGCAGGTAAAACCTGATTATCCATATAGTATTCAGAATCATATTTATATCCTGCTTTCTTGAAAGATTCTACATCATAAGACCTATCTCTAACCATTCCCTCTCCGCTTTTAACAATAAAAGAAATCATTGACCCTGCTTTAATATCCTCCCCTTTTTCTTTCATGCGTTTTGCTACAATTACATGTGGCCCTATTTGTTTATAGCTTGAAATTGGCATTGTTAATTGAGTATATATAATAAGAGAATCTAGTGGAATTTTACCTTCGACAAGCTCTTGAGTAGTTTTTCTGACAATTTCGGCCGCTTTTTCAGGCCCGTTCCCTTCTAATATGGATTTTAATACAGCTTCTTGTGTTTTTTTTGCTATTTCGGCCCAATCTCTTCGTACAACTTCTAGACCTTTAGTTACTATATTATTCTCTTTATCGATAATTGCATATCTTTTCTTTGAAACAAAAAATCCTCGCCTATAATAACCCTGAAATTCAAGTTCCATGTAGTCAGGGAGTGTAGAATTTACCCTATCCCTGAACTCTTTTGATTTTTCCATGTCCTCTGATCCCAACCCCACAAATAAACTATCTGTGTCCCCATAAAGAACATTTAAACCCATTTCTTCAGCAATTTTTATGGCTTTATGGATATACTCCCTACCCCATGAAGCGATACTAGAGGCTGCTTCTTTAGAATACCATCTTGAACGGGGATACCCCATATAGCCATAAAAAGAGTTAGCAAGGATCTTAAGTGCCCATTGTTGGGATTGATAAATAGTTTTTTCATTCTTATCAAATGTTTCCTTTAGTTTTCTCTTAATCTCAACTCTCCTCTCTATAATTTCTTTCAAGATTTCAGGAATAAATCCTTTTTTATTGAGGCAAAAATTAATCCCGTCGGGGGAGGTATTATCACAACAGCCACATCCGATAGTATTTGGATCTATATTATGGGCAATAATTATTGAAGGGTATAGAGACCTAAAGTCAAAAACGGCTATGTGTTCATGAAGCCCCTTTTGTGGATCCAAAACAAATCCACCTTCATAAGTATAAGATGCCCTTTTTAAGTATTCACTACCCTTTGGTTTATTCGGAACTATTGTTTTTTCTTCAAATGATCTTTTCATTAGAAGATATTCAACCATATTTGAAGATGCCATTCGCGATAGGTCAAAAATATTTTGCCCAACTATCCTTGAAAGTTCAATTTCAAGAGGGCCAATTGCAGCTCCAATTTCTTTTGCGGCTATGGCATCCTCCATATTGTATAATGCAACAGTTAAAAGTCCTTCTTGTGTTCCTTCTTCCCAAAACTTATTCATTTCAGCTAGTTGAATTTTACTTTTTTCTTTACCTAAAAAGTTAAGATAAACGTTTTCAAGAGTATATTTATTCAGACTAAGGAGTTTTCTACTTAAAGGATATAGATCAATATGCACCATCCCTGGTATCTTGCTACTGTCATTTATACCTCTTTTATCAATTCTTATTTCATTTAGAATAGGATGATGTATTTTTAGTTTTTTTGCTCTTTCATATATGTAAGGAAAATCGAAAGTATCTCCATTGTAAGTATAAATTATGTCTGGATTGTATTCCAAGATACTATCTAGAAATCTCTTTATCATAGATGTTTCATCGTCTACAATTTCTATGTACTCTGCTGAGACGTTTTTATATGTAATAACCTTATCAGAATCATTGGTAGAAATTCCAATCATTATTATCGGATCATTTTGAGCGTCAGGCTTTGCCTTACAGTATACTTCTATATCAAAGGCTAAAGCTTTAATCGATAGATTGAGATTATCCGTGATATGAAAATCTTTAATAATAGAGATTTCTCCCTCTTTTTCTATTTCAAAATTATAGTATATCGCTGGAACAAGATTCTTGTCAATAAGAAATCTTCTTGCAAAAGGTATATCATATTCATAGATCTCTGTAATGTCTTCAATTTCTTTCCTCAAGTTAGGAACATCTGAAGGATGATTAAAGATTACTTTGATGGCAGGAATTTTATTGCCAAAAAGGTATCTCTCATCAATAGTGCAATTTTTTACAGCTATAGATCTACCTTGAACCTCTTTTTGTATATCTTCTATTAGTTTCTTTTTAGATTCAATTTCTTCCCCATCGCACACAGCCCAAATATAAGGTTCAAAGTCCTTGTAAAATGCCTCGGTTTTCGAATCATTTTTAAGTATTAGTCGAACATATGCTTTTTCGTTGAATGTTTTGTAATCAGAGTCCAAGAGAAACATAAAAATAGTTAATATTGATAGTATAAATAAGTTATTATAAAAAATATAGTCGTACAAGCATATTTTAGGCCACTAGTCAAAAGTAAGTCTTATAAATAAATATTTTTAACAAGTGTTATGAAATTTTTTGAAGTGCTCATACTTGTAATATTGATGTCAGTTCCATTTTTTCTCTTCAAAAAGGAAGATTTCACTACATTTATCTATTGGACAATTGTGACAATTGGTTATCTACTCTACATTGTTTTCTCGAATAAAAGGTGGGCAAATGACTAACTTTCTAATATTAATAGGGATTTATGCCGTTATAGGTACAATTATTGCGCTATATTCTAGAGGTGCCAAGACGCAAGAAAGTTTCTTTATTGGAGACAGAAACATTGGTGGTGTTGTTTCTGCACTTACATATGCAGCTACAACATATTCTGCCTTCATGATGGTAGGCCTAGTTGGTCTTTCCTATGCAACGGGAGTCGGTGCTCTCGGATTTGAATTAACTTATTTGTTGGGAACTTTATTCTTTTTATCTTATTATGGTCCTAGGATATGGAAAATAGCAAAACAAAAGAGAATTATTTCCCCTTCGGGATTACTTGAAGAGAGATATGGATTAAAAACAGCAAAAATTGCAGCCTTAATATCTCTACTGGCTTTAATCCCCTATACATCTGTTCAATTAACAGGTGTAGCCCTAATCTTAGAAAAAAATTCAAGTTTGAATTTTTCTACGGGCATTTTAATTGTTGGAATACTTATTGCACTGTGGGCATTTCTAGGTGGCTTAAAGGGAGTTGCATTGACCGATTCAATCCAAGGAGTTTTGATGATCGTAGCATCTATATTTGCTTTAGTTTGGGTATCTTATAGATTTGATTTTTCAGCTATTTCCTCAATGGGTGATTTAATGTATGTTCCTAATGCTATTTGGACACCTAAATTTTTCTTAGGATTGACTATCCCATGGTTTTTCTTTGCATTGACTAATCCACAAGTTCTCCAAAGACTATTTATTCCAAAGGATCTATCTGCATTAAAAAAGATGATAGTATATTTTGGTATATTTGGTGTATTATACACAACAATTGTAACATTTATAGGAATTCAACTTAGAGTTCTAACGTTTCAAGGATTATTCCCAATAGTCCTATACAGAGATGATGTCACTCCCACATTGCTTTCATTAATGCCCGAATGGCTGTCCCTTCTATTAGCATTAAGCATAATGGCCGCCGCAATAACAACTGCAAATTCAATAGTCCTGACTCTTTCTTCAATGGTCTCAAGAGATATTGTAAAAGAGAAAGGCATTCTATTTGGGAGAATCTCAATTATAATTATAACAATATTCATCGGCCTTTTTGCAGTGAGAAAGTTAAGCTACATAGTTGAATTATCCGTTTTATCATCAACTATACTACTTTGTTTATTGCCACTAATTTTTGGTTTATTTCACTATAAAATAGGCAAGGATTTGACTGGAGCTATTACACTTGTAGGTGGATTTTTGACTGCTGTATGCCTTTCTTTCTTTAAAATATCTATATTTGAAATTCCTACGCCCATAATAACTTTGATTGTTTGTTTTGCACTTTTCTTTGTTGCTGGAATGCTTGAGTCAAAGTAACCTTAAAATATCACTTGAGAAAAAAATTAAGAAATATTAATTTATCATTCTTTTCTGGACTTCTAGTTTTTATAATCTATATCCTCATCACTACAGTTGTCCTTAGTTACAAAATCTTTGTCTGTTCAGTTGGCCTTGGTATTTTCACTACAAGGAAACGAAATACTTTATCACTTTGATTAATTAATCTATGGGGTATTTTTGCAGGACTTTCGATAAGCAAATCAGGGTATACCTCTTCTCTTTCATCACCAATTTCAACAATCCCGGTTCCTTCAAGCACATAAAAAAATACATCAACAGGAGTAATATGTCTTAATAGAGCTTCACCTGGATTTAATGTTATGTGTATTGCCTGAGCTTTTTCAGTGTCGTATAACTTTCTAACATCAACTTTGTGTGATGTTTCGATAATTTTCTCTTCCTTTACTTTAACAATCTTCATTTAATCACCTTTTGTTTTTATTTTTACAGAATCAAATTTGCATATCTTTTCACACTGATAATATAAAATACATTTGCTACCTATTATATTAAAGAGGACGGCGATTAACCTCTATTTTTTTCTTATCTTTTTAATTTTATAAATCTTCGGGCGCTTTATAGTGTTTCTTAACTCTTTTTATCCAAATTTGGGCAATTTCCCAAAATTCTTCGATGGCTAACGCTAGGCCATCCTTTTAGAAAGAGTATGAAGCTGATATAGACTAAAAGAAAAACATACAAACATCAGCTTTACTTCGACCCTTGGCAGCGTTGTCACAAGCATGTACCCAACTCCCATCCTTGCTTCTTCGGGTCTTGGCGCCTTTTTCACCCTTATTGTCAAATAGTTCAGAAATAATAGGCTTGAATAGCTTCCAATCAATAAGTTTGTCTATATAGTTTAATCTGTCGCCTAGCTTCTGAAGGCGTTCATATTCTCTTTTCAAGGCAAAAGCACTCAAGCTGCCCATGACAACTAAAACCCGCTATTGGCATATAAATTTAATCAATAGCGGAAATAAGACTGAAGCTAATCAATTCTCTATATTTTTTTAATAAGTCCTTGCTCTTCTAGTTCAGAAAGGCGTAATGAAAGAATTTTAGGCGTTATTCCTTTTAATCCCCTTTTTAATTCATTGAATCTTTTTTCGTTTGTTTCTCCCCTATAGAGCTCTAACAAAATCAAGAGAGACCATTTTTCCCCCATAATATTAAGTGTTTTGTAAATAGTGCAGTCAATCATAGCATCTAATTAGATACTTACTAGTTTATATAGTATCTATTATATACTTAGTATAGAAAAAATATTGGTGTTGAAATGGTAAAAAGAGAGATAATTAATATTGATGAAGAAAAATGCAATGGGTGTGGGCTTTGTGTTCCTAACTGTCCTGAAGGAGCACTTCAAATAATAGATGGCAAGGCCAGATTGATAAGTGATCTATTTTGTGACGGGCTTGGTGCTTGTATTGGAAACTGTCCAGAAGGTGCTATATTTGTTGAAGAGAGAGAAGCTGAAGAATATGATGAAAAGAAAGTTATGGAAACCATAGTAAAACAAGGTAAGAACACTATTAAGGCACATCTTAAACACTTAGAGGATCATGGTGCAGTTAATTATCTAAAACAGGCAAAAGAGTATCTTGAAGAGAAAGGCATAGAGAATCCAATGAAGGAAAAACATCATATACATGGGGCATCTTGTCCAGGATCAAGAATTATGGAATTCTCAAAGGAAGAAAAAGAAGGAGCGGAGGAAGGTAAAAGATCTTCTCAGCTTAGGCAATGGCCTATTCAACTTCATCTGATCTCACCAAATGCACCCTATTTTCTTGGAAAAGATGTTTTACTGGCAGCAGATTGTACAGCCTTCTCCATAGGCGATTTTCACAAAGATTTTCTTAAAGGTAAGACTTTAGTAATAGCATGCCCGAAACTTGATTCAAATATAGATGTCTATGTAGAGAAAATAAGAAAGATGATAGATGAGGCAAAGATTAACACATTAACAGTCTTAGTAATGGAAGTTCCATGTTGCTCGGGCCTGCTCCAAATAGCCAAAAAGGCTTTAGATAGCGCAATTCGAAAGATTCCAATAAAATTAATAGTGATTGGGATTAAAGGAGATATAATAAAGGAGGAATGGATATAATGGAAAAAGGATTTTGGAAAGATTTGAATAAAACTATGCAGTTTCCAAAAGAGGGCATTTTTAGTACCGTATTGGCTTTGTCCAAAACATACAACTATACATTAATGTGTCTATCTGCTGGGACAAATATAGACACCCATACTTCAACTAAGGTGGGAATTGTACAAGTATTAAGTGGAACAGGTACCTTTACACTTGTTGATGAAGAGATTGAAATGGCCCCGGGGGTGTTTATTTTCATGCCTAAGAATGCACCTCATTCACTCAAAGCTAAGGATAATCTGGCAATATTATTGGGCCTAACAGATTAATTTATTTTTATTTTACAAAGAAAACATATATATAATAAAAAACAAAGATAAATTTGTGAGGAGTAAAAATGGAAGGCGATAGGGTATCTCATCATGAATCTGTAAAAAAAATGTATAAAAAAATTAAAGATGACAACATAACAAATATTTGGGATAGATATGAAGCTCAAGGATTTGGGGGTGACCCAGATAAAAGATGTCCTTTCTGCCAAGGAGGCGTTCGATGTGACCTTTGTTCAAACGGTCCATGTCGTTCTGACGCATCAATTGATAAACGGGGTGCATGTGGGATTACTGCAGATGGCATGGCAATGAGGATGATGCTTTTGAGGAATGTATTGGGTACTTCAACTTACCATTACCACACCGAACAAACAATAAAAACTCTGAGGGCAACTGCTAAAGGTGATATGCCCTTTCAAATAAAAGAGCCGGAAAAATTAAAATCATTTGCTGAAAGACTTGGAGTGAATACAAGCGGGAGCATTAATGAAATTGCTTTAAGATTTAGTGATTTTGTTGAAGAGGACTTTAATAGAAAATATTTTGAGCAAAGTAAAATTGTGGAAGCATTAGCCCCGCCTGAGAGAAAAAAAACATGGAAAAAACTTGGTATATTTCCCGGAGGCGTCCATGGCGAAATGATGTTTTCCACGAGCTCTTGTTTAACAAACGTAGATGGATACTATGTAAGTTTAGCCTTAAAAGCAATGAGAATTGGAATAGCCATGGCTTACCAAAGTCAAATAATAAATGAGTTTACTCAAGACATTCTTTTTGGAATACCAAGGCCGCATAAAATGAGGGTAGACCTGGGTGTGTTAGATCCCAACTATGTCAATATTTTGCCAAATGGGCATGAACCTTTTTTAGGATTTGCAATGATTCAGCTTGCAAGAAAGGACGAATGGCAGCAAAAGGCAAAGGCCATAGGTGCGAAGGGCCTTAGGGTAATTGCAAACATTGAGACAGGTCAAGAGATAATTCAAAGATGGGAAATGGATGATGTTTTTTATGGGTTCACAGGTAACTGGATTATGCAAGAAGCGATAATGGCAAGTGGGTGCATAGATATCTTTGTAGCGGATATGAATTGTTCGATGCCAATCGACCCAATATATGCAAAAAAATACAAATTCAAATTGGTACCTGCAAGTGAAGTTGTAGCATTCGAAGGCATTACTGAAAGAGTTGATTACATCCCAAACGAAGCAGAGAAACAGGCCGAATCACTTTTGCAAATGGCAATTGATAACTTTAAGGAGCGAAGGAGTTCAATTGATCCAGTTGTAGGTCTTCCAACGAAAGAAGCGATAGTTGGATTTTCAACTGAAAGTATAGTTGAAGCATTAGGTGGAACAATTGAACCTCTGTTAAATGCAATTAAAGATGGTACGGTAAGGGGCGTCGCTGGAATGGTTTCATGCACTTCTTTAAGAGATTCAGGCCAGGACGTTCACACAATAAAAATGGTAACTGAGTTGATAAAGAGGGACATACTAGTTTTATCCCTTGGATGTGGAAATGCCGCAGTACAGGTTGGTGGGCTATGTAGCTTGGAGGCTAAAGAAAAGGCAGGCCCCGGATTAAAGAAGTTATGTGCTCTATTGAATATTCCTCCAGTACTAAGTTATGGAACATGTACTGACACAGGGAGGCTTGCAGATTTGATTGGTGTAATTTCAAAAGCTTTAGGAGATGTGCCTGTGCCCGATTTACCAGTTGTTGCAGTTGCACCGGAATATATGGAGCAGAAGGCAACTATAGATGCTATTTTTGCATTGGCATTTGGATTGCATACATATGTTAATCCAGTTCCTCCTGTAACAGGCGGGCCAAATCTTGTAAAACTTTTGACTGTTGACTGTAAAGACATAACAGGCGGGATACTAAATGTCGAGAAAGATCCGATTAAAGCATCAGATGCAATCCTCTCCCACATCGAATCTAATAGAAAAAAATTAGGGATATGACCTTAAAACACTAAAATTTTTATATTTAATTATCTTTTTATGTTTGGATGCAAAATGATAAAAATATTCCGTTAGTTAAAAAAGATTCAAAAGAGGCACATAAAGTCCCCGTTCCCAAAAGAAAAAAAGTTCAAGGAAGAGGGGGTTCGTGGTTAATAAAACAACTTGACCACTATGAAGTCAATTATAATCAAAGCGATATAGACGAGATACAGAAGAGAGTTATTCTAATTCAGGAAAATATAACGCCCATACAAAGATTAATTCTTGAATATCCTGAAAGGTGGCCAAGAATTTACAGTACTTTGAAGCTGTTTAGAGAAAAGGCAAAAATAGATTGGGAAAAAAGAAACGATGAAAAGAGTTATCATAATATTTCTGATAATGAAAGAGAATATTTGAAGAAATCTTTGATGCTTACAAATCTTAAACTATCAAAGCTCAATGTTCCCATGCCTTCTTCCGTATTCAGTGCAATTTATAGATTTATAGAAGATAAAGACTTTGAATATCTTTTAGATAAAAAATCGATATCGTATATTTTAACACTAACAGAAAGAGAAGACCCCCCATCAAACTGGGATATAAAGCTTTATAGATTTTTAAGAAAATATTTTAGAAAAGAAATCCTGAGGTAATATCTTAGAAAGCGAAATTTATTTAATCGATAGTCTTTTTTATTAGGCCAGATTTAAATGATCAAATTAATCTTAATATTCTTGTATTTTCTATTATTACTTTTTTCATGTCATGTTTATTTAACTATAAATTTAAATGGTCCAAAATTTACCAAATAATGGTTTGTACTAGGTAGATATATATCAATATATTTGTAAAAAGTTGGATAAGTACATCAGTCATACTTTGAAAGTCTTCTTCTCTTAGCTTCAAAACTTTCATTGCATGAAGTCATTACATGGTCTTTGTAATAAGTTCTAAGTCTGTCTAGATCTCTTTTCTTTTCTTCAATTTGTTCCTTTATAGCGGGGTCTTGTTTTGAAAGATATTCATTTTTTAACATGATAAGTTCCTTTTCAGCATCTTTTATTTTTTGTAAAGTATCCGATATAATATGGTCTGATTTCATTTTATCACTTATATGTTATTTATTTAAAAATATAAATTTATGAGGAGAAGTTTAAAGTTCAATGCATCAGATTATCTATTATATTCCATCCATGCGTTAGCTAGTTTCATCCCAGTCTTTAGTATATCATCTAGATTATCGTTTGACGCATTTGTTTTTGAACTCTTACTAGATGTCTGTAGACCTGCACCCAACAGTTGGCTTAGAAGATCATTTGATTGGCTAGATTTAGAACTTGTCCCTGTCGCCGCACCCAACAGTTGGCTTAGAAGATCATTTGATTGGCTAGATTTAGAACTTGTCCCTGTCGCCGCACCCAACAGTTGGCTTAGAAGATCATTTGATTGAGAAGTCTTTGAACTCTTAGTAGACATCTGCAAACCTGCATTCATTAACTCGCTTATAATATCTTCTTTCGTTACATTAGATGCTCCGAATTTCTGAATAGCCATCTGGATGCCTATTTTCAATAATTGAGCTAAAATTGCATCTTTCAATGTTTTGGATTGGACTACTTCTTGAGTTTGAGCAGAAGAAACGGTGTTAGACAAGACATTTTTTATAATAGCTTCAATACCCGTTTCTTTCATTATGCCCGCATCACCAGCAGCAGCCATAATTGAAGATAGCAGTTTTTCTCCGTTAAATTCCTCTTTTTTTCCATTGCTTCTAATAACGTATGTCATACTCACATACATTAATATCAAAACATATAAAATTATCTGATTTAATCTAGTATTTTCTTTAAAGAAGAATCAATCTCTAAGGATTATCAATATCATTTGCCAAAAATGCAAAACTTTATAAGTAACACGAAATATAAAACTGTAACACTATTAGGGGGTGTAAATATTATCGGTAAAAAAATAAGTATATTGTTAATATCAATACTTTGTATTTCCTTAGTAGTAGGGTGTGTCAATCAAGGCACTTCTCCCAATACAGTTTCTAAAGGTACTACTGTAAAAATAGGAAGTCCAAACACGATAAAGGCCGCAAATGCTTTTGATACTAATCTTGGAATCTTTATGAAAATATCAAATTTGACACTTACTAAAATGGATGAAAATGGGAAAATAGTAGGTCAAATGGCTAGTAAATACGAAGTATCGAGCGATAACAAGACTTGGAAATTTTATATAGACCCAGATTTATACTGGAGTGATGGGAAAAAAGTAATCCCTGAGGATGTCAAGTTTTCTATAGAATACTATGCAAATAAAATACCTTATGCAGGGTGGATAAAACAGTCTGTTGAATCTGTAACTGTAATCCCAAGAGATAATGCTGTCGAGCTTAAATTTAAAGAACCATATACAAGAACAAATCTAGAATTTGCAACCTATAACATACTTCCAAAACATGTTTGGGAATCTATTCCGGATCCAATCAATTATATCCAAACTGATAACTATGTTGGATGTGGACCATACTTTGTATCTAATGTAAATCTCGATTCTCAAATAGTAACCTTAAAGAAAAATCCATATTGGAAAGGAAAACAATCTATAGTAGATACAATAGAAGTTCACATGTATAATACCAATGATACATTAGCACTTGACCTTGAAAATGGAAACTTAGATGTTTATTACAAATATGCAGGAAGTTATCCCTATTCTAATATACAAAAATTGACCGACACAGGTAAATATGACATTATCCAAAAAATGAATGTTGGCTTAATATTCCTTGGAATGAATCTACAAAGACAACCAATGTCTGATCTAAAATTTAGAAATGCAATGTCTTACGCGATTAACTATGAAGAAATTGTTAAAATTGATGCATTGGGATACGGCTCAGTACCAAACAGAGGATTTGTTCCCCCAACCATGGAATTTTATAAAGATACACCAAAACTAGAATACAACGTTGAAAAAGCAAATCAATTACTTGAAGAAGCAGGGTACAAGGACAACAATGGAAATGGAATAAGGGAAACACTTGAAGGCAAGGATATTAAAATAATAATGCTTATCCGTTCAGACTATGTTCGTTCTGGAGAACTAGTACGGGATTATCTCAAAAAAGTTGGCATTGACGTAACACTAAAATCTGTTGACACAAGTACATGGATATCCTTAAAAGATAAGTATTACTATGACCTCACCATAACAAGGACAACACCTTGGGGAATGTTAATGCATGCACAGTGGGGAACAGGATACTTTGATTCACGAAGAACGGGGGAAGGTGTTTTACATATATTAGATGATACAGAGTTCACTAAGATATGTGATGGAATACTATCCACAACAGACGCAGTGAAAATACAAACATATGCTTATCAAGTACAGGACTACTACTCAGAGAATCTACCTGGTATAACCCTTTGCTGGAATGAAAACATTACACCTTATGGTAAAAAATTCAATGGATGGTATGTAGATCCACTCTATGGGATATACAATACTGACACATTCTTAAATCTAGAGAAGGCATCATGATGAATTTGGCAGACGAATGGAATAGTTCAATTAAGCAATCAAGCTATCTAAAGATACTTAATGATAAAGGTATCTCAAACGATGATTTTTGGAAACAATTGAACTATTACGATGAACTTATGCTATATTCAAGGTATCCTGGAAAAATAATGGACAGGATATCTTTTTTTCTTTCTTCTAATGATATAGTGTTAGATATAGGTGCTGGAACTGGTGCTTTCACAATACCCCTCTCGAAAATAGCCAATAAGATTATAGCTTTAGATCCTTCGTCACATCAACTTAAAATTCTAAAAGACAAGGCAAAAATTGCCAAATGTGAAAATATTTTATACATGGAAAATGAATGGAAAAATGTATCAAAAGATGAAATTGGAAAGGTCGATTATTCTCTTGCTGCATACAGCTTTTTTGAAGACGATATTTGTTCATTCCTTGAAAAATCAATATCTGTAGCTTCAAAAGGAATTTTTCTAGTATTTCGAGAAGGAATGGGCGATCCTTTAAGAGAATACATATACAATACAAAAAATTCAGTTGATTTTTTACATCTTTACAATATATTATATGAAATGGGATATATTTTTAATGTTGAATTATTTACTTCAGATTACCAATTTCCTTTACCCTTTGTTTATAGATCATATCCCCATACAAATAAGACTGAAGATGAAATATTCAACTATCTTAAAAATAACAATAGATTAATCAAAAAATCAGATTCTTATGAAGTTTTCTGTCAAAGAAAAGATGCTTTACTATACCTAATAAAATAATGCTTAAAGGGATCAAATGAAAATGCGTTCAAAGAAAGTAGCACGTTACCTAATTGCACTTTTTGTCATTTTCTCTCTAAATTTTATTATTCCTAGGTTGATGCCAGGAGATCCTGTTACAAATCTTTTAGGCGAAGATTTTGTTATGACTGAGGAGTCAATGCAAGAACTAAGAGAGAAAATGGGCCTTGATAAATCTCTACCTTTGCAGTATCTTGATTATTGGAACAACGCATTTAGGTTTGACTTTGGGTATTCTTATCACTTTAAAGCACATGTGACTTCTATTATTATGTCCAGGATGAAGTGGACATTGTTACTTCTTGTGCCTTCAATATTGTTGAGTTCAATAATTGGTTCTTTGTTGGGGTCTATTTCTGGATTAAAATCCTCTTCAAAATCATCTAAAACACTCACATTAATCGAACTGGCCTTTTATTCT
>JBAYOH010000043.1:0-12582 GCA_041678455.1 Methanofastidiosum sp.
AATAAAGGATTAAAACAGTTTCTTCAATCAAAGGTAGGATTTTTATACCTTTGATATTTTTAATTTTTGTGAGAAAAAAACAGCTTGAAATCTTTCTTTCAAATCTAAAGGAGATGGAAGACCCCAATATGTTTGAGGAGCAGTATACCACACCAGGCGACATTGCTGCTGAAATCCTCTTATTTGCCTACCATAGGGGAGATATAGAAGGAAAGACAATAATTGACCTTGGCGCCGGGACAGGCAGACTTGGGATAGCTTCTCTCATACTAGGGGCTAAAAAAGTATATTTTGTAGAGAAAGATAAAAGGGCAATAGAGATTTTGAATGATAATTTAGAAACATTAACTTTAAAAAGTAATCAAATCTTAGGAGAATACGAGATAAAGGATGGTGATGTTTTAAACGTCCTCCTGCGAGGGGACACTATTGTTCAAAATCCACCTTTTGGTACAAAAAAGAGATGTATGGATACCAAATTTTTGAAAAAGGCTTTTGAAATAGGAGATGTTGTGTATTCCTTGCACAAGAAAGGGAACTATGATTTCATAAGAAATGTTGCGTTGGAAAACAATTTTGAACTAGTGGAGAAAGAGAGTTTCAATTTTCCAATAAAAGCGATGTTTGAAGTCCATAAGAAAAGGAAAGTACTGATTGAGGTTGAACTTTATAGATTTATGAGGTGTTATGATGGAAGCGAACGTAGAGACTAAAAGAGAGTTTGTTATACCAGGTGACTATATAGGTGTTGCCGAAGAATTTTTACCAGGAGAAGGGGCATATGAAGAGAATGGAAAGATATATGCCACAATGGTAGGAAACTTAGATCTTGACATGTCAAGAAGAAGTGCAAGTGTTATTTCAAGAACAAATGTTTTGCCTCAGCTAAAAGAAGGGGATATCGTCTACGGTGAGATAGTATCAGTTAAACCGCAAATGGTTTATGTAGACCTTCTTGCATTAGAGGGTTTTGCAGACAAAAAACTTTCAGCCAATACAAAAGCTAGAATATATGTTTCACAGACTGACAAAAAGTATGTAAAAACTATCTCCACAGAGTTTAGAAATGGAGATATTGTTAGAGCTAGAGTTGTAGATACACAGGGCGATTCAATAAGACTTTCAACTGCAGAAGATTCACTTGGTGTGATTAGAGCTGTTTGTAGCGTTTGTAAGAAAACTCTTGTGAATAAAGATGAAAGTCTTGACGGAAATCTTGAATGCAAATACTGTGGTTCAAAGGAAACAAGAAAGATAGCAAACGATTATTTGAAAGCTAAATTATGATAAGATGAAAAGGAAAACAAGAGTCTTAAGTTTTAAAATTAAGGGCAATCAGAAAGTTGAAATTGCCCGTTTTCTTTCTAAATTTGAGGATATATCTTTTAATGTATCAGATGATACGTTAAAGGTCAAAGTTTTTAATCCCGATAGTATGGGGGATCTAGTCTATTCAATTAAAAGTTTCTTAGAAGAGATAAAGGAAAAGGAAATCGAGGAAGAAAAAGGGATTTTCACCTACAATCTAGATAGCATCTCTAAAATAGCAGGCACAACTGTTCCTGTAAGACTTTTAAAAGCAGTCATAATCGACAAGGGGTACTCGTTTGAAGTAGAAAAGGAAAATGTAGTTTCTACAGCACACGTTTCTATTGTTGCCAATGCTGCAAGAGAGATATCCTACCTACTAGAGGATCTAAGTGAGGTATCAAAACCTGTGACAGAAATAATTGTAAGAGTTGCAATTGAATATGAGATGTTGTCTTCAGAGCTTTTGAGCGTAGGAATAGACGAAAAGATTTTTAATGATACAGAAACGGTATCTTTAAATATAAGCTATGATGATGCTCTTTCATATCTAAGAGAGTATGCAGGTGTTTAATTTGGATATAGAAGTTATAAAAAATGAAGGAAGTTTCTTGGAGTTTAGACTTATTGGTGAAGACCATACGTTATGTAACGTATTAAGAGATGAATTGCTACAAAATAAAAAAGTGAAGGTGGCAGCTTACAGAATAGACCATCCTCTTCTTGACAGAAAAAGGCCAATGTTCATAATTAATACAGACGGTACAGTATCACCAAAAGACGTGCTTCTTGAAGCAATAGATAGCATAAGCAAAGATGTTAAAGTATTAAAGAAAAAATTACTTTAAAACGAATCTGCATCTTCTTCAAGGACATCTTTTCTAATAATCTCTTCTCTTTTTAAAACTGAAATACCTGTTTTTTTATCAATTACCTGTATGATGACCTTTATGTCAGGGTCTTCAAGATTTACTTTTGCGCCTGTCGCTTCAACGATTTTTGCACCAATTTCTCTTTCAAGATCCTGTGACTTGAAGTTGGCCTTGCCCCTTTTCTTGCATCTTACGGCAAATGTGTCACTTTTGAAGATCTTGGGCGCTGCAACATCAGTTGCTTCAACTGTTATTAGATTCATGTCTGTATTGATATACCTGTCAAATGGCAATACTCTGTGGATGGCGCTTGTCTCGTAATCCCTTAGCATCTCGGCAGCTTTTCTGGCATTCTTACACTTTACTAGGAGTACCCCCTTGAACTTCGTTTTTTTAATCTCAAAGATCTCTCCTTCCAATGCCCATTCTACTTCCCAGATCCCGTCAAACTGCCTAGCTGTGGGGGTAGTCACGAGAAGGAATTCTTTTATTTGGTCCATACAGAAAAGAGTTAGTATTGATTTAAAAAGTTTTATATGTGCCCTAAAAAATATTTAAGAGAAATAGGCCATATAGATTTTTTAGCCTCTATATGGCGGAATGCTACATGCCAGTAACACTAATAAATATAAACGTGTTACTATTTATAAAGCTTTGTGTCTTTTAAGATACTTTTTTAATTTGGCACCCATAATCTGTATAATGTCTTCCCATGACCTATCACAAATTTTTGATAAGCTGACCTATCAAAGAAATTTTTTTGAACTGTCAAGGGGACTGATGTTTAGGAAAGATATATCTGAATCAAATGAGGCATATATCTTTGTTCTTGACAAGGAAAGGAAAGCCGCAATAACAATGATGTTTGTTTTTTTCCCAATTGATATTTTATGGCTTAACTCTAAATTTGAAGTCGTAGACATAAAGAGAGATGTAAAATCTTTCTCATTCCACAGAGGGCACAAAGGCAAAGCAAAATACTTTATTGAGATGCCACAAGGCTCTATAAAGAAGCATAATATCAAGATTTCTGACAAGATATTATTTCCCTTTAAAGTTTGATTGGAAAACTATTAATAATAGTCCCGCCAAAATTATTTTAATGCTCATAACTGATAATCACATGCATATTGATCCTTTGAGAGGGATGGGGCTTGATGCAGTAAGGGAGTTTTCTTCAGCGGGCGGCACGCATTTTATGCTTGTCTACAAAACTGCTTATGACTCCGAAACTGAAATAGAAACTGGTAAAGACTTTGGAAAGGCCTATGATTATGTAATTGAACTTTCTAATAAAATAAATAAGGAAACTAATGCAAAGTCTTATCCCATAATAGGGCTGCACCCCGCAGAGTTTCATCGTCTTATAATGGACTTTGGGGGAGAGAAAGCATTTGAAATAGCTTTGGAAGCCCTATATGAAATTGAAAAAAGAATTTCTGATGGCTTGGCATTTGGTATAGGGGAAGTCGGAAGACCGCATTATAATGTGGACACAGAGATTACAGAGATGTCAAATCAATTTCTAATCGAAGTGTTAAAGGTATCAAAGAGATTAAAATGCCCGGTGCAGCTTCACACTGAAACATTTGATGAGAATAAGTTTATAGATTTGGGGGAGCTGGTAAAAAAATACGGATATCTAGGAAAAACAATAAAGCATTTTTCACCGCCAATGGTCTCTGTTTGTGAGAAGATTGGGATTTACCCATCGATCGTTGCAAGGGAGAAGAATATCATGAAAGCCTGTGAAGAAGGCCGACGATTCTTGATGGAAACTGACTATATTGATGATAACAAGAGGCCTGGTGCTGTTGTTGGGCCTAAAACTGTTCCTAAAACTACTAAAAAACTGTTCGAGAAAGGAGTTTTGTCAACGGAAGATATTGATTATATACATAGATACCTAATTGAAGAGATATATGGGATTGAAATCATCTGATGTTCCTGTATGAATCTATCCTTTTTTTTGAAGAAAGGACTTCGGCCTTTAACAAAAGCTCTTTGTTTTTCTTTATTTCTTTCTTCTTTTTCATGTCTGATGTTCCCATTACAAATATATTTCCGCCCACAATCATGAATGAGATGGCAATCATTGTAGCACCTGAAATCATATATACATCTGAAGATTTCGCAGTGAGGGCTATCGATAACCCAAATAATAAGCCCACTGATAGGACAATCGTTCCTACGACCCATTTAAGTATATAAAGCACCATTGTTAAAAAAAATGCCCAAAAATTTAAAAGCCTTTTCTTTTTGTTAGGAAAAATCTTAAATAATAGCCAATTAATTGTAATATATACATCCGGCATGGATAAAATGGTGACCTTATGAAAAAATTAATAGTAATTTTATTAATTATTATAGGAATATCGTGCCAAATTCCCATACAAGCTCAGGAAGATTTTGCCTGTATGGGGTGTACAATAGATGTTGATATATATGAAAAATCTGAACACGTCGCTATTAGGATGGTGTTCCTAAATTTAGGGCTGCCGGATTTCAACGGATTTTCACTTTACGTTCCTGGGAGAATGAACAATTTAAAGATAGTTGATGAGGCTGGAAATGTTCTTGAGTCTTCTTCTTCACCGATAGGCAAAGAATCATTTGTCAAGTTCTATTTCAACTCCAGTTTAAAGCTTGGTGAGAAGATTCTTGTTATAATCGAGTATGATACAAATGACCTTATTACAAAAAATGATTCATATGCTTTGAGTTTTCCTTTTGAATCTCCCTGTGATATCAGATATCTAAAGATGGCATTTAACTTTGAAAAAGGGATCCCTGTACTGTCTGAATTTCTTCCATCGCCTTCAAGATTTGAATCAGTAGACAATAAGGTTTCTGTTGTCTGGTACAAGGAAGAAGTAAAGGAAGGGGAAAAATTTACTTTTAATGCCAATTATGATGAAAAGCACGCAGTCCTAAGACAGATTAAAGGTCAAACTCCCTCGATAGAAAAGCCTCAGATTAATCCTGCAATGTATATCTTGATGTCAACTGCCATTATCTTCTTTGGATTGATCACAATTCTTTTAATTACCAGAAAGAAGGGCCACAGCAAGATAGATGTGGCACTAAATGTGCTAGACCCAAGGGAATCGAGAATCTTAAAGATAATATCAGACAACGGCGGTTCAATGACCCAGGCCAAACTATTTGAACAGACCACCTTCTTCTCAAAGCCAACTCTATCCAGGGTCTTGGATAAGCTCCTTAAAAGAAAGCTAATAGAAAAGGAAGAGAAAGGAAGGACAAACATCATAAAGCTCGGGGAAAAATTGAAAGACTAAACAAAAGAGATAAAAGACAGAGCTTTAGACATAAAGTTATATGATTAAAAAATCCCTGATGCTTCTTATTGCAAATACATTTTCACGTGTTGCAAATTACCTATTCACTCTTTTCACTGCTAATATACTTCTCCTCACAGAGTATGGATTGCTGTCTGCAATTATGCCTTTTCAGTCGCTAATACTAGTTCTTTCATCATTTGGGATTGCACCTTCTGTATCAAGATTCACATCGATATATGATGCAGAGAATAAGAATGAGAAAATTTCATCTTCTATGTTTTTTGTGCCTATAGGAATTGTCCTATTTATCTTGCTCTTTGTTTTATCCCCAGTTATAATTAGTTTTTACTCTTCCGACATAAGAGATGGGATAGATACGCCCCTCAAGATAATCCTTCTCGTGATACCGCTTGGTGTTTTATTTTCAGTGTTTACAGGGATCTTGCTTGGAGTTAAAAAAGTAAATTACATGGCAGCTTCCATATTTGCACTATCATTCTCTTATTTTTTACTTTCAGTACCACTTTCTTATATCTTCAGGGTTTCAGGAGCCTCTGCGGCCCTTGTGGGGGGATATTTAATCGGGATAATAGTATCATTTTTGCTAGTTCTAAAGAGCGGCGTCAAACTAACGTTAAAAGGCGAGAATTTTCAGGAGTTTAAGAAAATCTTAGTATTTGCAGTTCCAGTTTCAATATTCTCTTTGAGCCTTGTACTGCTCTTCAATGCAGATATTTACACCCTAGCTCATTTCTTTGGGCCTAAGACTGTTGGGGTATATGGTATGGCTTCACCAACGGCGGGTATTGTCCCATCATTTGCAATTGCCCTTTCTGCAATATTGTTGCCTGAGCTATCAAAATTTAAATCAATAGAAAAGGAAGGGACCGATAACATCTTGGCCTCACTTAAAGCCTCCTTTAATGTTACACTCCCAGTTGCACTTTCACTTTTTGCATTCTCAAATCCAATAATATATTTCCTCTTTGAAGTTGAAGAAGGTGGATGGGTACTGAAACTTCTGTCAATTGCCATGTTATTCTACTCAATATTCTACATCGCCTCAACTTCCCTTCAGGCAATGGGCAAACAGTGGACCCCTATGAAGATAACGGTACTCATAGCTATAATAAATGTAATCTTAAACTATCTACTCATACCAAGGTATGATATAAACGGCGCCGCCTTTGCGACCATGGTATCTTGCATAATAGGTATGGCCTTGATAGTCAAAAGCTTAAAAGTTTCGTTTACCCCTGATAAAAGATTTGTTTTGTTGTCAATAGCCATCTTTCTATTGATGATGGCCTTTGAAGGTGTAGTTGGATTATTGCCTTCAAGAACTATGAATCTCTTGGTATACGGCGGATTTGGAACGCCTCTAATTATAGGCTATTTTTACTATCTTAAGAAAAAATGGAAATAATTATTAGATTATTTTTTTAGGGCGTCGAAATAGGATTTTGTATATATCTTTAGAATTGTAAATCCGGTATATGGCGACTGATAAATATTGGCGTACTCTTCTATCTTCTTGCCGTCGAATTCAATGTTCTTTATCTTTTCCTTAAACTGATTCAGAGGCATCTTTACTTTGACACCGTCTACATTAAGCACTATAGGAATTGGGGAAATAATCTTATCTATACCTTCGACATTTTCTTCTAAAATCTTCTTGAGATATATTGGCTCTAATACCAAAGGATCTTCTTCTACTTGCCTTCTCCTTTTTTCTACTGCCTTTGAGATTTCACCAATCATAATATCAAATATGTCAAGGTCAAATTTCTGTCTCAATCTTTGGCTCCTTCTGCCTATGCCACCCACATAATAATCAAGGCCTTCAATATTAAACTGTTCAGGTCCACCAAGAACTACTACAGGTATATCGATATCCATGAAAAGATGGGTCTTTTTCATAAGGCACCTGCTGAAGTTTCCAAGTGAGTAGACTGCAACATCAGCCTCTTCTATCATTCCTTTCTCTGTGGCAGTTATCTGATTAATTCGTTGCCCTACACCCCTTGCAAGCCCCATGACATTTGTCACGGCACCATTTCTTCTGATGTATTCGGATATATCACACACTGGATGGGGCAGATGATGCTTTCCAAGTGAAGGTGCTACAATTGTGATCTCTGAGCCAGCAAGTGGGACTTCTACAATTTTCCCCCTTAACTCTTTTGCTTTTTTCACGACAAGTTCATAATCCTCGCCAGGCACAGAAATGATTAGAGTAATATCAATTTGAGTTACGTTCTTCTGGATTAAAAATCCACCAAGGTCATCTACAAGATCTTCTAACTCGTCTGCCCTGTGAAGTCCACCCTCAAATAAGGCCATCTTAAACATTGTTCCTCACCTAATCCCTCTCGTGAAACTTTTGAGCAAGCTTTTTGCTTTCTTCTGATAAGGCATTTTCACTTGATGCGACTGTAATAGTCTTTTCTGCTGAGAGGATATATTTAATCCTAGCTGCTTCTGGTAATACTCTATTAATTGCTTCTTGGACGTTTTTCTTCAGATCCTCTGTAGGGTAGTATACTACTTCTCCCTTTATCTTATTGTAGAGGTCAACGGGCATCTTGATTTCAGTTCTATCCTCCTGCTCCACGCCTTCTTTTGAAAGTGACCATAACAAGGAAAGTATCTTTGGAACATAAAACTCGTCCTCTACAGATAGAATCTTTTTTTCGGTATTGTAGATGGCAACATCTTCTATCCTCAGAGGCTCAAGAACTTTTTTTATTCTAATTGATGCTATAAAAACAAATTTTTCGGTGTCCCCATAGAAGAATACTTTTTCAATACTCCTCCTTATCTCAAATTCTCTCATTATGTCGTTTATCAAAACAACATAGCCTTGAGATTCTTTTTCTGGCAGACCTTCAACTATTATTTCCATTATCTAATCTCCTTTAGATAAATCCAGAGCAGAGTAAGGCTCCCCCAACTGCACCTATAAATTGAGAGTTTTGTGGAACTACTGGTTCTGTCTTTAGGATATCCCCTACTGCCTTCACAAGACCTTTAAGAAGTGAAGTACCGCCAACCTGGATGACGGGGATCCTCACATCTATTTCCTGTAATTGTTGTTGATAAATCTGTTCTGCAACGCTCCTGCATGCTGCAGCTGCTACATCTTCTTTAGTGTAACCTTCAGCTAACGCAGAGACTAATCCCTGGATACCAAAAACTGTGCAATAACTGTTCATTGGGACTTTGTGTAGGTCTCCTCTTGCGGCCATATCACCCAACTCAACAATTTCAACACCAAGTCTCTTTGCTGTAGTCTCTAAAAATCGTCCTGATGCACCTGCACATATACCGCCCATAGTAAAGCTATCAGGTATACCATCCATGACAGTAATTGCCTTATTATCCATTCCCCCGATATCTAGGATTGTTGCTTCCCCTTTTTGTTTGTCAGCAAGAAAAACAGCGCCTTTGGAATTAACAGTCAATTCTTCCTGAACAAGTTTTGCCTTATAGTGTTGACCGAGAACATATCTACCATATCCAGTTGTCCCAATAGATTCTATGTCTTTTAAATCCATCTTTGCTTCCTTTAAAGCTCCTGCCACCACCTTTTCAGCTGACTCTATAACTGTAGTAGTTGGGTCCCAATATTTCCCTATAATCTCGTTGTCCTGCATTATGACTGCTTTTGTTGTGGCAGACCCCGAGTCAATACCCATAGTGATACCGACTTGCCGCTCCCTACCTAAGAGATCTTTTCTTTTCACTATTGTGACAAGTGCTTCCATCCTAGTAAGAAGAACACTTGCCTTTGTATTTTCTGTGAAAGAGTACATAACCACAGGAAGTCTTGTGTGCTTCTGGAGGTATCTCCTTAGTTCATTTCTGATTAAAGCACCTTCCGCACACCTGAAGCATGTAGCTATTAATACAGCGTCTGCCTCAAATGTTTTATCTGCTAATGCTTTTGCCCTTGCAACCATTAGTTTTAATCCAGGGCTTACTGGATTGAATCCAAAATCTTCTATTGCCTCATCAAAATCAATGTCAACGTCAGGGAATACTATCTTGGCACCGACTGTCTCTGCAGCCTTTTCAATTTCTTTTTGAATGCCACTGTAATCGTTACCACATGAAAGCTGAGCTATCTTAATCATTTTAAGCCCTCCAGAAAATTCTTAATTCTTGCAATAAAATCTTCCACTTCTTCCTCATTTTTTGGATAATCAAGCTCCAGTGTTGGAACTCTTCTCTGTTTGATTAGATAAATAGTAAGCTCATTTGTTCTGGCACATGCCATACACCCAAACGTAGATGGAAAGTCATTGACAATAATAGCAGCTTCTGCCTCGTCAATCAATGGTCCAAACATCGCAAGCCTACCCCTGACGCCTGATGGAACTTCAATTGCCGCATACTTTAATCCTATTTTTACATCTATGTCTGTTATATTCATTGGTGGGGAGTCAAGTTCTGGATCATTTACTCTCCTTTCTATCTCTTTTGCAAGAGCAAGTGGGGTGTGCCCGAATCTCTCGACTAAGTCCTGCAGTATCATGCTGTTTGGGGGATAAATAAAAACTTTCATATTTACACCTTCTCTTTAATGGCCTTCTTCAGTATATCTACATCGACAAGTTTTTTCTTCTTTTTATTTATGGTTTTAAATCTTCCTTCTTTTAATACTTTAGAGATTAGTGGTAATAATTTATATTCTTCCTGTAAAAAATAATAACCGGGCCTTGCTCCGCCACCCCTTGTGGCCCTGCATCTTCGCTCATCCCCTATTGGGTATGCTCTGTGCTTTGAGAATATATCTGCATTAAATTTTTCCCTCACCTTTAGTGTGATGCTCTCAATGACATCGTCATCACCCTCTACCATGATTCCATAACAGGTATCTTTAATATTTAGAGTCTTTCCAAGACTAACAATATAGTTAATTACTGTTTGAGGAGTTAATGATGAGGTATCAGCGATAACGAACATTCTTGTTTTCATATCAGAATTAATATTTATTGACAATAAAAGAGTTTCGACTATAAAAAATATTATTTAAGTCAAGCAGGTTATCTTAAAATAGTATGATATTTCTTTACTCTTGACTGAAATAGAATAATAATAAGAAAAATTATATCTTTACTCCATCGTGATATCCCGTGTTAATTCCGCAGTTAAACCTAGAATAACAGTTATCGGGCAGAATTTTGTCATGACTTCTCTTACCAAGTCTTCGATCATACCTTTTTATTTTTATTTTTGTATAAATCTTTTCAAAAATCTAGGGCATTCATCTTTTCTAGTACCTTCAATCTGTACATCAAAATATGTGTAATCCTTTCCCTGTTGCCTTAGTAATTGGTATTTACAGCTATACGCGCCCCTAGTGTAGCTAGTAATCCTCCTAAATGGATTGGATAATTCCAGTGCCACCAAACGCTTTTGAAGCCCCAAAGAAAGAATTTCATGGCCAACACTGTCCTTACCCAAATATTCCATATCCTTTTGCCAACTTACTGATGCTTTTAGTATATCTTTAGGCATATTATTCACTCGAGATAATATAGAGAATTGATTAGCTTCAGTCTTATTTCTGCTATTGGTTAAATTTACATCCCAATAGTGGGTTTTAGTTGCCATGGACAGCTTGAGTGATTTTGCCTTGAAAAGATAGTATGAACGCCTTCAAAAGCTAGGCAAGAGATTAAACGATATAGACAAACTTATTGATTGGAAGCTATTCAGGCCTATTATTTCTGAACTATTTGACAATAAGAGTGAGAAAAGCGCCAAGACCAGAAGAAGCAAGGAGGGGGAACTCTGCACATGCTTATGACAACGCTGCCAAGGGTCGAAGTAAAGCTGGTGTTTGTATGTTTTTCTTTTAATCTATATCAGCTGCAAACGCTTGTTAGAATGGCATAGCATCAGCTATCGAAAAATTTTGGGAAGCGGCCAAAATTTGAATAAAAAATAGAAAATTTGGATTGGATTAGTGTAAACTGTCTAGAAATATAATTAGAAATGAAAAAAGAGGGGTTAATCATAAAACTCTAAAGTTTTTATTAATTTAATAATCAGAAAATCATTTAAATTAATTATATTTCATTTTTTTAATGAAAGTAGATTTACATGTTCACACAACTGCATCAGATGGGTTGCTATCGCCGACAGATATCATAGCCAAAGCGAAAGAAAATGGATTAAACACTATAGCTATTGCAGACCATGATACAATTGATGGCATACCTGAAGGTATGAAGGCTGCAAATGAAAAAGGGATAAGGCTAATACCCGCCCTTGAAATCAGTGCAAAACATGAAAAACAGGTTCATATGCTTGGTTATTTTGTAGATTATACTGATCCTATGTTTCAAAGCTTTGTAAACAAACTGAAAAATTCCAGAGAAGAAAGAAATCAAAAAATGCTAAAGAAATTGGGAAATTTAGGCTTTGAAATAACGATGGAAGAGCTAAAAGCTAGCGCAGACGGGAACATTGGCAGGCCTCATATTGCAGATCTAATGGTGGAAAAAGGTTATGCGTCTACTTTCGCTGAAGCATTTGAAAAATACATTGGAAACAATAAGCCTTGCTATGTTCCAAAAGTAAGACCAGATATAAGAAAGGCGATTGAATTAATCAAAAAATACAAAGGTGTTCCCGTACTGGCCCACCCAAAGTATACTTTTTTGGAAGACGAGGAGCTTGAAAACTTTATAGCTTATCTATCGGATATCGGCCTTGGGGGGCTTGAAGTTTACTACTCAAAGCACACCAAAGAAGAAGAGTCAAAATACCTGAAACTTGCACAAAAATACTCCCTCGTTCCAACAGCAGGATCAGACTACCACAGGGAAGGCGATCAATTCGGGATGGAGCTAAAAAAAGAGTATTTAGATAAATTATTATCACTAAAGAATCTCTAACACTTCAATTATTTTTTCAACTAAAATATTAGGATCGTCTGAAGAAAGAACATTCTCATTTGATTTTCCCATTTTTCTTAAAACTTCTAAAAAAATGTCAGATGCACCGCCAGTTCCTAAAAGCAATCCAATAATCTTTTTTTCATCATAGGCTATTGTGAGCTCATTTAGTGTGCCAATCATGCCCTGAAC
>JBAYOH010000044.1:0-12365 GCA_041678455.1 Methanofastidiosum sp.
GAGTTTGAATCTTGATGTGCTCGAGACACAAGAAAAGGCATTTTACAGAAAACTAGAATCTGGCAGTAATTTGCCAGATTCTACCTGAAATTGGGGGGATTTTTTAATGAAAGGAAAAGGAAATAATTACAGGATAAGACAAAATCAGTTAAATGCAAAACGTTTATAAATAAATTTACTACTTATTTATATAGTATGAACAAATCAATAGGTAGTCTTTTCATATTATTAATACTATTATCTACTTTTGGAACCTATATTGATGCTCAAGATGGGGAAACAAAAAATTTACTACCTGAAGTCGCACTTGATTATTCAACTGAAGCAACTCCAAATCAAGAGATTAAAATTACTGTAAAAGTAAAAAATACTGTTAATGATGTGATGTGGGATACGCTTGCATATATCGATGAAGATTCAATGACTAAAGAAGCAAAAGCTGCTTTCCAGATTGTTGAAGGTAAGAAGTTGTTCCCTGTTAGGATGGATCCAGACCAAGAACAGTCTGTTATACTAACAATTAAAATTACAACAAAAGCATTAAGTGGAGAATATTTAGTTCCAGTTGTTGTAGCAACTGGAATAGGTGGATGTAGAGAAGGTTGCGAACCATCTCTATTGACTGTCTTTTCTACCATTAAAATTAAAAGAAATGATCCTTTAATAACTCTAGAATTTGACAAATATCAAATAGATATTGAACAGGGAGTTTGTGAAGTTGAACTAGTTGTACCTTACCTACCAAATATTCCATTTAGAATTACAAATATTAATGACACTGAATCTGCATATAATCTTAAGATGACTGTTATCCAAGATACCCCCATGGTTAAAGGGATAATTGACCCTCCGGTAAATCAAAGTGTCCTTCAACCAGGCGCACAGATAACAGGGTCGTTATATATCAGAGCTTCGTACGAAGCCCCCATAGGGAATCAAGTGATAAGGGTAAGACTTGCATATGCCGATAAATATGGCGCCGATTACGATTTATTCCGAGATATTGCTGTAACAGTCAAAAATGTCGGTAAAAACTACTATGATCAAGGTAGACTTTATTATGACTCATGTGATTATGAAAATGCAAAGATTTCATTAGACCAAGCAAAAGTTATTTATCAAGATAATAACAACATACTAGTTGTACAAGAAATTGACAAGTTAATAAAAAGGATGGAAGCAAATGATAAGTTCATGCAAGGTCAAAATAGATTTTTCTCAGGTGACCTAAAAAATGCAATAACTTATTATTCTGAAGCAAAGACTCTTTACACAGAAATTAATGACTGCCAAGCAGTTCAATTATGCGAAGATGCCATGAAAGCGGCCAATAGGCCTCTTGGAGGAATTCTTGGAGGAGTCTCGGGCTCGGGTGGAGAAAGTATAACTACATTTTCCATTCATACCATAATTGAAATAGCTCTTGCAATTATTGTTGCAATATTATTGATTATCTTAATTAGGGGTAAAGGTGGAGGCGGAGATAGAAAATTCAATCTAAAAGGAAAAACTACTAGACCATCTCAACAATCCATATCAAGGCCTTCTCAAGGACCAATAAGGCCTCTAAGAAGAGAGATGCCCCGATAATTTTTAATATGTTAATTACGATTAACCTCTATTTTTACCTATCTTTTCAATTTTATAAATCTTGGGGCGCTTTATCCCCCAAAATTCTTCGATGGCTAACGCTAGGCCATCCTCTTAGAAAGAGTAATAATGTCTATGGGTTTACTCTTATCCAATAATGAAGACGCCGTTATCTGGAGAGGCCCTATGATTAGCGGTGCAGTATCGCAATTTCTTGCAATGAGGCTGATAATATCGTTTAATCTGTTGCCTAGCTTTTGAAGGCGTTCATACTCTCTTTTCAAGGCAAAATCAATCAAGCTGTCCATGACAACTAAAATCCGCTATTGGGCTGTAAATTTAACCAATAGTGGAAATAGAACCGAAGTTAATCAAAATTCTCTTAAGATAATGAGAAAGTGAAATTATGCCAAAGAAGAGGAAAATTAAGAAATTCATAAAAGCCAAATAGGAAAAAGAGCAGATGAAATATTGTATTTGATAGATTTTCTATTTAAGATGTATGTCAGCAACAAAATTTTTATACTCTTAATAATATATTCATATGGTGTTCAAAATGAAAATTGAATATTTGGGCCATTCGGCTTTTAGAATAATGGGTTCAAAGACCATAATAGTTGATCCATATCTAAATAAAAATCCCAGAGCTTGTTTGAAGGCTAGCGATATTAAAAAAGCAGATATTGTTTTAGTGACACACGGACATGGCGACCACCTTGGTGATTCATTAGAGATATGTAAAAACACAGGAGCTGTATTTGTAGCTATACACGAATTAATACTTTATGCTCAAGAAAATGGGATTACAAAAACTGAAGGAATGAATATTGGCGGTACCATTGAAATAGAAGGTATCACAATAACGGCTGTAAGGGCAGATCATTCTAGTTGTATTAACGTAACAGATAAAGGGGGCTATTCTGGAGGCAATCCTATTGGTTTTGTATTAAGAGATGGAAATAAAGCAGTATACCATGCTGGAGACACGGGACTCTTTAAAGATATGAAATTAATTGGTGAGTTATACAAACCGGATATATCCCTACTTCCAATTGGATCAAGGTATACGATGGGCCCTAGAGAGGCTGCTTATGCTGCTAAATATTTAAAATCAAAAATTATAGTTCCAATGCATTATAATACAACACCCCTGATAAGACAGAATCCAAGTGAATTAAAGATGTTTGTCAAGGAGTTTGAATTAGATGCAGAGGTGAAGATCTTAGAACCCGGGGACTACTTTGAAATTTAAAGATGAATTATTTTCCCCTTATATCTTTTTAATTGGTTTTATTATATTTTGTATAATAGGACTTATAGGTAGGCATTACTTTACTGAATATTTTTCAATTGGTGTTTCTCTTTATACCGTGATATACATTTTCTTGATAAGTGTAGTTTTTGTAATTAGTAGAAAATACAATCCTAATATAAAAGAGAATATATTGATAGGGGCAATAGTTTTCCTTGTAATACTATTTAGTTTTAAGAGATTTAATTATTTTTCAATTATTTTATCCATATTGGCTCTATTGATTCTTTTTATGATCAAGAAAAATATTTTTCCTAGATATTACAAAGAGACCTATATCTTGGGAAGCTTTTTTTGTATCATTAATTTAGTAATTATGGGAGAACTCCCTCTTATAATGCCTGAGACTAGAGAATTATCCCTTACACCTTTATTTGTTCTAGGATATTCTTTTGTTTTAATATCGAATAACTTTGGCCTTCTAAAAGAAAAATATCCATTCAATCTTATATTTCCAGTTATTTCTTTATTTTTATTTTCAATATATGGATTTAGAACATACATAATACTATTGATATTTTCCAGTATTGTTACTTTGTACCTAACTGACAAAAAACAAAAAATAGTTTATTTTGGATTAATTGGCCTAATAGTAACAATATCCCTTGGGTATATTACCGTGTTGTTATTACCTCAAAACTGGAAACTAAATCCATTTGAATTATTGTGGTACCGATTTACATTTACATTTGATGTATTTGACAAAATATGCTCAACGGCAAGATTTAATTTATTTGGGGATTATTCTTTATTAGCAGAAACTACTACAGGATATTTAATAAGCCAAAAAATATTAAATTATTCCCACAACATTACTTCGACTATATTTGGCCCGCCGATTTTTGATGGGGGATTTGTTGAAGTTTGTATATTTACTTTTCTTACCTCGATATCCTTATTTAAAATATATAATGAAACAAAAAGCAATAGTCTATTAATTCCATATTATGGGCTAATACTATCAATATTCATAGTTTCAATAGAAATAAGCCCTTATCCTTTAATCCTACTTCTTATACCTCTGTCATTATATATCGCTAAAATAAATCCTTCCTAATGAACGAGTATTAATTTATCTCCTTTTTGTAACAATCTTCTGTATCTGGATTTCTAATTATCTTATTGTTTCTCACAATTGCAAATACTTCATCGCCTATTTCTTTGACAGGCTTTCCGTACAAATCTTCCTTTAATGCAATTATATAGATATTCTCATCGTTAGAAAGGAATATTCTATCAATTAATGTCAAAAAGTCAGGTATATTAACAGAATACGCAAGTATTTTTCCCGTTACTGCCTGTGGTGAAACAACTTGATTAACCCCAATTTTGTATAGTTTATTCATATTTTCAAGATTTGCAGCCGTGAATATTATCCGTATTTTTTATTCATTGACTTTGATATAATGACAGTAAACACATTATCGGAATCTTCATTTAAAACGGTGATTAATATTTTATTTTTTTCCCCGTTTCCTGCTTTTTTTAAAATATCTTCTTTTTAGCATCGCTAAGTACGACATTATATTCTGTAGATTCGAAGATTATTTTTGTTAATACTTCGTTTAATTCTACAATAACAAATTTAGACTTCATTTCTTTTAATTTAGAGACAATTACTTTCCCAATCCTATCATAATCACATATAATTATTATATGATCTTCAACTTCTTCCATTATTTCAATCCCTCGTACCTCTCCTATTTTCTGTTTAATTAAACGCTCTCCTATCGGACTAACAAAAAAATCCAGAATCATGATATTCACAATTATGAATAAGAAGCAAATATCCCACCTAATTGATGCGGGACACATATCACCATACCCCACATTCCCAAAGGCCACAATTGTAAAATAAATAGAGCATCTATCACAGTTAGATTTTCAATGTATGCAAAAGCATTAAACTTCTAAGATAAAGAATCCAAAAATTAGAATAAGGGTTTTTCCTTCCCTAGTTTTTAGATATTTCAAGAGGCTTTTATTCTTAAGATATCTAATCATTACTTTTTATCTTATTAGGATATAATATTATTGGTTTTTGTATATTGCGACTTTCTTCGATTTTTAAGTTCAGAACTCAAAATCTTCATCATGGCATATGCTCAGAAGGGGTCGCTCATCATCATTATAATTACTTTCAATACATTTTTAAAGTTTTATTCTTAATCTTGATTATGGGTACACATGAAATTGAGGCTTTGGGCAAATCAAAAATAATTATAAAAAATGGGAAAGTAGTAAGTGTTGAAGACCCTATTATTGATTATTGTCCCCTTTTTGATAAATATAGAGGAATAAAAAAACTAACTAAAGAATCAATTAAGGAAAATATTGAATTTAGAATACAAGATTTTGGAATGTGTACAGAGAATAGAAAATTTCCCTCTCAAGATTTTCTTTCTATTGGCGCAAGTGAAATTATGTCTACATTATTAAAAAAGGGACTACTGGATGCAACTGTAATTGTAAGTGACGGTTGTGGTACTGTCATTGTGACTGATCCAGAAAAAGTTGAAGGGTTGGCGGGAAGAATATCTGGCGTGATTAAAACTTCACCTATTAAAAATGTTATTTCATTTGTAGGAATATCTAATATACTAGATCCAGAGAGTTGTGAGATTAATCAAGTTAAAGGATTAAAAATGGCCATATCAAAAGGTTACAAGAATATAGCCATTACAATATCAAATGCTAAAGATATACCAGAAATAAGAAATATTGAAAAAATTAATTCTTGTAATATTTTAATATTTGGAGTTCATACAACTGGGGCCTCGAGAGACGAAGCAGCCATATTTATAGAATATGGAGACATCATAACTGCATGTATGAGCGAAGAGATAAAAGAAATAGGGGATAAAAAAAATATTTACAAGACTAAAACAAAAATACCAATATATGCACCCAGTGAAAAAGGTAAAAATGCCATAGAAGTAAGATTAAAGGAAATTGAAAAGAAAAATTAGATAACATCTACTCAAGATACGCTTTGTGTATTGCTCTAATAGCGTTGTGGCCATCTTCTTTAGAAACAACGAAAGAGATTGAAACTTCTGAAGATCCTTGTGAAATCATTAATATGTTAATCTTATCTTTTGCAATAGCAGAAAATAATCCTGCTGCAGTGCCTACTGCACCTTGCATCCCCTTGCCCACCACGCTTATTATATTTACTCCTTTGATGTGAGAAATATCTCTCACTAAGTCTTTTGTGAGAAATGTTTTTCTCAAAGCATTTTCAGACTTATCTATGTCCTTCTCAGATATTACAAAAGATATATTTGCTTCCGAAGACCCTTGTGAAATCATGTAAACGTTTATGTTATGATCACCTAAAGCTTTGAAAACTTTTGCAGCCACACCTGGAACTCCAATCATCCCTGCTCCGGAAACGTAGACAATTGCAGCATTTTCAATTATACTTATGGCCTTTACAACTTTGTGATTTGCATTTGTATCTTTTAGGATTAAAGTACCTGTAGAGTTTGACATGCTATTTTTTACCCTGACAGGAATATTTTTAGAAATTGCAGGTTCGATTGTTCTTGGATGAAGAACTTTGGCACCAAAATATGCCAGTTCCATTGCTTCAAGATAGGACATTTCTTGGATGGTATAGGCCTTACTACATATTTTTGGATTTGTAGTCATTATTCCATCTACATCAGTCATTATCCATATTTCATCTGCATTGATCCCAGCGCCAATTATTGAAGCTGCGTAATCAGACCCCCCCCTACCAAGTGTAGTGATGTCTCCCTCTTTACTTTTGGCGATGAATCCAGTAACTACGGGAATCATGCCTTTTTTTAGTAATGGTATCAAATTATCAGATGTTTTTTTATAACTATCATTAAAGAAAACTGCCGCCTCTCCGAAGTTATTATCCGTGACAATCAAAGAAAATGCGTCTACTTTATCAGATGATACGCCATGTGCTTCTATTGTCTTAGATAATATCAAACTTGAAAGCCTTTCTCCAAAAGAGACTATTCTATCCTTTGAACGTAAAGAAAGTTCGCCTAAGTAATGTACTCCAATCAAACTTTTTTCAAGGTCAATTAAAAGGGTATCAATTCTTTCTTTAGTTATTTTTGCTAATTCTTCATTTTTTATATTTTTACAAGCATCAAAATGCTTAGATCTGAGTTCATTTAGAATGGGGGCAAGGTCTTCTCCCTTAAGAGATTTGTCGGCAGCCCCTAGAAGCATGTCTGTAACTCCAGACATTGCAGAAACGACAACTACAACTTCATTTCCTTTATTGTATGTATCTATAGCTATATTTGCAGTGTTAAGGAATCTTTCAGCATTGCCGACAGATGTCCCACCATATTTCATTACAATTCTCATCAAAGACCCCCAAACATGCTATTTAAGCAAGAAATCTACTTAAAAGACTTTCTAAAAAAGAAATTTACGTTCTCTTCCGGATACTTTTTTCAAATAATCAATAGATTCCTTATAGAAAGGGAACTTTTCTTCTTCTTTTTTGAATGGCCCTGTGTGTATTTTTCTCCTGCCTCGCTTATAAGTGAATCCAAATTTAATATGCAGCATTTCGTGGTACATTATGTATTCAACTACAAACTTTGGAGTTTTTTTCTCATCCAAAAGACTTGAAACTACAATCTCATTTTTAGAGCGGTCGTATCTCCCAAAAATCCTGTAAGCCCTTTTCTTGGACCATCTTAACGCAGGCTTAGTTATTTCATTAGAAAAATATTTATTATTAATCGTGTGAAATATTTCATCGAGATTAAAATAACTCCCGTTTGGTTCATGTGTCCCCTTCACATTCTCAAAAGATTCGTTAATTATGATGTTGTGGATGTAATCATTATATACCCTTTTATATCTAGCTGCTACCCGGATGCCTTTAATCTTGGATAAAAGAACATATGCAAGAGCTTCTTTTACTTCTTGTGGTGCGTCTTTTAATTTATCTGATACCCTAACGTATAAAACACTTTTTTTTACCCTAGCAGTATTCTTTATGCTTTTATAGGGATAATAGTCAGACACTACCGTATACCTAAACCCCACGTTTATAGATACATTGGAGATTATTTGATTTAATTTGGCATCCATTGGACAGATTTCTGATGTTGACTTATAAAGATTTTTGGGAAAAGATTTATAACATGACTACCTTGTTTGTTCGTGGTTAATTGTACTTCCCAATTATTCTTAACACAAATAAAGAAGTTTTAATCGCCGGAGCAGGTAAGGTATCCCTAAGAAAAACAAAAAAACTTCTTGAATTTACAAATAATATTAAAGTTGTTTCTTCAGAGTTCCATAAAGATTTTGATAATTTAAACATTAAAAAGATTAAAATGGAAATAAACGAAGACAATTTTCCTACACTAATTAATGAGGATATCGGCTTTGTTGTATTATCATTGAACAATAAGGAACTTAACAGAAAACTTTGCAGTATTTGCAAAAAAAATAGAATAATGGTAAATGTAGTTGATGATAAAGAACTATCAGATATAATCTTCCCCGCCATTATAGAAAAGGAGAATCTACTAGTTGCAATATCTACCAAGGGAGAATGTCCATACTATTCCAAAAAACTTAAAGAAGAAATAGCAGACTTTATCGATAGAAAGGATAAAGAAGCGAAAATATTGATTAATGCTAGAAAAAAGGGGGATCCCCTTGACGGCACTTATGAAAAAATTAAAAGAGGGTTGTGAATGTTCCTACTAAATTTTATGATTACCTATCAAAATGCACCAGTATATATGAGGGAAAAATTTTCCTTTTCTAAGAAACATAGAAATGAACTTATGAGGCAAATATGCTGTGAGACTGGTGTAAAAGGATGTGTAATACTAAATACGTGCAACAGAACAGAGATATATTGTGTAGCAGACAGAGGGGAATCTATAGAAGGCATTATCCTAATTTTAAAGGATATCAGATCAGATGTTGAGAATTATTTAGAAGTATCTAGTGGGAATGAAGCGATAAGACATTTGTTTAGAGTTGCTTCGGGTTTAGAATCTCTAATTATTGGCGAAAATCAGATTTTATCACAAGTTAAAAATAATTATTTTGAATGTAAAACCGAATGCTCAACAGATTCATTATTGGACATTATATTTAATCAGGCAATAAGAGTTGGAAAACTTGTAAGAACAAATACGGATATTTCTAAAGGTGGAATTTCAATTGGAAGTGCAGCAGTCAAACTTGCCGAAAATATATTCGGTTCTTTAGTTAATAAAAAAATATTGATTGTTGGTGCAGGAGAAATGAGTTGTCTTATTGCTAAGTCACTCTCTTCAAAGGGCGTTGATGGAGTATATGTTTCAAATAGAAACTTTGAGACGGCAAAAAATATAGCAGAAACTATAGGAGGTCAAGCGCTAAAATTTGATTATTTGATGGATCATATTAAAATTTCAGACCTTGTTATAACTGCAACTTCTGCCCCCCATACAATAATACACACAAATGAAATTAAAGAAATAGTAAAGGAACGAAATAAAGACTTGGTAATCATAGACATTGCAATACCAAAAGATGTTGAGGCCTCTGTTGGGGAAATTGAAAGTGTCCATCTGTACAATATTGACTCTTTATCAGAAATAGCTAAAGAGAATATGGAAATAAGGAGGGAAGAAGCTGAAAAAGCATCATTAATAGTTGAACAAGAATTAAAAAAACTTGAAACTAATCTTAAAGGAATGTTTGTAGAGCCGTATATAGCGGACGTCTGGGTAAAAGCTGAAGATATAAGAAAAACAGAATTAAATAGGGCTTTAAAAATGCTTAATCTTGATAATGAAAAGGACATAATGATTCTAGAGGATTTAACAAAGGCCATAGTTTCTAAGGTCTTGCATAAACCAGTCAGAGATTTAAGAGAAAAGGTATACAATAACTTGGAGGCGGTAGAATCTTTCCAGAAGTTAGATTAAGAAGACTAAGAAAAAATGAAAGACTTAGAGCTTTACTTAGGGAGCATGATGTGGCCCCAAATGATTTAATTTATCCTATTTTTGTACATGAAAAAAATAAGATAGAAGAGATACCATCTATGCCGGGCCAATTTAGATATCCTGTTTCTGAATTAAAGAAAATTGCAAAAAAAGTAGAAGATCTTGAAATACCGGGAATTTTACTTTTTGGTACGCCTGAAAAAAAAGATGAAATTGGTAGTGAAGCGTATAGTGACAAAGGAATTGTTCAAAAGGCGATTAGAAATATAAAAGATAATACTGATCTTCTTATAATCACAGATATTTGTCTTTGTCAATATACTTCACATGGACACTGTGGATTAGTCAGCGATGGAATAATAAAAAATGATGATACATTAAGATTATTAGCTAAAACGGCTTTGTCCCATGCAAAGGCAGGTGCTGATATAGTAGCTCCCTCTGACATGATGGATGGGAGAGTCTATGCAATAAGAACTGAATTAGATAATAACTCTTTCGAAGAAATTTTGATTATGTCTTATGCTGCAAAATTCTTATCATCTTTTTACGGCCCTTTTAGAGAAGCCGCCCATTCTGCACCAGTTTTTGGCGATAGGAGAACCTATCAAATGGAACCTGGAAATATCTTAGAAGCTTTAAGAGAAGTTGAACTTGACATAAAAGAAGGCGCTGATATTGTTATGGTGAAACCTGCCTTGCCTTACCTAGACGTTATATTTAGGGTAAAAGAGAAATTTGGACTTCCCACAGCGGCATATAATGTCAGTGGAGAATATTCTATGGTAAAGGCAGCATCAAAGATGGGTTGGGTCGATGAAAATAAAGTAATAGAAGAGATACTCTTGTCTATAAAGCGTGCCGGAGCTGATTTTATTATATCTTACTTTGCATTGGAGTACGCAAATCTATGAATAGCTTTAAGATATACAAAATATTAAAAGAGTATTTTGGAGAAGTAGGCAGTTGGTGGCCAAACGATAGACCTTTTGAAGTTATAATTGGTGCTATACTCACCCAACAATCAACTTGGACCAATGTCGAAAAGGCCTTGAGCAATCTAAAAGAAGCAAATATTCTAAATCCAAAAGATATAGTAGAATTACCTATTGACAATTTAAAGCAAATAATTAAACCAAGTGGTTTCTTTAATCAGAAAGCAGAAAGATTGAGAAAAATATCTGAATATCTATTAGTTACCTATGATGGAGAACTGGAATTATTGTTTTCTAAAGATAAAAAAATTCTACGAGAAGAGCTTTTAGAATTAAAAGGTATTGGTGATGAAACTGCTGATAGTATTATTTTATATGCTGCAGAAAAAACTGAATTTGTCATTGATGCGTATACAAAGAGAATATATTCGAGATTAAAAATAGTTGAAGAAAACATTAGTTATGGTGATTTAAAAAAATACATAATAAATGAAATACCTGAAGACCTATTAACATATCAAGAGTTTCATGGACTTATTGTCCTACTTGGGAAAAACATATGCAAGAAAAATCCAAATTGTAAAGAGTGTCCACTTAATTCAAAATGTAATTATATAAATAATAAAAAGATGTATTAATCACTCTTAAAGTTCTTTTTAAAAATACTTTTCGCATTTTCAGAATATCGTTTTGCCTTGTCAGTCCTTCCTTGTGATTCATACATTTCAGCAAGATTTAACATTGTCATTGTTACATTGGGATTATTATTTGTTCCAAATACTTTTTCTAAGATTATAAGCCCTTTCTTAAAATAGAATTCAGTTTCTTCAAATTTTCCACGGGCATCATAAATCAACGAGAGATTATTCATGGAAATAGCAACTTTGGTACTATCATTTCCATAAACTTGTTTTGCAAGCTCTGTTACTTCATTGTACTTTCCTTCTCTATAGGTATTTATTGCTTTATAAGTAGTATTATCCCAAAGTACGTCAAAGGCTTTTTCCTGGTTTTTAGAAGTCACATTATTACCCAAATAGTCTAATAATTAAGTTAAATAGACTTATATTTCTCTATTATCTCTTTTAACTTGTTAAATCGAACAGGCTTTCTCAAAACTTCTTTTGCCCCAGCTTCTAAAGCTTTGGAACCTATAGTAGAGCCATAAGCTGTTATAGCAATTATATTTGCCTCCGGATCAAATTGGATTATCTCCCTAGTCGCATCTATGCCACTTTTTTTTGGAAGTTTTAAATCCATAAGAACTACATCAGGTTTATGCTCTTTGTAAAGAGCAACAGCTGCTTCTCCGTCTGAAGCCGTGAATAAATTATCTCTCTCCAAGAATTCCTGATAAAATTCTGATAAATCTTTATAATCCTCTACTATTAAGATTTTAGACATAAAATCACTCTATTATATAAATACCTAGTTTTCTTATGTATTTATCTTATAAAAACTTTATCGTGAAAAACGATAGATTTTTAATTGATGTTAATTTAACCCAATTGAAACTTATCTTTCAACAAAACCTTTAAAAGCCACAGAAAGTAAGATAGGTAACACAAA
>JBAYOH010000045.1:0-12325 GCA_041678455.1 Methanofastidiosum sp.
AACGCAATCTTTATATTCATCAAAAATTGCTTTCAGTATGGTTTGGGTGCGAGCACAACCCCAAACCAAACCCCTAAGTATTTAAAATTAACCATTTTAGAAATCTATTTTGCACATACCTCAAATTATTATAAATAATTTTTTTATTAATTTTGAGTTTGATTTGATTCATGTATAGATTTGGTCATATCTTTTCCATTATCCAACTTATCTAGAATTATTTCTATTTGTTTTTGGACATTATTTATCGGTTGACAAGTATCTATGATTTTCCAATTATTTACTAATTTTAATGCTTTTTCTCTTACCTTTATGAGATCATCTAGATTTTCAAACATTTCTATTTCATTTCTTTTAGATAATCTTTTTAGGGATTCTTCTGGCTCAACATCTAAAAAGAACATATATTCTGAAGTAGGGAGTATTGTAGAAAAAAACTTGTAGAATAATTTTGCTAAAGGCAAGGGTAAATATGCGACACCCATTAGATAACGTACAACAATCAATGTATCGCTTTTTCCATGATACTTTCTCACTGATCTTATGACATCAAAAGCATAATACATAGAGGCTTTAATATAATTAAATTTCCCCTTGCCTAAAAGTGAGTTTTTTGCTTTTATCCCAAAAGTATTGTCATTTTCTGGATGAGAACGTAATATCACACTATCTCCTCTTTTTAGGTATCTATCTTGAATTAAATTTGCATGGGTGTCCTTTCCAGCACCATCCAATCCATCAATGATAATAAATCTCATTGTAGCACCAATGCCAATATGTAATAAAGAATCGTTGCAGAAAAACAAGCAGTCAAATTGTCAAGCCCATTGGGCGTGGTAGCTTCAAATAACGTTGCAATAAGTGGAACAAATAATAGTATTACAAAATTCATCGGCACTACACTAACATTTGAAAATATGTAATTATAATATTTTAATACAATCCACATAACAACAACTAGAATGAAATACATTGTTACTGATCCTTCAATGCTCTTAGTTTCTCCAAAGAAATGATATTTTCTTTTTCCAAATCTAGTTCCAATTAAGGACGCCATTCCATCCCCATAGGACATTGCAGCTATACCTACAGCTATAATCCACGGCTTATCGAAAAATAAAAATGCGAGGACGGTCCATGATATTGCATAGTATACCAACCCAAGGCCATGGCCTGATGAGGAAATTTTATCTTTGATCTTTAGTGGTGAGTAGGGGCTCATTAGGAATGTTAGAGGTATAAAAGGTGCCGCGGCTAGAAAAGTCATTGTAAATTTAGTTTCAAATATAGGCAATACAAACAGTACATTTCCAACCATTATATGAAGAAACTTCCGGCCGAATACTTCATATTTGCTTAATAGTTTTTCAGAAATAAATAGTAAAACGGCCACATATCCATAGACTATTATTAGGCCAAGTATATCGCCTGATAACATTGTTTTAGTTTTTCTATGATTTATATATAAGACTATTGTATACAATTACTAAATTGATTTAAGAATTATTTATTACACTTAAATTAGAAATTAATATCTAAAAAGAGTATATCAAAATTAAAAATAAAATTTAGAGAAACTTGCTACCTTCCTCAAGGAGTCTGTTAGCAACATCTATTTCAATAGATGCTAGAACGAAATTTCTCTTTTTTATATTAGCTTCTGCTCTCTCTTTCATCCTTTTTGCCTGTTTAAAGAATTTTCTTGCTTCAGTATCGTTTTGCCCTCTCATAATTCATCACCTATTAATGATAATGTAACCTATAGCTTTCTAATATTTAAATCTTTTGGTTAATCATTGACTAGCAATAAAGAAATTATATATCTTCATATTGGGAGTCTATAATCTCTCTTATTTTTTTAGCCTTTATTTCCCCAACACCTTCAACTCCCTTAAGTTCTATTTCATCAGCATTAAAAACTCCAAAGATACTGCCAAACTTTCTCAATAATCTCCTGGAAAGCACAGATGAAACTTCTGGGAGGCCTTCAACAATAAATAACTGTTTCTCTTTTAGGCTCATTACTTTTTTTTCGCCCCTTATCGTGGGGGCCCTATCTTTTTCTTTCTGCTCTCTCAATGAGATATCTACAAGAAAACTGGCAGTTTCTTCTGGATTTTTGGTAAAAATAACTCTAACTCTGAAATCAATCATTGCCGAAATAATGGCGCCACGAATAGATTTTTTATCCATATTTCTTATTGAATAGACATCTTCCCCTTCCACTATCAACATCGGTACTTCAAAAGTATTTGACAGAGATAAAATTTGGGAAAAAAGTGTGCCTTTAATAAGCGATTCAATAAAATCATTAGAAGATTTTCGTTCAATCCCAATTCTGTTTGAGAGTATATAGTCCCCTACATCTAAACGATTTATCTTGATGTTAGATCTTTCTGATAAGATTTTTAATAATTTTTTGTCCTCTCTATCGTCTGCTATAATGTATGGCATATCCACAAAATCTTTTAGTTTACTTTGCCCTTTCTCTGCCATGATCATTTCATCACTTTTCCTAAAATCTCTTTTTAATTCCATTATAGTAAGTTTCATTTGCTTTTCTTTCTTCTTACTTGCCCAATAATACCCTTCATCTCTAGTATTCTCTGCCATAAGGATTACAACTTCTCCACTTTTTTTCCTGGCAGTCCTACCTCTCCTCTGAATTGATCTTATTTCTGAAGGTACAGGTTCAAACAATATCACCATATCTACTTCAGGTATGTCAAGACCCTCCTCTGCAACTGAAGTGGCGACAAGGACGTTAAACTCTCCTGATCTGAATCTTTCAATTATCCTTTTTTGTTTTTTCTGTGATAGTCCTTCATCGCCCCTTTTTGAAGCTTGACCGACAAATCTCTCAACTTTTATCTTTTCGAATTTTTCCAACTCTTTTACGATCCTCATCGTGGTATCTCTGTAGTGGGAGAATATTATCAGATTTTTTCCATTACTAGCTTCTTTTATAACAAGTTCATATAATTTTGAAAGTTTTGGATGTTCTATCTCTTGTTGCTTTAGAGTATCGGCCATTGTTATTATCTTCATTACAGTTTTTTCAGAAAGTAATTCCAATGAAGAACGGCTTTTACTCTCTCTCATCCTTTTGAAATAAGATATTAATGGAGATATTCCTTGAGTTTCCAATAATTCTAACGCATGATGAATTTTTAGCGCCTTTGCTTGAGATTTGAGAGCTCCATAATAAATTGATTTTTCATGTATAGAGACTTCCTTAATTTTGTTGTTAATTTTTAGAACAGTACTTAATAATTCTTTTTTTGTAACATCTTGTGAAGAAATAAATCCTAGATCCTTTAGGATTATAATCTCTTTTTTTAATAACATCTCAAGTAACTTTTTAATTTCTAAAAATTCATCAGGAAGTTTTACAGTAATCCAGGAGATGTCTATATCTTGGACATAAGGCTTTACATCGGGCGAGCTTTCATTCCTGATTTCTATATTTTCTATTCCAAGGTTTTGGATAATATTATTCATCTTTTCTTTATTCGAAGCAGGTGAAGCAGTTAATCCCATTATCCTTACATTTTTTGAAATGGCTTTTTCTGCAATGTATGTGTAGGCATAATCCCCTATTGCACGATGGGCTTCATCAAAAATAATAAGGCCAAAATACTCTAGGTTTATCTTTCCACCTAACAGATCATTCTCTATTACTTGAGGCGTCGCTATTATAACTAAAGATTTCTTGTAAAGTTCCTCTCTTTTAGAAGGTGGTACTGTTCCAGTTAGGAGAGAAAAACTTTCTTTTTCAATATTCAAAGCATCTGAAAATGATTTTAAATGCTGCTCAGCCAGTGGTTTAGTTGGTGCTAGAATTAAAACTTTTTTCTCCAGAGAGTGTAGAGTATATGCTGCAAGTAATATTCCTATGTAAGTCTTACCCAATCCTGTTGGTAATATTACTAAAGTATTTTTATCTTTACTTTTTACAAAAATAGTTTCTTGGTAGGTTCTAGGCGAAATCTCCCCTTTGATAAAGGGGTGAGAAAAAGGCATTATCTTCCCATCTTTTCAAATTTCTTTTCAACATCATTCTTTTTCTTTATTTGCCAAACTATAATCTCATCTTTTTTTGTACTTTCAACTTTCCCTTCTTCCTGTAATCTCAACAAAAGAGATTTTGTTTTCATTAGACTTTCTTTTGTTTTTTCACTGATGGCCTCTGAGGAAAGAGGAGATTCTTCATTCTCAAGTAGTTTTAAAATTCTTTGATACATAAGACGCCTCCTAAAGCCCTTAAAGAGGGAAGGGAAATCTAGCACTAGAGGTGAAAAAATATGAGAGGATCCTAAATTTTTCCTCCATTCCCCTTCCCAAATATCAAGATTATGTAAACCTATAAATACTTTTCGATAGTATTTTATCTGTGCGATATTTACCTTATAGAGAAGAAAATGGATATATTTCAATGGGCCTTGACGAGTCTTTGCTTTTATTAAGGGCCAAGAATATAATACCGGACACATTTAGATTTTATTCATTTTATCCTTCATGTGTTTCTATTGGATATTTCCAGAGTCTTAAATCTTCAATTGACATAGATCACTGCAATAGGAACAATATTGATTATGTAAGAAGAATAACTGGAGGGGGAAATGTTTTTCACGATTGTTCAGGTGAAATTACTTATTCAATAGTGATGTCTGAAAAAAATGCCCCCGAGAATATTCTAGATTCCTTTGAGTTCTTATACGGAGGAATCATTGAAGGACTAAAAAAACTCAATATTAATGCGAATTTTAAACCTCTTAATGATCTCATGTTAAATTCAAAGAAACTTTCTGGATCTGCTCAAACAAGAAAACTTGGTGTTATTTTACAACATGGAACTTTAATGTACAATACTAATATAGAATTGATGGAAAGAATTCTTAGAATATCTGATAAAAAAATAGAAATAAAAAAAAGAGTTACAACGTTGGCTAATGAAGGATATAATTTTGGAAAACAAGAACTAATTAAAAGTTTAAAGGAAGGATTTGAAGAGATTTATGGGGAATCAAAAAAAGAAAATATTTCTAAAGAGGAATTAAGCATTGCAAGAAAATTATCAAAAGAGAAGTATGAAACGAAAGAATGGAATAATAAAAGATAACCTACAAAAAATCATTAGAATTAGGTTGTTTTAGGAACTATTCTATCAATAAAATCGTATGGATTTTCTACATAGATCTTTACTTTAATTGATCCTAGAGTCGATACCCTGGATAGATTTACCCTACCTGCAAATGCAGCCTGTTTATTCATTGAAAAAGAAATTTTTGCCCCTTGAGCGCCTTCTTTTAGTATCATATTCACGCTATCTCTAATTGCATCAGAATATATTAATTCAATAAATCTTGAAAGAACCTCTTCATCTTCTGAATAGCCACTCATCTCGTTGTTTTTTTCTTCGATTTCGATATCCGGGAAAATATTGATTATTGATTTTTTTACTTTTTCAGGATCTTCAGTTGTTTTTACGTCTGCAAAAACTTTTACTTTAAAGCTCATATTTTTTAGCCACCTTATCGATATTGGCCCTAAACTCTTCAAAGGTGCCATTATTATCTATTATGACATCAGATAACGCAAAAGCCTCACCTAATCCCCAAGATAGTTCCCTTAAATCCCTCTTGTAAAAATCTTCAAAGGTTTTTGGATCATCCGCTCTTCCTCTATTTTTTAATCTTTCAAATCTTATGCGTGGTGATGTATGTATGCCAACTAGAATAAAATCAATTTCTTTCCTAAATCGCTCAATTTCTTTTATACCTCGTATACCTTCGATTAAAAATTTTCCATCCTGAGTTTCACTAATTCTCCCCAAAGTCATAATGGCTATTATATCAAGCCCTTCTTTATCTCTAAGCATCTGTGCAACTTTTCCACTTTCTTCAAGAGGATACCCCCTTTTCACAGCTTCTTCTCTTACAATATCTCCCATGGAGATGAATCTGTATCCAAAGCTTAGAGCTATATTAACAAATTCGCTTTTTCCTGAACCTGGCATACCTACAACTGCAATCATCCTACCACCTTAGCTTCTGAAACAACCGAAGAGGTTATCATACCACCGGTATTCTTAACTTCCCCATATACTCCTTTAACTTTACTCAAAAACTCAAATACATTGCCTGCAATCATCCCATGTTTAATTGGATGAACTTTCTCACCATTTTTTATGTAAAAGCCACTAGAAATTTCAACAGAAAAATCTCCAGAAATTGGATTTGCTGTATGGGCCCCTCTTAACTCATTAATAATAAATCCTTTTTTTATGCCTTCTATTTTTTCACCTTCTATAATGAAATTAGTAGTACCAATGGAGGGGAGAGATTTATAATCTCTTTCAGAATTTCCAGTAGATTCAACTCCAAACTTTTTTCCATAAAAGTCGTCATAAAGAAATCCTTTCAATACACCATTCTCTAAAACGACATTTCTTTTTGTGGGATTACCATCACCATCAAAATTTGCAGAAGCAACACCATAATCAATGGTGCCATCATCTATCATTGTAAGATTTGTTATTTTATCCCCAACTTTTTCTTTTAGAAAGCTTCTATTTTTATCAACGCTTTCTGCAAAAAGATGAGATATAAAGGTATTAGAAAGCAATGAAGAAACTGCTTCTGGTTCCAAAATGACATCACAATAAATAGATTGGATTTTTTTTGCATTACTAGTTTCTTTAGCTTTAAATGCTGCCTTTTCTCCAATTGGAATAAAATCAAATTTTTTTCGCATAATACTATAATCAAAACCTGTGGATACATCCTCAGCCTTGTAAATGGCCGATATGTACCCAAAAAGAGTTGCATATTTTTGACTTAAAGAGATACCAGTTGATGTTGAAATAGATTCTTCATGAAAAGTAAGACTTGTGCTTCCAGAGGATGGAGTTCCCTCTCTTCTTTCACAGCTTTTAATCATATCTATCGAGAATTTCATTAAATCCTCAGAATTTATTGAATACAATGATTTATCTACCAAATCCCTATTCTTTATTTTTTTTGGAGTGGGCAGGCTAACAAAATCTTCTCTTGCTCTTGATACTTTTAGAACTTTGTATGCCGTCTTAACACACTCTTCCAAACCATTTATATTATTTGTAAAAGAGAATCCTTGCTTTTTTCCATCTACTACCCTTACCCCGACTCCTATGGTTTCTTTTTCTTCGCCAATTTCTACATTATTCTTTTCAATATCATAGGAAATAACTTTAATTTTCTGAGCAAAAACTTCCCCTTCAGAATCGATAAATTTCATTGTTTTATGAGAAATTTCTTCTAAATCCATCTATACACCTAATTAAACAAAGTTTTGGACATTAAAAAAGTTTCTTATAATTACTATTTTTGGATTATCCTAGCAACAAACCTGCAAACCATTTAAATGTAAGGAATAATACGGAGCATATGGATATAGCAAAGGACAAGGCTTCTATTGAAGCAATTCTTTTCATTTCGGGAGAACCTGTTCCAATTTCCAAGTTGCTAAAAAAACTAGGTATGAAAGACAGGGGGTATATAGAAGGTTTGATAGAAAATCTTTCTAAAGAATACCGTGAGAGGGGAAGTTCGCTTGAAGTAGTTAGGGCTGTGGAGGATCGATATACTATGCAAGTGAAAAATGAATATTCTCTATTAACTGCTGATCTTGCTCCAAAGTCTGAAATAAGAGGGGCAATCCTGAAAACGTTAGCTATTATTGCATACAAACAGCCCTTAAAAAAATCTGACTTAGTCAAATATAGGGGCAGTCAATGCTACGAACATGTAAAAGTATTAATTGAAGCAGGTCTATTAGACGCCGAACCTTGTGGGAAAACAAAGATTTTGAAGACAACGTCCAAATTCTCTGAAATCTATGGCCTTGAATCTTCCACGCCTACTGAGATTAGAAAATTTATGGAAAGCATATTGAAATAAAAACTTTTATAAATAACTTAGCCATTAACCGCATGTTGGATAGCATGACCGACCTAAACAGAATTGTTCAGGAAATCAGAAATTATGAGGGTGTTAAAAGAAAAAATCCAATTAAACATCTAATTACTCAATTCAAACCATTTTCTAATTACGGAAATACTATTATTGATTTCGGTGACGACGCAGCTGTTTTAAAAGATGATTGCAATTATTTACTTCTTGCAGCAGATGGGATTTGGGCAAATCTCTTAAAAGATCTTTTTTGGGCGGGGTACTGTGCAGTACTTGTCAATGTAAATGATATCTATGCAATGGGGGGTAAACCTATTGCTATGGTTAATATCATGTCTTTAAAAAAGACGGATAATTGTAAAGATTTACTTGAAGGAATTAAAATTGGATGTGATAAATTTAAGGTTCCAATGGTGGGGGGGCATCTTCATCCTGATACTGATACCACAACTGTATCTGTTTCAATAATGGGCAACGCTTCAAAAATACTTTCAAGTTTTTCTGCAAAAGAAGGAGAAGATATAATCTTGGCAATGGATATGGACGGACGACGTTACAACAATTATCTTAATTGGGATACCACACTTAACAAATCCTCAAAAGAGTGTCTTTCAAAATTAGGCATAATGAACAAAATAGCTGAAAAAGAGCTTTCATTTGCAGCAAAGGACATTTCAAATCCAGGTATTTTGGGAACAATTGGAATGTTACTTGAAACATCCAGAAAAGGTGCAGTAATTGACGTAGATGAGATACAAAGGCCATACAATATGGACTTTATAGATTGGCTAAAGATTTATCCTGGGTATGGATTCACTTTAACTTCATCCCCCGAAAATACTGACAAAATATTATCTCTTTTCAAAAAGCAAAAAATCGAAGCTAGAGTTATTGGTAAAGTTACAAACGATAACATAATGACATTAAAAGATAAAAATAAAAAAATGACTTTATTTGATTTTAAGACAGACATAATAACTGGCATAAAATAAGTAACTTTTTATATTATCTTTTTTTATATAAGTCATGAGATGCAATGAGTGTGAAGACTCCTTCTGCACGGAAGGAATAAACTGTTATGATAAGGAAATACGAGATTATGCTGAAAATGAATTAAGAAAAGAAGAAAATCTTAATTTTTACATTACTTCGACAGAGCTTGAAGTAGACGCATATATGAAACTTCCAAGAGTCCTTGAATTGATTGAATTTGCTAAAAGGATGAATTACAAAAAACTTGGTATTGCGTCATGTGTCGGATTGAAAAATGAATCTCAAGTTCTTACAAGTTTACTCCAAGAGAAGGGATTTGAAGTATCTCTTGCTATATGTAAGACTTGCGGAATCGGAAAGGGAGATCTCGGAGTTACTAAAACTTTATCTGGAAAGCTGAGCGAACCTTCATGCAATCCTATTGGCCAGGCTAAATTACTAGAAAAAGAAAAAACAGAGTTTAACATTGTTGTAGGACTTTGTGTGGGGCACGATTCCTTGTTTATCAAATATTCAAAAGCACCGACTACCGTACTTATTGTAAAAGATAGGGTACTAGCGCACAACTCTATTGGGGCTATTTATTCAAACTACTGGATTAAAAAAATAAAGAATTACAAACTAGATTAATTATTGGGTGGAGCTACAGGATGTTTTTTCACCAGAAAATCTGTCTAATTCTCCCCTAATAAATTTATTAACAATCTCCTGGACTTTTTCTCTTTTGGTGAAGAAGAGATCAAATCCTTGACAAGTAAGAACTTCCATAGCACGTGGACCTAGATTTGAACAAATTACAATTCCAACGTTCTTTTTTAGAAGTAAATCAACTGGGCTTTCAGAACCACCAAAATGGTCGCTAGTATTATCTATTACCTCTACGTTCCCAATTTTATTCTCAATTATCTCAATAATAGTATAAGTAGGGGCCTTCCCAAAATGATTATAAACTATATCCGAAAGCCCCCCTATTAAATCTGTTGGTATTGCAATTTTCATTTTATTACCAGTTAGAAATTATATGTATTATTATTTAAGATATATTCATTCAGTGCTGATTACAACTATTGATATTTTTAACATCTGTTCCGTTGCATTCTGGGCATTTTATACCGTTTTCTTCTGAAATATTCTTAACTTCCCAGAAATGTTTACAATTTAGGCATCTAAATTGATTATTGCCCAATTTATAATTTCCGCCAAAAATCTCAATTGCTTTAGAGTTCACAAGGGCGTCAGAAACTTTGTTTCTTGCTTCTTTTAAGATCCTATGGAATGTTGGCTGTGAAACTCCCATTTTTTCACAAGCCTTAGTCTGTTCCATGCCAACTAAATCTTTAAGCCTAATAGCTTCTAGCTCTTCAAATGTAAGTCTTATAATATCAAGATTCCCCAGTGGTACCCCTCTTGGTTTAAAATAACGTGCATTTGTATCAACATAAATGCATCTTTTTTTTCTGGCTCTAGGCATATTATGTAATTGATTTTTCTGATTAAAAAACTTATGCCTTACATAATCTTAGAATATCCATTTTTAGGATAGAGATTATTTATCTTTTTTAAATATTCTTCTTTTGTACCGCCAAATTGATTTGGCCAAAATACCCATTCTGTTTTATCAATTTCAAATATATTGCATAAACATCGCATCTTGGGAAATCTTTTCTGCCCTTATATTTAACAATATCCTTGACATGTAGTTCTTTTGTCATGGTCTTAAATTCAGATGTGCAGTTAGTACCTTCCAAGATATTGAGCTACCTGTTTTGATTATCTGATATTTATATCCAATTTCAAATCCCATTCAAATAGATATTATGGTATCATTTCTGCTCTTTTTTCTTTCCTAGAAATTCAATCATCTCTTCGGGAAATGGAAATACTATCGTAGAATTTTTCTCAGAAGCTATCTCAGCTAAAGTTTGGTATAACCTCAACTTAAGTGCAGCGGGTGATTTGTCTATTATGTCCCCTGCATTTGCTAATCTTTGAGCGGCTTGTTCTTCTGCCTCAGCTAGAATTATTCTTGCTCTTCTATCTCTTTCGGCTTCAGCTTGATGTGCCATAGCTCTTTTCATATTATCTGGAAGTTCTATGTCTTTTATTTTTACATCAGTAACTTTTATCCCCCAGGGGTCGGTTTCAACATCAACAATTGTCCTTATTCTTTCTCCTATTTCCTCTCTCTTGGCTAGAATGGTATCAAGATCCGATTTTCCTGCCATATCTCTTAGTGCAGATTGTGAAAGCTGAGATATTGCAAATTTATATTGTTCTACTTCAAGTATGGCTTTATCGGCATCTGTGACCTTAAAGAATAGTACTCCGTTTACTTTCATCGGAACGTTATCTTTTGATATAACTTCTTGTGCAGGGATATCTACAGTTACAACTCTAAGGTCTACTTTTTGTATATTGTCAGCTATGGGAATTATCCATTTTAATCCAGGACCAAGTACTCCTACAAATACACCTAATCTAAATTTTACTGCTCTTTCATACTGTTTTATTACTCTAATACCTGCTATAATGAATATTAGTATAGCAGCCACAAGAGCCAATAATATTGGATTTATCATCATCAGTTATTCCACTTTAAGATATATAATATTACCTTTAATAAATTATACAATTTTTAGAGAATAGAATAACTAATAAAAAAATTATAAAAATATTTTATATTTAAGGAACAACGGTAACTCTACAATCGGCATATCTGGCAACGTCTTCTGCTACATGACCTATAGCCAATCTTTTTATACCGGTGAGGCCAGTTTTACCAACAATAATGTGGTCGCACTTTTCATCTTCTGCTGTTTGGATTATGGTATCTACAACTCTCCCTAGCTTCATCATTGTTTTAGCCTTAATACCATGTTTATCTGCAAACTTTGTCATCTCTTTCAGTACGTTGTTTCCCCTCTTACACAATGGATCTTCCACCATGCAGCTAAGTTGTTCTTCAAAAAATGGAGAATATCTTTTTATATCGTCTGTTCCTTTAATTTTATTTTGCCACTCTGGCAGGAATCTGTCCATTGCCTCATATGTCAGTTTTAATTTATCTGCATCTACTACGTGGAGCAACATAACCTGTGCTCCAGTTTTACTTGCTACCCATGCAGCATACTCTACTGCTTTTTCCGAAGCTTTGGATCCATCTACTGGAACCATTATCTTTTTTATTAGTTCAGCCATAATATCACCATTATTAATTAATTGTTCTTATATATAAATATTTTGTCCACCTTTACAATTGTCTTATCCCAAAATCATTTCCCGTGAGGAAACGTTATTGGAGCATGGCAAAGCTCAACGACAAAAAGATTTCCTGAATAATCAAGATGAAAGAGCATGGTCTTAGTTCTGGTGAGATTGCC
>JBAYOH010000046.1:0-11961 GCA_041678455.1 Methanofastidiosum sp.
CACAACCCCAAACCAAACCCCTAAGTATTTAAAATTAACCATTTTAGAAATCTATTTTGCACATACCTCAAAAATGATTAAAACATGGGCTTCATATTTTTTTTATGCCAGCTCATTACTTTTTCAATAATATCCAAAATCCAAAATCTTCATTTATTATCTCATGAATCGGGATTTTTGTTTCTTTAAGTATTCTTTCTATCTTTGAAGCGTCGTCATTTTCAAGCCTCTTTTTACGATTCTCATCCCACTGTGGATCTATTTCCTCCATTTTTTTCTTTACTTCTCCAAACAATTCAGCTGTTCCAAAGCCGCACCCTATGTAAGCCATTCCATTTGGTTTTAGGACACGGTATATTTCCTTAAACACTTTTGTTTGATCATTCCAGAAAAACATGGAACCACGACTAACGATTAAATCAGCAAAATTATCTTCAAATGGCATAGACTCCGCATCATTTAGCATTGGCTTAATTCTATTTGACAGGCCCTCAGTTTCTATTTTATCTTTTAGGAGGTCAATTGCTTTAGTCGATATGTCCAATGCATAAATATCAAGATCAGTTATTTTTGCAAGCATTATTGATAGTGGCCCTGAGCCACATCCAACGTCTATGCAGTTTCCACTTGTTATCTTGCATTTGTCAACTATCTGTTTTGCAATTACAGGGTATATCGGGGCAAACGCTCCTTTCACAATTTTTTCAAAATCGTCTCCAAATCCGGCCATAATCATCACTCATGAACTAGACTCGTACATCAATTAGACTACGATATGCTTATTTTTTCATGACGCAATAATTTATAATCCTATTGGTTTAGAATGTACAATATGATGCCATGAATGAAACATATTGTAAAACTATAGAGAACTATATCGATGCTTACAATAAATTTGATATTGATATGATGATCTTGGATATAGACATAGATATAAAATTTGAAAATATTTTTAATAATGATATTGACATGAAACTAAATGGCATTGAAAACTTTAAAGAGCAGCAACAAAGAGCAAGTATCTGTTTAAGTATAGAGAATAAAAGATAATCAACATGGAATTTACTGGTAATCAGGTGAAAGTTGATATAATGTATCACGGCATATTAGCATCTGATTTACCAAATGGCCTAAAAGCCGGGGATAGAATTGAACTTAAAGGGGTATCTATTTTCATATTCAATGACAATAAAATCATTGAAATAAGGGATATAAGTTAGATAGACAATACCCTTCTAAATATCAATATATCTAAGGAGAAAAGAAAAATGCCACAGATAGCTAAAGGTGGAAAATTTGTATTTGGCTGGTCAATTATTAATCCAAAAGGCTGTGTAAAGATCCCAGAAACGACTTTTAATGAATATGTGCTAACAACAGATGAAAATGTTATTTTATTTTCAGGAAGCAAAACGTCAGGAGGCTTTTGTGTATCTAATCGTACATTGATTAACAAGTCAATCATAAAGCGTTTATTCGATGAGCACCCAGAAATTGATGATTACTCGCTAAACGAAGGAGATAGTGTAAAATATAAGGGAAGATTATATTCTTGGTCAAAGATACATCTAGGGGGCATATTAAGACTATCCCCTCATACCATGGAACTATTCGGCGTAAGGCCAGGGGATAAGCTTCTCTCAATTAGGGGCAGTAACATAGCCTTTGTATTGGCAGTAAAAGGACCCATAATCGAAGCTGCAAATAGGTACAATGGTGTAATCGAGGAATATGTCTGTTAGGTATAGCAGAAAATCTAGTGGAAAAATAACTAAGTAAATTATATATACTAGATGAATTAATATTCAGAGCATAAGGGGAGATTTTTTTGGGGAATCTTAAAGCAGAGATGTTTAATAGAAAGGCTTCAAATCCTAAATCCAAACCTTATGAAGTAATTGAGATCCTATCAATAAAGAAAGGTGAAAGTATATTGGACGTTGGCTCAGGCGGCGGGTTTTTTACTTTTCTTTTTGCAGAAAAAGTTGGAGATAATGGAATAGTATATGCTTCTGATACAAACAAAGAGTTCTTAGATTATATTGAAGAAACTAAATCTTCCAAAGGGATTTCAAACATTAAAACAATTTACATTTCTGAAGGAATTCCAGAAATAAGTGAGGAGAGCATAGACCTTATATTCATGCGAAATGTTTACCATCATTTGAAAAATCGTGTAGAATATTTTTCAGAGTTAAAAAAGGTGTTAAAGCCTAAAGGAAGGGTGACCATAATTGATTATGTCAGAAACAAAGGCTTTAGCTTTCATCGGATGATGGGCCATTCAACTGGTAAAGGAACTACGATAGAGGATCTTGAAAGCTCAGGATTTAAATTAATCAAAGATGCAAATATACTTCCAGAACAGAACTTCCTGATATTTCAACTAAAAAATAAGTAGCCTTCGAGGGATATCATGAATAGAAGAATAGAACACAAGACATCCAGAACGGCCGAAATGACATGCATGTCTAGGGCAGCTTCTTACTTTGAGAAAAATTCTTTGTATAAATCCGAGGATTTTATTGCACCAATCTTATTACCAAAGTATATGTCCCCGATAGTAAGTTTTCCTCTAACTCGCTCTTTTTTGATGAATAGACTTGCCCCCAAAGGCATGTATGAATACGTAATAGCAAGAACAAAGTACATTGACGAAGTTTTTAGAAATGATATGAATGATAATTTTGACCAGATTCTTATATTTGGGGCTGGATTTGATTCAAGGGGAATACGTTTTACAGCTGACAAGTCGAAGATAAAAATATTCGAACTTGATGCACCACCTACGCAGAGAGCAAAGATAAAACAGTATAAAAATAGAAAAATCGAAATACCGAATAATTTAATCTTTATCCCAATTGACTTTGAGAAGGAAACTCTTGTTCAAAAGTTATCAGATGCAGGATTTAAGAAAGGTAAAAGAAGCCTTTTCATTCTAGAAGGATTACTTATGTATCTACAAGAAAATTCTGTTGATGAAACTTTCAAAATTATTGGCGAGTATGCGGGCAAAGGAAGCATTATTGTATTTGATTATGTACATTTATCAGTATTAAAGAATAGTAAAGAATTTTATGGGCAAAAAGAGATACTCAAAATGGTATCAGATGCTAATGAAATGTGGACTTTTGGTTTAGAAGAGTATAAAATCAACGATTTTCTTAATAGGTATGATTTCAAGCTAAAGGAAAATAATGACTCAAAAAAATTAGAAAATAAATACTTTAAAGACTTTAGTGGGGCAATTGCCTCTAAAATCAATGAAACTCACTGCATTGCTATGGCAGAAAAAATTTAGTAGATAATAAAAGTCGGGAATGAAAATGAATTAATATCATTGACCAAGTCCATTTATTTCCATGAACTTTTGTATTTGGGATGATTTAGATGATTATGTAGCTTCAAAAAGATGAAGAAATTCCTTACAATCTACTATTGCTAGCCGATGAAACAATTGAGGCAATTAATAGGTATATCAATGATTCTGAAATTTTCATATTTGAAAAGGATAACGAAACTATAGCAGTCTATGTACTCCAAAAAATAAGTAGTGGCACTATTGAAATAAAGAATATGGCAGTTGGTACAAAACATCAAGGGCAAGGCATAGGTACGCTACTTCTAAGAGATGCTATTTCCAGGGCAAAAGCAAAAGGATTCAAAACAATTGTTATTGAGACTGGTGATACAGCACCTAAGCAATTGTATCATCACATGGTGGAGGCCCTTCTTGAGAAGTAACAATAGACAAACTGGTATCCCCATAATCAAAACTGAAATTAAGGCCAATAATTTTCTCATTTTTTCACTATCCGGATAATGACTACTAATCTAGTCGCATATCTATACTGATTATATTATTTATTTCTTTCGGTAGTGATACCTCTAATCAAGAATTTCTAGAGTATTATACTTAAACGCTATTTGATATTTAGGAAAGTTAAAATAAAAAAGATTGCATAGGAAATCTAGCAATCCCAATCGAATACTCATGATTCTGGGCCTAGAATATATACAAATTAAACTTTGAGGAAAAATCAGCAAATTTAAGAAAAATAAAAACATAATTATTCTTTCTCTTTAACATATTTCACGTCATCTGGGGCTTCGTATTTTGTCCTCATGACAATAGTATTGGATATTCTGTTAAAAAGTCGTAACTTGCTGTTAGGCATAGCTAGCCATCCAATAAGGCAGTCTAAAGGCAAAATAAATGCTTTACCAAAACTTTCTAATGCAGCAATGCCAAAATCTATTTTTCCTCCTTTTCTATCTGCCGTTTTTAGGTTCAATGCCATCTTTCCAATAGATTGCCCACTATATCCTTCAAGAATAGTCCAATAAGCAAACAATAAAATTCCGTTGACTCCAAAACTCTTAACATTTGCAAGGAAAAAAGGACTCATTAATCCATAGTTGCCCAAAAATCCTAGATAATTTGAAAGAAAATTTGATACTATGCCCACCAATATGATGTCGATAAGCCAAGCCCAAAATCTACTTTCCCACTTAGCTAAGTAAATTGTATCCATTTTATCGCCTTTTTCTAAATAATCTTTGTTGGTTCTATCTAGATAATAATCATTAAAAAACACCATATATAACATTTACTTTTTAGCTATTAAACTAGGAAAAATAAATTAAAAAAGTTTAATGCCTCTCTAAAAAATCTTTAAGATCTTGGCTGAATTTTAACGTTCCTTCTTCTATTTGTTCTGTTAATTCATCAAGATTGCTAAAATCTGGATTGTGAACTAAAACATGCTCTATAATAGAGTCAAAACCTTCTGTAGTTGGTACAACATTATATTTGTTCAAGTAGTTTTCTTTGAATAACTTCCAGTATTCCCTTTGAATCTCCTTGTTTTGCCCGCTAAGCCAGACTTCAAATCTAACAGTGTCATGAACAAAAACTATCGCAATTTTCAACTTTCTATCTTTTAATGATTCAGGCGAGAAGGAAAAATATGTCATGTCCATATATCCATAATATAGGCCAGATACGAAATAATCCGGATATTTGTTTTTGAAGTGTGTTCTCAAATCCATTATGTATTCCATCAATCCCTTGTATGCGTTTCTAATTGTACCTTTCTTCATCTCTTTTTTGTATTCTTCCATATATTTATTAAACGATTCCATTACTATCCGCCACAATTATTCTCCATACCCAAGCTCTTTTGCTTTGTTATAGCACACTTGCGCTTCTGCATTCCTTCCCAGTAATTCAAGTGCAATTCCCTTATTGTACCATGCACCGCCATCGTTAGGATCGATAGATATAACTCTATCAAAGCAAGTGATGGCATCTAAATATCTGCCTTGATTTCCCAGCATATCCCTTTGTTATACCAGGGAATAACATAGTAAGGGTCTATAGCAATTGCCGTGTCATAACAGATTAAAGCTTCGGGATATCGCCCAAGATTATCTAGTGAAAGGCCTTTGTAAAGCCAAGCTTCTTTATTTGCTGGATCTATCTCTAAAGATCTCTCAAATTCTATTATGGCTTCGCTATATCTCCCTTGATTATATAGGGATACGCCTTCATTGTAATAATCCATTGCACTTAATGTATTGCTGGCCCCTCCAGAATTTTGCGGCTCGCTGTCATAAGTTACAGTTTCAGGGAAAAAAAGAAGAAAAAACAAATACAGCTATTCCAACTAAAGCTATAAGTCCAATGACTAGGATATGGCCTTTACATTAATCTTATTACTAACAGATTTAGTTTCTTGTCCCCTTGATTCTTCTTTCGGTAGGTCAGTTTTTACTTGTCCAGTTTTTTGAGATTCCGCCCCACATTCTAAGCAAAATTTTCCAATCATCCTTCTTCCTCTTCAATTTCCCGGAAGGGATTTGCAATTTTTATAGAGTATACTTTTCCACTGGCATGTAAAATATCAAGTTTATCCTTCTATTTTCTAATTATTTTTATAATCCAACGCCGGTAACTTTGTATATAAACTTATATCCAAATTATTTTGACTTTGATTCGAACTCCTTTCTTATAGCTCCGAAGTCAAAATTATAGCTGTATTTCTTCCCAAAAAAGATTTGACTGTTCTTCTATGTTTCCCGTCCTTGATCCAGACCTAGTATTGTAAGATTCTTTTTTGGAACTAAATCCAGGGCTCATACCGCTATCAATTCCACCAGAATATACTCCGACACCAGATTCTTTTAGCATCCCGGTAAATCTAACTTCTTTATTTGTATCATCAACATAATTTTGCCGAATATGCCATTTGTTTGGAAAGAAAAGCTTTCCTTTCGGCGACTACTACTTCAAATTCGTAAAATCCTCTTTTCACTAATTTTGGCAGGTATGGTAGAAATCATATTCTTAAGTTCATCGGCTACCGACATATTCTCTCTCCAATCTTTATTATGGACTATTTAGGTATATAAAATAGTAAGATATATTTAATAAGTCTACCCAGATTTGTTAAAATCTTCAATATTTTTATAAACTAAAGAGAAGTATAATAATAGAGGGATTCAATGGAGTTTGTTAATGAACAGAATAGCTGGGAATTAGATACTCAAGCATATGTAGAAACCTACACCAAAGCTATAATTTTAACTGGGAGAGATGGCACAGAAACTACATACAGACTTTCAGTGGTCTCTGATGAAGGGCCATGTAAAAGATGCGGAGGAATAAGATTTAGCTACCTTGCTGAAGTGTGGGATGATCAAACCGGCTGGATTCAGCTACCCGAATATGACGGCAACTACTACTGCTCAAATGACGTCTGCGATGAAGATGGCTTGAAGCCTAATGAATTTGAAAAACTATTTAGGTCTATCCAGCAGAATGCCAAAAGTATAGACTTAGATTAATTCTCTATTTTCCATACCCCTTTTAAAAGATTATTTTCTAAATAGTAAAAACTATTCGATTGTTTGTCAAACAACTGCGTTAATCTTAAAAGGACATTTCTCTTAGCATACACATTACTTATGGGTATTTTTGATTACAAATATTTTGATTATATCAGTAGATATCCATTAAGTTTTAATCGGAGGTTATATTTATGAGTAAAAATGCATCTTCAGGAGAGCCGCCCGGTGGGCGGTGGACGATTGTAATTGTAGGTATCATATTGCAGCTGTGTCTGGGTTCTATTTATGCTTATGGAGTTTTAAGAAATCCGTTACTTGATCATTTCAAGTCGAAGGGACTAAATCCCACGGCCATGGACATGACCTGGCCGTTTATAGTATTTTTGGCATTTTTCGCCATACTAATGCCCTTGGCAGGCCCATACATCCGGAAAATGGGGCCAACCAGGGTATGTATGGCTGGTGGAGTACTTTGTGGAATAGGGTGGCTTGCAGCTTCCTTTGCCACATCACCTTTGATGCTTATCCCATTATATGGAATTATAGGAGGCATAGGTGTCGGTATTGCCTACGGAGCACCAATAACTACTTCTGCCCAATGGTTCCCAGATAAATGCGGTCTTGCTGTTGGATTGACAGTCTTAGGGTTTGGATTTTCCTCTGCTATTATTACCTATGCAACTAGATTCCTTTTAGGGAGTGGTTGGGGGATCATGAACATTCTGCAGATGTTTGGTATTGTCTTCATTGTCATCAGTATATTAATGTCCATGATGCTTAGATTTCCACCCGCAGGATGGAAACCTGCATGTATAGCTGAGACTACAAGTGCAGTTACTAAAGTTGAGTTCATGAGAAATCAGATGTCCAAGACTTCAACTTTCAAAGGGTTATGGGTTTGTTACACAATCGGAACACTAGCTGGACTAACTGCTATTGGAATTGCAGGTCCAGTGGGAAAAGAGGTATTTACTAACGCTGGCATGAGCGCTGATGTTGCAAATAGCCTCATATTTGCCCTGATTTTACCTTTTGCCGTCTGTAACGGTGTAGCTAGGCCGATTTTTGGAGCACTTACAGATAAACTAACTCCCAAAAATACTGCGATAATATCTTATGTTCTCATTATCGTTGCTTGTTTGGTGATGTACACAGGTTATAGCAGCGTGTGGGCATACATCATCTGTTTCTCCCTCTTATGGGGATGTCTAGGCGGATGGTTGGCTATAGCTCCAACAGCTACTGCAAGCTATTTTGGGATGAAAGATAATGCAAAGAATTACGGTCTTGTCTACACAGCATACGGCGCTGGGGCCATCATCGGCGGTATAGTTTCTGCACAAGCAAAGGATATCCTGGGAGCATTCCAACCATTCTTCCTAATTGTTGCTGGGCTCTCTGTTATAGGCATTATCGTTGCCTTCGCTCTAATGAAGCCACCAGCTGCAACGCACGCGTAAAACTAAATTTTTATTTTATTTAATTTTTAATAAAAAAAATCCAATTAAAATAGACTGCACATTTCTTCAGTTAACTTTGAAATTTGTTTCTTATGATCTTTTTTCCAGACAATAAATCCAGACCCGCATACATCTCCACCTTTGGATTCACAGATTCTTTTTATCATCCTAATTGCCTGAGTTTCCCCTAAAATTTATTATATTGTCTTGGTGAATTATATTGGAAGTCCTGCTTTTTCATCTGAAGTTGAGTAAAAAATATCGGTTACCTTGATTAAGAGGGCCCCTTTTGCAGGATATCTATCTCCTTTCGCCTTCATCCATTTTCTAGCTTCTTCATAGATAGGTCCTTTTGTTATGTATTCACATGTTCCTTTAATCTGATATGCTTCTTTCTCTCGGATTATAGCAATTGCAACTCTTGGATTTTCAAGAATATTCTTTAATGTTTTTTTCATGAAGTTGTCAACAATAATTATTGTTTCATCATCTAATGTGTATTTTGCACCCACATAAGAGCAATTTGGCTCTCCGTCTTTTGATGCTGTTGCGAGTTGGTGCATTCTTTCTTTATCAATAATATCTCTAATATTTGCAGGAATTTTCATAATACCACGAAATTTTTAAATAAATCTCATATATAAATACTTCTAAATATGCCCTAACTATCGTATATTGGCAATAAATATGATAAAAATACTTTGTTTAATAATTCAAAATAAACGACAATTACCCCTACTTGTCCTTTCTTTAACTTAATCCATAGACAGTCTTATGATTGCTACGAATTTGATGAAGGATTCTGAGAAAGATAAGCCTTCTGACTTTATCTTTGTTCCTCAGAGCTAGCTCTTCATCTTGGATAGTGTTTGAAAATATTTAATAAAGCAGATATAAGCAAAAATCTTATACTATTCTTTATAAAATAGAAAAGAAGGTGAGGGATATGCACGGTTATTATTTCGATTATAATATTATAAATTTAGAAAAACTCAAAGAAAAAATAAAAAATACTGAACTTTTACCTAGCCAAAAAATACTTTTAGAAAAAATAGATGAAAGATTTGATTTGTTAGAAAGCCATGATATCAAAAATTTACACGATCTTGAAAGGACTCTTAAAACAAGAAACAAATGCGGGGATTTTGCAAGAAAGACAGGATTACCTGAAGAGTATCTTATTGTGCTAAGGAGAGAAGTCAACAGCTATCAGCCAAAATCAAGAAAATTAAATGAATTTGAATGTATAACAAAAGAAATTATTGATAAATTAAGTATACTGGGTATAAAAAATACAGTTAAATTGTTTGAATTTGTTGAAAAAAGGAAAAACAGATTAGAGTTTGCTAAAGATTTGAGTATAAGTAATGACGATATTATGAAACTAGCGAAAATTACTGATATTTCAAGATTAAGGTATGTAAGTCCTGATTTTGCAACTCTACTTATTAACTCAAAATACGATACAACTGAAAAAATCCAGAAAGCAGATTACAATAGACTATATGAAGATTTAATTGAAATAAATAAAAATAAAGAATATTATAAAGGCAATTTTGGGTTAAAGGACATGAAGTTTTTTATCAATGATGCTAATTTTTTTCCACTTGTTATTGAATATTAAAATTTAAGCAACTTCTGCAATTACTGCACCATAGTTCTTTCCATACCTTTAGCACATTTTAGGCAAATAGTATACTACATATGTCATTTCTTTATCTCTAATTTCTTTTTCGTGGAGTAATCTTTAAAATCTTTACGCCATTTCTCAAGATCTTCAAATAGACTTCATACACTTTACTCGAGAACTTTTAGCTGAGAATGATATTTTATTACAAGATTTACTACAAATTATCTTGGGGTAAGTATATTATTATCTATTTAATAATATCAAGAAAAGCCCAATTCCGAAAATCAAGAAGATCATGCTGGCAATCAAAAGATTTTTCATCATTTTTAATTGCCCAATCGTTTTAGGTTTACTTAATCCACCAAAAGATATAGCCATCGATAATCCAATTCCTATTCCTGCAGGTATTCCTAAAGCAAGATTATTAAATGTCACTTGCCCATATGCTAAGCCAAGTGCAACACCCACTACTAGCCAGAGCATCATTCGTTTTGTGAATCTTACCCTTTCTGGAACTAAAGCCTCTTTATCTTCTTTTATGGGTATTCTTAAAAGTGATAATAAAATATACACCCCCATCATTATAACCATTGCCCCAATTATCAAAGATACATTAGATATTTCTACCATAAAAAATATTTGGAAATAGTTTTTTAAAAGAGTATTGTTAGAATAACCAATAAAGATTATTCTAATGTAAGGGCGACATAAATCACGCTTGAAATAACTATAATTGTACCTACAAGGGAATATTTTCTGTAAGATACAACTTCATTAGATGTTGAAGGGCATGCTAAAACTTCTATACAAAGCCCAATATAATGGCCAAACGCAAGACCTATGACAATAAATACGAAATGATTTAAAAAAATACTGATTCCAATCCCAATAAGAATTCCTAAGATGATTCCCAGAATAACCCCATCTCCCTTTCCAAGCCTTGATCTAGGCCTTAAATAAAGACTTTTTTCTATTGCCATGTTCTCAGTCATTCGTGCAAATTCTATTAATCTAAAAATTTCTTATCTTATGATTCCTATATTTTAACTATAACTCTTGAGGGTACAACTTCGAGATTTTTTATATTTACCGGAAAACAGTAGACTCTAAAAATCTATTCTTCTTGACAATGATATACTTTTTACTTTAAATTAATTAGTATTGACCAAAATAGTATAAAATTTTATAAAAGAAAACTACACTTATATTTTGTGATTCCAATGAAAGTTCGTATAAAACAAGAAGAATGCATTTTTTGTGGAAATTGTAGTTCAACTTGCCCCAAAGTTTTTATCTTAGAGCCTGGTGAAAGCTCAAAGATAACTAAAGAGTACAGGGGCAAAAATGATTCTGAAGGAGAGATAGGGGAAGATTTAATAGATTGTGTACAATCGGCAGTAGATTCTTGTCCCGTTGGCATTATATCAATAGAAAAATTATTGATAGAGAATAGATAATTATCTTATTGATTTGCTAGCTTCTACCATTGCCATTATATTTGTATTTGGTGTAAAAGGTGGCGTTCCACATGCAGGTGCCAGGATGTTTACGCCGTCGGCTATGTCTCTTAATGATTGAGTATAAACGTGATCATTAGAGCCCTGCATTATTACGGGGATAGTTTCTACACTACCCACAAGGGTAATTCTGTCTCCGAGACCCATAACCGCTTCCTTAACTGATGTCCCAGGAGCCTCGAATGAGAATGCGTCAAAACCGGAGTGTGGAATTCTATCCATATATCCTCTTGTGTCACCACAGATATGTAATAGAGAGATAGTGTCCTTAGTTTCTTTTGTTAATCTTCGGTAACACGGTTCAAGGAAATACTGGTAATCTTTGGGATCTAGTAAGTCTCCTGATGCTGTTGGATCAGGCATAGAAAATCCATCGACACCACTTGAATCGATAGAGTGTCTAATAATCTCAATACAAAGGTCAGTACAAATATCAAGACAAGCTTCAAACTTCTTTTCTTCTTGCTTTGACCACATTAATATTTTGTCAACACCCCAGAGG
>JBAYOH010000047.1:0-11754 GCA_041678455.1 Methanofastidiosum sp.
GAAACATGGAAACATATATCCTTTAAGAATGATCCTAAATGGAGAAAACCTAGGGGTATAGACAACAAGATGAGAAAGAAAAAAAGCGGAAAGCAACCTCTAGTTTCAGTTGGATACAGGGGGCCAAAAGAAGTCAGAGGCAGACACGCATCTGGCTTGGAAGAGGTCATGATTACAAACCCAGGACAAATTGATGGTCTAGAGAATGTCATAATTAGAATTAATGCGACTGTTGGAAACAAAAAGAAGATTGAGATAGTCAAGAAAGCTGCTAAATCTAATCTTAAAATAGCAAATCCATCCTTGACATATGTAAAAGTTGCCTCAGTAGAAGAGTTTGATGCTATTGAACCCATTAAAGATCATATCCAGAAATTAATAGTTCCACTTAGTACTGATAGTGACACAAGGTCTGATATAGTGAGAAAGGCAGAAGATGCCGGTATATTGGTGGAGGAATGATCACATGGATTTAACAGTTCAGAAAAGACTTGCATCACAGTTATTAAAATGCGGTGAAGGTAGAGTTTGGGTTGACGGTAACAGTGCATCTGAGATTTCTATGGCAATTACCAGAGAAGACATCAGAAAATTAATCGATAGCGGCAAGATTAAGAAGAAACAGGAAGTAGGCATATCAAGACATAGAGCAAGAGAGAGACACGTCAAAAGAAAGAAAGGAAGAATGAGTGGATTTGGGTCCCGAAAAGGAAAAGCTACTGCGAGATATCCTAAAAAGAGAAGATGGATTAATACAATAAGACCATTAAGAAGAACTTTGATCGAGCTAAGAGAATCTAAAAATATTGATAAAAATTCATACAGAAAACTTTATAGGATGGCTAAAGGTGGAGCTTTTAGAAGTGTTTCATATATGAGTAATTACATAAGAGAACACGGCCTTGTATCAGAAAAGAGGAAGAGGTGAAGCAATGGCAACTGGACCAAGATCAAGAGTACCTTTTAAGAGAAGAAAGGATGGTAAGACTAACTATAGGAGGAGGCTCGCCTTAGTCAAATCAGGAAAGGATAGGGTCGTAATAAGAAAATCACTAAATAATATATTAATTCAAATTGTAAGTTCCACATTTGAAGGCGATAAAACGCTTACAACAGCCTTCTCAAAGGAATTAAGGGATATGGGATGGAACTTCCACTGTGGTAACACACCATCAGCATATCTTACGGGATACCTTTGTGGCAAAAGGGCTAAAAAGATTGCAGATGAATTTATACTAGACATCGGCCTTCAAAGATCCATAAAAGGTGGAAGAAACTACGCAGCTTTGAAAGGATTCGTTGACGCAGGATGTAACGTTAACGTAGACGAAAGCATATTCCCTCCAGAAAACAGAGTAAAGGGAGAGAACATCTCCTCATACTATGAAGGTCTTGACGAATCTCTAAAAGAGAAGAATTTTTCTAATTATTTGAAAAATAAAACTGATCCTTCAAAAATGCCAGGGATGTTTGAAGAGATTAAAACTAAAATAGACAAACTATGAGGTGTATATAATGCCAAGAAAGAAAAAAGAAATCATCAAAGAACCTGTTGAGGAAGTAAAGGAAGAGCCATTGGAGACCCTTGAGGCCAAAGAGATAATTGAAGAATCAAGTGAAATAGTTAAAGACACACCCGAAGAAGATGCATTAGAAGAAACTCCCCTGGAAGATGAAATTGCAGAAGATGTCGTTATTAAAGATACAACTTCTGAAGAAGAAGTTATAAAGAAATTATCTATTGATGAGAAGAAAAGACTTGAGGAAGAAAGAAAATTCATGGGAAATAGATGGAATCCCAAGACTAAGCTTGGCAAAATGGTAGCAAATGGAGAAATTACTGATATCTCACAGATATTAAATAAGGGTCTTAGAATAATGGAGCCTGAGATAGTAGATGTATTACTACCAGAAGTTACAGATCAGAATAATCAGGAAGTCCTAAACATTAATATGGTTCAGAGAATGACTGACTCTGGAAGAAAAGTCAGATTTTCAGCAATGGTTGTTATAGGTAACAGAAATGGTTACGTTGGAATCGGTAAGGCCAAAGCAAAAGAAGTTGGTCCTGCAATTAGAAAAGCAATCAATAATGCCAAACTTAATGTTATTCAAGTGAAGAGAGGATGTGGCAGTTGGGAATGCAAATGTGGTACAGCTCACACAGTTCCATTTAGAGTAACTGGCAAGGCAAGTAGCGTCACAGTAACTTTATTGCCCGCCCCAAATGGCTTGGGCCTTGCAGTAAGTGGAGTCGGTAAGAAGATCCTATCTCTTGCAGGGATAAAAGATGCATGGTCAAAAACCGATGGCCAGACGCAGACAACAGTTAACTTTGCAAATGCAGTAATGGGCGCGCTTTACCAAACAAACACAATGAGTGCACAAGAGAGAGACATTAAGGCCATAGGTATTGTCACAGGAAATACTAATTAGGTGAGATTATGAACAGATTAGCTGTTGTAAGAGTAAGAGGAAGGGTGGATGTAAGAAAAGACGTACAGGATACCCTAAAAATGCTTAATTTAACTAAGGCAAATCACTGCGTTATAATAGACGATAGGGAGTCTTTTGCAGGAATGTTACAAAAAGTTAAAGATTATGTTACATTCGGACCGATTGACACCCCCACTCTATCTAAACTCATAATTAAGTGGGGAAGATTAGAGGGAGATGTTCGAATTACTGAGGAGTATGTTAAGGAAAAGACGGGAAAAGATTTAGATACTTTTTGTAAAGATTTCTTAGAGTTTAAAAATGAGCTTTCTGACCTTAATTTGAAAAAGGTATTCAGACTTCATCCTCCTCACAAGGGATATGAAGCAACAAAGAAGCCATACACATTAGGTGGAACCCTAGGTGCAAGAGATATTGAAATCAACAGCCTTATCCAAAAAATGATTTAGGTGTTTTAAGATGATCAGAGTAAAAAAGAAGAGTACAAAAATGAGAGGATTTAGAACATGTGGCGGTGGCTGCTCTAAGAAAAGAAGAGGCGCAGGTCATAGAGGGGGAAGAGGACTTGCTGGAAGCGGTAAGAAAAAGAAAACAAGATGGACAAGAACGATAATTACAATGCCTGACCACATCGGGGCCTACGGGTTTTCTAGAGATTCTTATTTAAGAAAAGATCCATCATTCATAAACGTCGGGGCTATTGAAGAAAAACTCAGCTCTTTAATTGGTAAGAACATTGCTGAAAAGAAGGATGGAAAAATATACGTTGATGTTTCAAAACTAGGCGTTAAAAAAGTATGTGGAAAAGGAAATGTAAAAGGAGTTTATGTTATAACAGCAAATGAATTCTCTAAAAAGGCAGAGGAAAAAATCTTATCTGCCGGAGGAGAAGCTGTAATTATGGGTGACAATTAATGGCGGCCGTTGAAGGATTTCAGCAAAGTATATTTAGATTTTTACCTGAGGTAACATTACCTAAAAAGCGTATTAATCTAAAGAATAGGCTCATCTGGAGTGGATTGATGTTATTCATCTACTTCATACTTGCTGAGGTACCTGTCTATGGGATAACTGGGAGCCAGGTTGATTATTTTGCAGGCCTTAGGGCCATTATGGCAGGAGAAAACGGCTCAATTCTAACCTTAGGTATAGGGCCAGTTGTTACCGCAGGGATTATAATGCAATTACTAGCGGGGTCAGAGATTATAAAATTTGACCTTTCATCTCCTAAAGGAAAAGCAACTTTTCAGGGCACCCAAAAGATTCTAGCAATTTTTCTATGTTTTTTTGAAGCTGCTATATGGATATTAGGCGGCGCATTTGGCAGGCCTGAGAATTCATTTTTGATAGGATTTATGATAGTTCAACTTGCGATAGGTGGGCTATTGGTATTAATGATGGACGAAGTTGTCACAAAGTGGGGATTTGGTTCTGGTATTTCTTTATTCATTGCAGCAAATGTTTCTCAGAGAATAGTGTGGGAAGCATTCAGTTTTGCAAAATCACCGATAAATCCTGATGAGTTTATCGGGGCCATACCTGCATTTATAAAATCATTTATAGATGGGCAACCTGTTTGGATTAGGGGGGGTCTGCTTCCTGATATAACCCAAGTGTTCTTCACACTAGCTGTATTCGCAATTGTAGTGTATGCGGAAGGTATGAGATTAGAAATACCTTTATCATATGGTAAGTTCAGAGGAGCAAGGGGGAGGTACCCAATAAAGTTCTTATATGCTTCTAACATCCCTGTCATTCTTTCAGCAGCATTATTTGCAAATGTTCAGCTATTTGCTAGAATTCTAGCTACCAGAGGAATCAATTGGCTTGGAACATTTAATGAATATGGGAATCCAAAGAGTGGATTAATCTATTATCTGACACCTCCTCACAGCATTGAAATCCTAATCAATGAACCATTGAGGGCATTAATATACTTGCCAATATTTATCGGATTATGTGCTATGTTTGCAGTGCTTTGGATAGATCTAACTGGTATGGGGCCAAAAGAAGTTGCCAAAAAACTTCAGGGCTCAGGGATGCAAATACCGGGATTTAGAAGGGACATTAGGATACTAGAAAAAGTTCTTGACAGATATATCCCTCCAATCACTTTAATGGGAGGAGTATTTGTAGGACTTCTTGCAGCATTTGCTGATTTCACAGGTGCTCTTGGTACAGGTACCGGAATTCTTTTAACAGTCGGTATAGTCTATAGGATGTACGAGGAACTAGCAAAGGAGCAAATGGGTGAAATGATGCCTGCATTCAGGCAATTTTTAGGATAGGTGGAAATAATGAGTATATATGATGCCATATTAGAACCCATATATGGGGTGTTAGATGTAGCATTTGGATGGCTATTTACCTATGGTTCAATGTACGCTATCTTAGGGGTAGCCATAGTAATAGGAACCACCCTAACAGTAGTTCAGGCGATTGTTGTAGATCAAAAGGAACTCAAAATGATGAGGGATGAAACTACCGCATTCCAGAAAGAAATGCTCAATGCACAGAAGTCAAACGATAGGAACAGAATTAAAAAGCTTCAAAAAAGGAAAAGTAGAATTGACGAAATGCAGAAGAAACTAATGTCAATGTCATTTAAACCCATGTACATAACTATGATACCAATATTTATCTTCTTTTCATGGCTTAGACAATCTCCTGCTGCAGATATTGTGGACCCTGTAGTTGTAAAACTACCTTTTGATACATTTCTTGTGCAGCTGTTTCACAAGAGCAGTCCAGTGGGATTACAGACTGGTGATTGGTTAGGCTGGCTTGGATGGTATATATTTTCAAGCTCAGTAGTATCAAGTACAATTAGAAAGATAATAGGAATGGCTTAGAGGTGAGAAATTATGCCGAGACCGATGTATAGATCAAGATCTTTAAAGAGAAAAAAAGTGAGAACGCCCTCTGGAAAAGTAGTAACACATTATAGAGAAAAGAGAACTGGAACACCTCATTGTGGTGGATGTGGGGCTATTCTTGGTGGAGTGCCACGAGGTTTGAGATCTTACGAAATGAGAAGATTACCAAAAACTAAAAAGAGGCCAGAGAGAAAATTTGGAGGAGTTCTCTGTCCTGCATGCACAAGTGATCTAATTAAAAAGGATGTAAGAGGACAACTTTAATGCGTGTGACTATCGGAGGGCCTCCGGGTAGCGGGAAAACAACTGTAGCAAAAATTGTTTCAACGGAACTTCGATATACTCACATCTATACTGGAGATATTTTTAGGAATCTTGCCAAAGAAAGAGGTATGCTTCTAGGAGATTTTTCTAGATTAGCTGAGAAAGATAACTCAATTGACATTGAAGTAGATCGAAGACAGAAGGAATTAGGAATTAAGAATAATATAATACTTGAAGGAAGAATGGCAAGATTTATGATTGTCCCTGATTTGAGTGTATGGATTACCGCCCCTTTTGAAGAGAGGGTAAGGAGAATATCTCAAAGGGAAAATCTCGCTTATGACGTGGCCTTTAAAGATACAGAAAAAAGAGAAAAAAGTGAAATAAAAAGATATCAAAAGACTTATAATGTGGATATATCTAATCTGGCTTCATATGATCTTGTGATTAACTCACTCAGATTGAGTGCTGAAGGGGTAAGCCGGATCATAATTGTAGCCGTAAATAACATATCACCGGTACCAAAGGGCGACCGGGTATAAATTGGAGGGTGACGTAATGGCAATGGAAATAGGAAGAGTTTGTACAAAACTTTTAGGAAGAGAAGCAGATAAAAACTGCGTTATTGTGGAAATTGTAAACAAAAACTTTGTTGTTGTTTCTGGGCCAAAGGAGTTAACAGGTGTTAAGAGGAGAAGGTGCAACGTAAAACATCTTGAGCCTTGGGACTTAAAAATTAATGTTGAAAAAGGTGCATCTGACGATACCCTTAAGGAGGCCATACAAAAGGCCAATGTAGAGGGGTACAGTTGAACGGGTCTGATGGAGACATATTATACAAATCAAAGGACAAGACAAGTTCTAGGTACGGAAAAAAACCAGAAGACCGAAATTTAGATGAACTTTTGCAAAAAGGGATTGTCAATATAGATAAACCGAGAGGCCCCACCTCACATGAGGTTACTTCTTGGGTAAAGAAAATTCTTGGCATATCCAAAGCTGGGCATTCAGGAACTCTTGATCCTAACGTTTCAGGAGTATTACCTGTGACGCTTGGGAAGGCAACAAAACTTGTAAAACTTTTAATGACATCTAATAAGGAATATGTTTGCACACTTCATCTTCAAAAGGATGTTTCAAAAAATGACCTCATGAGGATATTAAAAGAATACGAGGGAATTCTATATCAGAAACCACCTGTTAAAAGTGCCGTTAAGAGAAGGGTTAGAACTAGGAAAATCCATTACCTAACGCCAATTGAGATAGAAGACAAAGATGTGCTTATGAGGGTTGGCTGCGACGCTGGAACTTACATAAGGAAGCTTTGTCACGACATGGGGCTTTCATTAGGTTGTGGTGCAAGCATGGAAGAACTCAGAAGAACTAAAACTGGAGTATTTGGGGAGGAATCTACAATACGGCTCCAAGATCTTCTCGATGCAAAAGTTTTCTCCATGGAAGAAAACAATGAGGGCATCCTGAAGAAGTGTATAGCGCCTTATGAAATTGTACTTGGGCCATTAAAGAAGATATGGATTAAGGATACTGCAGTGGAAGCACTATGTCAGGGTTCAATGCTTACTGTCCCAGGGGTATCTAAACTTCAAAGTGGTATCTCAAAAGGAGATACTGTCGCTATAATGACACTTAAAAATGAAGCTGTTGCAGTTTCAAAAGTCGAAATGAACTCTGAAGAGATATTAAAAAAAGACAAAGACATTGTTGCAAAACCTTTAACAGTGCTGATGGAAACAGGAACATATCCAAGGACGTGGAATTAATGTCGCACTATTACTCAGAAGATGTCACAGTGCCATTGAAAATAGCAAGGATTTCAGAGATGATATTAGGAAAAATGTATCAATTTGACATAGCACCAGGTGTATTTTCTTCAAAAAAAGTAGATAAAGGGACTATGGCATTATGTGAACTGATAGACTTGGATAAAAGTCACAAAGTACTCGACATGGGATGCGGATATGGAGTAATAGGGATTGTAGCATCATCTTATGTCTCGGAAGTTCATATGAGGGACATAAATAAAAGGGCAGTCTATCTCACAAAAAGGAATATAAAGCTCAATAATATAAAAAACGCATCGGTAAGTCAAGGAAACCTTTATGAGGGCCTTGATAAGTTTAACAGTATATTGACAAATCCACCTGTATCGTCGGGGATGGACTTAGTAGGGCTTATGATAGACGAAGCACCAAAACATTTATATGAAGGTGGAAATCTACAACTTGTAATACGAAAAGGCGTAAATATTATAAAAGGGAGATTAGAAAAAAGCTTTGAAAAGGTGAATATAAAGAAGAAATATGGGTATAATATTATATTTGCTTCATAGCCGGGGTTGCTGAGCTTGGTACGGCGCGGGCCTGGAAAGCCCGTTCTCCTCTGGAGTGCATGGGTTCAAATCCCATCCCCGGCGCTATGGTGATTATATGGATGAAGAAGTAAAAGGTATTGTTCGTGTACTAGGTACAAACATAATGGGAAACGACATCTTTGAAGTTGGCGTATTGAAAATAAGAGGTGTCGGACCAGTTATGGCTAGGGCCATAGCCCAAGTGGCAGGTATATCTTCCAAGACTAAGGTAGGAAATATACCACCAGAAAAAATAAAGATAATTGAGACGATAATTGAGAATCCTATAAATAATGGTATTCCCGTATGGCTTGTTAATAGGAGAAAAGATTATGAGACCGGTGAGGATGTTCATGTCGTTGGGCCAAAATTATTAATGTCATTGAGGGAAGATCTAAACAGGATGAAGAAGATGAAGAGTTACAAGGGTGTCAGGCACCAATTTGGTCTTCCTGTAAGAGGGCAAAGAACAAAATCTTCTTTTAGAAAAGGAACTTCATTAGGCGTCCAGAGAAAGAAAGCTACAAGGTGATTTAAATGGGAGATCCAAAAAAAATCAGACGTAAATATGATAAACCATCACATCCATGGCAAAAAGATAGAATTGACTCTGAAAATGTATTGATGAAAAAATACGGACTTGCCAATAAAAAAGAGGTATGGAAAGCTTTGAGTTTTCTTAGAAATGTAAGAAGGCAGGCAAGAGCACTATTGGCTAGCTATGACGAGGCGTCAAAAAGGCAGACCACTGACCTTATTACAATGCTTCAGAAGTATGGGATATTGAAAGATGAGTCAACACTAGAAGATGTATTGACATTGTCTTTAGAAGATATTCTTGACAGAAGACTACAATCACTTGTACTAAGAAAAGGACTAGCAAAAACACCAAAACAGGCAAGACAGTTTATAGTTCATAAACACATTATGCTAAACGGCGCCAAAGTGTCAATCCCCAGCTATTTAGTTCCTAAAGCAATTGAAAATTCAATTGGATATGCCATTAGATCGTCATTAAACGATCCAAGCCATCCAGAAGTCCCGAAAAAAACAGTAATTGAGGAGGGTAATTAATGCCAAAAGAAGGAGGAAGATGGGGAGTAGCCCACATATACGCTTCGTATAACAATACTCTTATTCATATCACTGATTTAACAGGTGCTGAAACTATTAGCAGAGTTACAGGCGGTATGATAGTAAAAACTGGAAAAGATGAATCGTCGCCTTATGCTGCAATGAAAGCAGCGGCAAAAGCAGCTGAAGAGGCTATAGAGAAAGGCGTAGTAGCAGTTCACATTAAGGTTAGAGCCCCAGGGGGAAACAAGGCAAAGACCCCAGGGAGAGGGGCCCAAGCAACTATTAGGGCACTTACTAGAGCAGGGTTAAGAATTGGCAAGATTGAGGATGCTACACCTATACCCCATGATGGTACAAGGGCCAAAGGGGGCAGGAGAGGTAGAAGAGTATAATGGAAATAGAAATTTTCAAAAAAGACGATAAAGAATTAAGATTTTTGGTCAGAGGAGTTTCTGTGCCATTAGTTAATGCATTGAGGCGTATATTTATTTCAGAAATACCCTCTATGGCAGTTGACTATCTTAAATTTTACAAAAATAATTCTCCAGTTTTTGATGAAATAATAGCCCATAGGATTGGTTTAATCCCTTTAAACAATGCATCTGAGATTTACATAACTCCTGAGGAATGCGAATGTAAAGAGGGATGTGAAAAATGCTCAGTTACTTTATCTCTTGAAAAATCGGGACCATGTATTGTTTACTCTAGGGATTTGGTATCTGGCGATTCAGATATTTGCTCAATGCTTGAAGATATTCCAATTACTAAACTCGGGGAAGGCCAGGAATTAAAGTTTGATGCAGTTGCTAGGATTGGAACTGCAGAGGATCATGCTAAATGGCAAATAGCTAACGCTGCATACAAATATGTTCCTAGAATTGAATTTGACTTAGATAAATGTGACTTTTGTGAAGAATGTGTTCCTAAATGCCCTAAAGAGATTCTTTACAAAGAAAAAGGACAAATTAAAGTAAAAGATATTTACGAATGCACTATGTGTAGGGCTTGCGAAGAAGCCTGCGAGCAAAACGTAATTAAAATATCTTATGAGAATGACGCATTTATATTCTTTGTTGAATCTTATGAGAATATGAATGTTAATGATCTAGTTTCAAAAGCTTTGGGCATGCTGTCCACAAAATTGGACAATTTAAAAAGTCTCGTTGAAACCATTTGAAGCGCGGGGGTTGCCGAGCATGGCCAAAGGCGCAGGATTGAGGGTCCTGTTACGTAGGTATTCGTGGGTTCGAATCCCATCCCCCGCACTTTTTACTACAGCCAAAATGCGGTAACTATCCCCTCCAAGAATTGATAATTATTTTCATATGCCAATATAGTTTGTGTTGCGCTTGTGAATTCTAAAGCTATTAATAAAATTGAATTAGAAACTATAACTACTTATTTCTAATTATATTACAATATTAGATATATCTTAATAAAATAAAAATAAATTTAGAATTAACTCTCTTTTAAAATTTCTTCTGCCTCAGAAATAACAGAAAGCGCCATGGCCCTAATATAGGGATCGCCTATCCTGGCAAGATCTTGTAATCAGTCTTTATTTTTTTGGTAGTATAGGACAATCCTCAATTTCGATTCTGGAATGTTCTTCTCCATATTGCCACCTCTAAACGATCTCTCCTTTCAAGAAAGCCACCTTCTTCTTTTTCTCATTGACTTTGAATCGGTACACATCCTTGACTTGTTGCAGGTAATCCTCCATGCCTTTCATGACCCTCTTGGCCTTATCTAAAGATCCTTCATTGCCAAAACACATAAGCAAAAATCTGTACCCTTCGGTGTAGCGTATAGCATGCTCGATGGACATGATCATCTCTGAAAGCTCAGTGATGCTAAAGTGATACAGTTCGCCTCTGGAAAGCATCGGGAGAGATCCCATTGAAACTTTATCCAAAACATCAACACTTTTTGCCAAAATTTTTCTTCCTTACTTACTACTTACTTACATACTGCACTACACCCGCATTAATGCGGATCTTTTCTTTTAATTCTCCAGTGGAAATGCATAGACCATTTGAGAAGTTTTTTAACATGCGTTCATCGTTTATGACATTCTCAAATCCCTGCTCTGAAATTTTCTTCTTGACAACCGGTCAGATGGAAAATTCCCAGAGTTTCTGTCGCTCTTCTTCGGTCAACTGCCTTTCTTTGGCCTTATTTTTAAGGCCAGGTATCTTACCCAAATCCTAGCGTGAAAATGTATTTAGTATTTTTAGGGCCAATAAAAAGTTGAAATATAAAAAAAAAGAGTTTAAAAAATAGATTTATTTAGATGGCTTCACAGCCTTCGGCACCTGGGTGTTTCTTGCACCTGGCCTCTTCAAGTATATTCAAGAATCTGTCTATTGGGAGTGACTTCACTATTCTTACTGTTCCTTTATTATAGAATCCAGTATTGTAGTTATCAAACGAGTGAGTAGTCCATACTGGATAATTTCTATTTACAGGCCCAACTTCAACACAGTAAACTTTAGAATTGTAATAGTTTCCAACAACCATCTCAAGTATACCGTCATTGTCAATGTCTGCCACAGAAACGCTGTCACATTCAAAGTCATAATCATCAGGTTTCCATGCCCAGAGGAGATTTCCCAAGTAGTCTCTTGCTTCTATCTTGCCTGTATTATAGTTGTTGTATAATATCTCAACTTTGTTGTCATTGTTGATATCGCAAAGAGTAACATAAGA
>JBAYOH010000048.1:0-11650 GCA_041678455.1 Methanofastidiosum sp.
TGGCTTTCTTGAGTGCTTTTTCTCTCCTTTTAGGGCTTTTAGTTCAGGCCAGTCTTCCCCTTTCAACCACTTGAAGAACTTCCTCAATGTCCTCCTGTACTCATTCTTGGATGATTCAGAGATGTCCTCAATCTCGACCTTTTCCATGACCTCGATTATGTCCTTGGAGTTCCAGGTTGAAAAGTCCTTGTCCTTGTATTTTTGGCATATGAGCCTCAAATCTATCATATAGCGGAGAGTCCTTAAGATGCCGATTCTGCCCGCAATTAGATAGCTTTTGAACTCTCTAATTGTATTAATATTGGATTCAGTTATGTCTGAATTAATCAAACGCTCCTCTTCTTTTGAAAGCAAAACCTTTTCTTTGTAAATTCCCATAAATTGAGAATAGGCATTTGTGATATATACATTATCCTAACGCACTGGGAATAAATAAACGTGTCCTTCCCCCGCACTTTTTACTAAAGCCAATTTGAAAACGGAGTTTGAATTAGCCTCATTTTCAAATTGAAAAGAGGTACTAAAAATGGCGATAGATTATCAACTATTCGCAATGTTTTTAGCGCAAAATCAATTATCCCAAATGTCCAGAAACTAAAAGATTTGAGCACACAAACTTATAGAATAACATTCTCAATTGATCCAAACGTTTCTTCAGGAACATAGGACTTCAAAGTAGTTGCTTATCTAGAAAAAGGAGTCTTTGACACAGCAACTATCAAACTCGTTGCTTAGTGAAGTTTATTTTTATTTTAACTAATTTTTTTAAGTTCTGCATTATTTTCAAAAATTAGTTTACTAGAGTTATAGCTTTTATAATAGGCAATATAGCCGAATGCAAAAGGACTATCTTCTGGGTTATTTGGAGCCATGCCGACATTTCCTTTAGAAAGAATTAGAACATTGCTTCCAAGACGGCCAAAGAAAAATCTACTTTTTGTAGTATGATCTCCTGTTGGGTCAGCAGGTATCCACCCATAAGGGAGTATATATATCTCAGCCCACATATGCCCCACTGAATTATCAAGCCCGTATAGATAGCCATGAACTAATCTTGCAGGAATCCCTTGAGAACGACACATTGCAACAAAAAGAGTGGCAAACTCAGTACAATCTCCTTTTCTATTGTAAAAAGCATATTTTGCACCTAACTCTTGCTCTTGTATTTCATAAGTAATGTTTTTTACCACCCACCCATATATAAGATCCGCTTTTTTGTACGGATTAGTTTCATTTCCTACTACTTCCTTTGCCATGGAGGTAATTGCAGGATCATCAGATTCCACTCTTTGGCTTGGCTTTGTGTATTCTGTATACAAGCTTGAAGAATAATCATAAGGTTCTACTTTAGAAGAATCTATTGGAGTTGTGAAAGGATTGGACGTGAAAGATATATTTTGAATTATTGTGATTGTAGAATTAGTTGGTAGAGAGTTATTAAAATCCCAGTGACATATCCTTGTACACGCCTCTGGGGCTAGGATGATTTGATCAGGTTCTGGGTCTATGCTTATAACAGATACGTTTTGTTGAGTCCCACAATTAACTGGCAATGCAATCCAAATTTGTACCTCTCCAACTTCAGCATCAATATTTGTAATCTTTGTTGTTATAATGGCGTTATAGGACTGAGGGAGTTGATGTTCCAGCGGAGTGTTTGGATTATTAAACAGCCCGATATAAAAAGAAATAGCGAGGAGAAGCATTACACCAAGAAAAATCGACATAACACCCCGGATTCTCTTTTTATTAATTTCATCTCTTTCAATTTTCTGGAAATAGTCTTCTGTATCCTTTTCTTTTCCAAGGTTTGAGGTATCATTGGCCGTATATGTCATTACGGGGGTACCGCATCTAGAACAATAAAATAAGCCTTTACTGTTTTCATGGCCACATTTTAGGCATATTATTATCTCTTGTTCTAATGGATAATTCCCACAGTTTTTGCAATAGGTTAAATCTGTATCATGTCCACATAGAGGGCATTTCATTTTGGCACCATATATCTAGGTAATATTTTAATTTATAAATATGTTAGAACTATGGAGAAAAAAGTGAAATAAAAAATTTATAAGATTTTTTCCATCCAAACAATATCAAAATATTTATCAAATTTTTTACCGACTTCTATAAATCTTCCACATTCTACAAATCCATTTTTTGCGTGAAAATTAATACTTCCTTCATTTAATGACGAGATACTTGCTAATATCTTAGATATGTTAAGTTTTTTAGCTTCAGATTCTATATATTCTAAAGTCTTTTTCCCTATACCCCGGCCAGTTGCTTCTTCTTTAATAAAACAAGATATTTCGGCAGCTTCCCTGAATACTGAAAAAGGACTATAAGAATGTATAAATCCAAATCCTATTACTTCATTATTATCAGATTTTATTACCACTGCGGGGTAGCCTTTTGTTATAATAAGAAACATGTCATAAAATTCATAAGGAAGTTTGGTGTCAGGATATGCAGCAAATCCATTTTCGATATAATAGTTAAAAATATCAATTACGTCCTTTCTATGATTTTCATCCATCTGCTCAAAATGTATCTCCATTATCTCACTAAAAATAAGATTTTAGAATATTTTTTATAGATTTTGGAGAAGTTTTATAAGTCAAATAGAATAGGGCGATTAATGGGTATAATATCGGGAGAATTTAAGAAAGAACTACTGAATGTAATTCAATCAGTTGGCCCAATATCGATAATAGTTCTCTTTTTTTTGATTTTTATCTCAAAATCTGACATACCAAATTTTGTTCTTGGATCAATAATGGTTATAATTGGATTTACATTATTCCTTCTCGGAATTAACTTAGGTTTCTTGCCTTTTGGTGAAGCTATTGGATCAGAGTTACCTATGAAGGGTTCTTTAGTTTTTATAGCAATATTAACTTTTATAATAGGCTTTATTACTACAATAGCAGAACCAGGAGTCAGAATACTAGTTAGCCAAGTAGATTATGCATCAGGCAGTAGTATCCCACAGATTATTCTGTATCTCTCAATTAGTGTTGGGATAGGTATTTTTTTATCATTAGCAGTATTGAGGATTATATATGGAATAAATTACGCATATCTGTTTATAACTGGGTATATCTTCGTAATTCTGTTATCATTTTTTACCCCCCCTTCTTTTGTGGCCATAGCTTTTGATGCGGGGGGAGTTACAACTGGGCCAGTTACTGTACCGATAATTCTCTCTTTAGGGATAGGCATTAGTTCAGTATTGGGTGGAAAATCTACCCTCTCTGATGGATTTGGGCTCGTAGGTCTTTCTGCTTTAGGGCCTATTATTAGTATAATGCTACTGGGGGTATTATACGCTTGATTGGCTTTATTGAAAATCTTAAAGAAATAATACTAGAGGTAATTGTCGTATTGCTACCTCTTTCATTACTCTTTTTAATATTCCAAAGATATTTACTTAAACTGCCCAAGCAATATACAAAAAATCTTCTTAAAGGTATTTTTCTTACCTTTGTAGGAATGATTCTTTTTTTTCAAGGAATAGATATTGGATTTCTCCCTGCAGGGGAGATTATAGGAATTTATTTTGGTAATCTTAAATCCAATTGGTTGTTGGTGCCATTGGGATTTATGATGGGTTTTTTGGTTACATATGCAGAACCAGGAGTAATTATAATTTGTGACCAAATTGAAAAAGCATCTAACGGCTTTCTTAAGAGTAACTTAGTTAAAAAAATTTTATCAGTTAGTGTAGCATTTTTTGTAGCTCTTGCCATGGTTAAACTTATATATGGGGTAGCTCTAATTACTATAATAATAATAGGTTACAGTCTTGTAATTTTACTAACTTTAATTTCTGACAGGGAATACATAGCAATTGCCTTTGATTCTGGCTGTGTAGTAACGGGGCCTATGGCGATTACCTTTTTAATGGCTTTATCTTTGGGTGCAGCCTCCGCTATGGAAGGAAGGGATCCGCTAATTGATGGATTTGGCCTTATTGCACTTATAGCCTTGGCACCTGTAATAACATTAATGATATTTGGATTGATTATTCGTTATAAAGGAGGTTTAAAAAATGGATGAGGGGCATAAAGGGTGCGACCTTATAGTGACTATAGTCAAAAAAGGATTTTCAGAACAGGTGATTCAAGCTTCAATTAAAGCAGGCGCAAAGGGCGGAACTGTAATTTTCGGAAGAGGCACTGGGATCCATGAGCAACAAAAGATATTTGGTATCCCAATTGAGCCAGAAAAAGAGATAATACTAACAGTAGTGAGTAAACAGCAGACTGATACAGTACTCCAAGCAATCGAAGACTCAGGTGAATTAGACAAACCAGGCACGGGTATCGGCTTTGTTATCTCTCTAGATAGAATAATTGGAATGTGTCATTTACTATCTGATGGAACTATGGTATGTAAATATAAATAATCTAATAGATTCAAACATATAGGTAAAGAGAATTGAATTTTATTAAAAATAAAATTCAATTTCTTTTCAGAAAATAAAAAATAAAATTACATTTTATAGGGGAACACTTCTGTGACATCTATTAATACTACATAATTTGCCGGAGGCAGATGTGGCATTTTTTCCTTTAATCCCCTTGATATATTTTCGAATACAGGACCAGTATTCATTAAAGTTGCCTTCCCCTTTATCTGAACTCCCTTGTTATTTTCCCTATCAAGCACATATAAAGAAATATTAGGATTACTCTTCAAGTTTGATATTGTATGGGGTGAGGCAATTTCTGCAAAGACTAATCTACCCTTATCTATTACTGAGATACTTCCCTTAGGGGATATATTTGGAATTCCATTTGTAGTTGATGTCGAAACGAAAGCTAAATGCTGTTGTTGAATCAAATCTATTATATTTTGTGGCATTTCCATATAATCACCACCCTAAAATTGTTGAACTAGTTTTTATAATTAATGCTATTTCATATTAGGATTCTGTTAACTTATCACAATTATATATCAATTCTTTCTTTGCTGCCCTTTACTGTCTTTAGATGTATTGCCTCTCTATCAAAATTAATGTCTTTCCATTTGACAAATATTTATTAGTATAATAACAATAACTTCAATATGGTAAAAACTCCAAATCCAAGTATGTAATCATCAAAAGTCACTGAACGTATTTACGCAAAAGCATTTGAATTACTTGAGAAACATCCAGAAGGTCTTCGCTGGTCAGAGCTACTTTCAAAGATTAAGGCATCAGATCCCACTTTTCATCCAAAAACTGTCAACGGATGCGTCTGGAAACTTATCGAAAAATTTCTTGACAGGATTTACAAACCATCTAAAGGGCTTTTCCGTTTACTGAAATATAAATAGCCTAGGAAACTATTTAAATCTTAATTTTTTAATAATAAAAGTGGTAAATTGAAAGAAATATACGACAAATTAATTCAGATGGCTTTGGATAGAGGTGCCACCTCTGCAAAAGTGATATCCATAGATGATGTTTCAGTTAATGACTGGGTGAGACAAAAATGTGAATTTGGATGCACACAGTACGGAAAGAAATATACTTGTCCACCCTATGTTCAACCACCTAAGGAAACAAGAAAAAGATTAAAAGAATATGAGAAAGCCTTGATATTAAAGTTTGGAGAGATTAAAGACAGGATGGAATGGCGGGATATTCAAAAGCTTATGGCTGAACTGGAAAGGGAAGCTTTTCTTAATGGGCTATACAAAGCATTTGCTTATGGGGCTGGAACATGCAAGCTTTGCGATGAATGCACAGCAGACCAAATTCAAACCCCAACACTTTTTGACAAGAGAAAATGTGTTTACAGGCGTATAGCTAGACCCTCGATGGAAGGCGTGGGAATTGATGTATACCAGACTGCAAAAAATGCTGGATATGAGCTGAAAGTAGTCCCTAATGAAGGTATGTGCTTCACAAGTTTCTGTTTGCTGCTACTGGAATAATGTCAATCTTCAATCGCTGTTATCTCATAATATGTAATCACTTTATTTTTTCCATTTAATTCAAATTCTATAAATTGAAATTCAGTTCCTTCTTTTATGAGTTTTATTGCAGTACTAACAACTTCTTCTAGATCCTTAGGGTCATTCTTATCAAAATAATAGTGATTTTCTATTTTAATACCCCCCTATTATTATGGAACAGACATAATAATTCAATCTAAGAAAGAGTCTAATCATTTTAATTATTATCTTAAAATATTTGTATTTAATTCATTTTTAATTAATATAAATCTTTTTAAAGTCGTTGGCATATTTAATGCGAAACTAAATCAACAGAGATGGATTTCGGCCATTACTACTGAAGTGATAGATTGAAACATGAGGAAGACAAATCAAAAGAAGAGCTTATTGGAGAGCTAGGAGTACAACGCTCAAAAATAGCCGATCTTGAAAAAATAAAAAATAGACTAGAGGAGCTTGAAGAAGAAAAAGATACCCTCCTTGGCAATCTAAAAGAGCGGGTAAAGGAACTAAATTGCCTATATGACATTTCAAAGATAAATGAAGAATCAAATATGCCCCTTGAGGAATTATTCCAAAAAATCGTAGAAAAAATACCTCTTGGCTGGAAATATCCAGAAATAGCATGTGCTAGAATTAATATGGATGGCCAAGAATTTAAAACAATAAACTTTAGAGAAACTAAGTGGAAGTTGGATGCTCCGATAAACTATTATAAGGATAATATTGGAAAACTTGAAGTGTTTTATCTTGAAGAAATGCCAGAACTTGAAGAAGGTCCTTTTCTTACAGCCGAAAGAAAATTAATTCTTGCTATAGTAGAAAAATTGGGACATATAATAGAAAGAAAGTTCTTAGAACAAGCCTTAAAGGAAAGCGAGCAAAAATTCAGAACAGTTTTTAACAATGCGAGTGATGCAATATTTATACATGAACTTGATGGGAACTTTATTGAAACAAATCAGATTGCATCTGACCTTTTGGGATATGACAAACTAGAACTTCTAAATATGGCTCCCAGTGACATTCATCCACCAGAATATGTTGAGATGCTAAATGGAATGTTTGAGAAACTTAAGAAGAGAAGCTACTACTGTTTTGAAACAGAGATTGTGACAAAGGATTATAAGCCAATCACCGTTGAAATCTGCAGCAAAATTATTAAACTTAAGAAAAAAACTGTAGTCTTGAGTATTGTAAGAGACATCACAGAGATTAAGCTAACAGAAGAAAAGATGAAACGTCAGCTGATGAAGTTTAGTCTAGAAGCTGGAAAAGTTTATCTTATAAAAGAAGCAAAAAGTCTATTTTCAATTGAAGTCTTTAATGATCTGTTGAAAGTTGGGTACTCGGGATATATCCTCACAAGATCCGCTAAATCAGAGTATAATGGACAGATTAAAGGAAAATATAACTATTTATGGATTTCAGAAAAAGATAAAAGAAGTTCTCTTTCTCCAGATTTTGCAGTAATTGAAAAATACTTAGAGGGCCTACCCAGAAAAAGCTTTGTTTTGATAGATAGATTGGATTACCTCCTTTTCAAGAATGGATTTATTAAATTTTTATCTTTTGTACATCATCTGAGGGAGATAGCTTACCTTAGAGGGATTACAGCAATAATTTCGGCCGATTCAGAATTATTCAGCAATGTTGAAATGAAGCTTATGGAAAAGGAGACATCGGACATCTCTCCCGTCGAAAAAGAAAAACTTCCAGGCAATATGTTAGAAATCCTAACATTCGTTTATAACAAAAACTTAATTGGAGTTAAGCCTACTTTTTCAGACATAGGTAGAGAAATTAATATAACAAGACCAACTATTGGTAAAAGAATGAGTTTTTTAGCAATGTCAAACTACCTTATAGTCTCGATTAGCGGTAGAAACAAGATTGTCGAGTTAACTAATAAAGGGAGAGAGCTTTTTTCAGTCTAAATTTTTACATGTTTTACATATTTTTTTACAAATATTTATACTTATGTAAAGCCCATAATTAATTGACAGCGGACATCTAGGAGTGGTAAAAATGAGTTCTATTGGCAAATGGGTTTATGTTTCTGAAGAGAAAGAATGTGAAAAATGTGGTGAAATGAAGCATACGCGTACGTGTATGGTATGTGGGGATATTTGCTGTGCTGATTGTTGGAACGAAAGAACCTCCACATGTGACAAATGTATTTCTAAAGTATGGTGGAGAGATCTCTGATATTAAGATTATAGTAATACAGCTAAAGAACTAGCCATCTATGCCTCCCCATAGTCCCGATGAGAATCTCTAGGATTTGAGGGACGTTCTTTTCTTGGGAATAAACATTATTAATTTAAATGTAAAGATATATATTCTTTCAGTAAAATTTAATATTTTAAAGTTATTAATTAAGGATGTATGACAGAAGTTATTAAAAAAGATGGAAGAAGAGAAAGATTTAATGAGGAAACGCTTAAAGATTCAATTATAGCTGCTGCAAGAGAAGCAGGTGTGACGAACAGAAGAGGGGTAGAAGATTTAATTGAGAATGTTTCTGCTAGCGCCATAGCCTTCTCAAGAGGCAAGAAAAAAATATAAGTGAAAACCTTAAGGGAAATGATTTTAAGTGATCTTGACAAATTTGAGAAAAAAATAGCAGATGTCTGGAGAGAATTCGATAAGACAAAGCAGTAAATGTAAAGCCAAAATTCTCCTACGGATTACCTCTTAAGTTATTTTTATTTTTTAATAAATTGAATTTGCTGAATTCTTTTGTAGTGCCTCTAAAAACAATTGATCTTTTATCTAAGGCTATAACTGTGTCAGACATAAACTCTATTAGGGGTATATTATGGGATATTAAAAGGTATCCAAAGTTCATTTCTTTTTGTAGATTATTTAGTAGTTCAAGCATCTGAGCCTGCACGGCTATGTCAAGTGCTGAAGTAGGCTCGTCTAATATAATGAATTCAGGTTCAACAATAAGAATTCTAGCAAGTGCCACTCTTTGATTTTGCCCACCAGAAATTTGGTGAGGATATCTGCAAAATATGTCAGAAGAGAGTCCTACCGTGTCAAGTAATTCTAGAATTATAGACTCTCGCTCAGATGAATCAATACCCATTAAATTCGTTGTTTCATAAAGCGATTGTTCTATTGTTTTTCTAGGGTTTAATGAACCTTGTGAGTCCTGAAAAATCATCTGAACTTTTTTCAAAGATTTTGCTTGCTCTTCCCTTGTAGTTGACCAGATATCAAGATTATTTACAAAGACTCTGCCTTTTGTGGGCTTTTCCAATCCCATGATTATTTTTGCAAGTGTCGTTTTTCCTACTCCAGAAGGCCCAACTAATCCAACAGTTTCCCCTTTATTTAATTCTAAAGATATATTGGATAGTATCACATCATATTTTTTAGAAAAAAATCCGTAACTATACGATTTTGAAATACTGTCAACTACTATTGAAATAAATAACACCTCACATCTCTTCTATCGTGAGAAAACATAGGTGGAACATTCTTGACACATTCCTTCTTTTTGTATAGGCATCTTGGGTGAAACTTGCATCCCCTTGGGATATTTACCATAGAAGGAGAGCTTCCTTTGGGGGGGTTAAATCCCCTTTCGGGCAAACTATCAAGGAGTATCTTTGAATAAGGGTGTAAAGGTTTTTTGAAAAAGGCTTCTGTCTCTCCAATTTCAACAATATCTCCCGAATACATTATTGCAATTCTATCAGATAACTCTCTTGCAACAGAAAGATCATGTGTTATAAGTAGAAGAGACGATTTATTTATTTTTTTTGCAGTATTAAACTCCTCAATCATATCCCTTACTAGATCATTATCAAGTCCCTTTGTTGGCTCATCCGCAATAATAATCGAAGGGTTTAACGTCATAGCTACTGAAAGGAGGGCTCTTTGATTCATGCCCCCTGACAGTTGATATGGATACATATTTGCTGATTTTGAAGGGTCTTGGAACCCCATCGTTTTTAGAAGTTTTTTCGTTTTATGAAGTGCATCTTTTTTATTCATTTTCTTATGAATCATTAAAGGTTCAGATATCTGGTTCCCTATGGTATAGAGTGGGTTTAAAGAAAGGGATGAATTCTGAAATACTATTGCTATTTCTTGTTGTCTTATCTTTTCTAATTCAACTTCAGATGCCTTTAAAATATCTTTATCCTTGTACAATATTCGCCCAGACACTTTTGCATTCTGAGGTAGTAGTCTCATTATGGTGTTTGCTATGACAGATTTCCCACATCCAGTTTCTCCAACTAGGGCCACAGTTTCATTATTATTAAGGGTAAAAGAAGCATTATTTACTGCATAAACATTTCCAATAGGGGTATTAAATAATACATTCAACGCTTGAATTTCTAGTATTTTCATATTAATCACTCAAGCCCCATTACGATATTCTCTTTCTCCTCAAGTGAAAATCCTATTAACATTAGTGAAAAAACTACAGCGACTATACATAGTCCAGGAGGTAAATACCACCACCACATTTCATTGATAAGCCCTCCTTTCAGGAATGCAAAATTAAGCATCATCCCCCAACTTTTCATAGTAGGATCCCCTAAGCCTAAGAAGGATATTGATGCTTCTGAAAACATTGCAGAAGCAATAGTCAACATAAATTTTGGAATTATAACATAAAGTATATTGGGCAATATATCAGACAAAATAATATGTTTGTCCTTAAAGCCTAAAGATTTGGCACTTAGAATAAAAGAGGCATCCCTTATCTGTAAAGTTGATGATCTTATAACTCTCGCAGTAGTCGGCCACCACAAAAATCCAATCAATAACATTATTACCCAAAAACTTGGCCTCAGCAATGCCGCTAAAATTATAATGAGCGGTATTCTTGGGATCATTAATGATATATCTGTAATTGCCATCAATATTTCATCGGTCAAGCCCCTATAATATCCAGATGCAAGGCCAATAACTATTCCTAGTGCTGTTGCAATTATAGAAGCGCCAAAACCTACTATCAAACTGACTCTTGTGCCATAGAGTAGCTCTGATAAAATATCATTGCCCATATCATTTGTCCCAAGGATGTGTGATTGATTGGGAGAAGAATATGGTTGAAATCTATCCCAAGGATTGTAAGGAGAAATTATTCCTGCTGCTATCGCTATGAAAAGAAATAAAAGAAATATAGAAATTCCCAAAAAATTAAGATTAAGCTTATTAATTGCAAACTTCTTTAGTTCCTCTATGTGATGCGTCATGGAGTATCACCTATTCTTGGGTCAATTATGCTGTAAAGTATATCAACAAAAGCATTTGCCAAAACAACCATAATGCTGATAATCATGAAAGAGCCATATAAAATTGGGTAGTCTCTAGAGAGTAATGCCTCATAAATGAGATTTCCCATACCATTCATAGAAAAAATAATCTCAATGAATAATGCCCCACTTAATAGAAATCCAAAATCCAATGCAAGAAGTGTCAAAAGAGGTAAAGATGCATTTTTAAAAATGTGTCTAAATAAAACTTGAGTCTCAGATAATCCTTTTGCCTTCGCATATACTACATACAACTTGGATTTTTCTTGAACTACACTACCCCTCATGATCATGTAATTTCTAGAAGTTAGAAATAATGTCATTATACTTATAGGAAGGAAAAAATGATGCATTATGTTCAATATCCCTCCTGTTGAGTAAAATCCTTTTATTGGAAAAAGACCTAGTTTAAAAGAAAA
>JBAYOH010000049.1:0-11189 GCA_041678455.1 Methanofastidiosum sp.
GATCTATCCCGAAAAGGTGAAGTGGTTTATCGAGACAAGGGTTACTTTGGCACAAGACCTAAAGGACACGATGGAACAATGAAGCGGGCTGTCAGAGGCAGAAAGCTTTCCCAAAAAGAAATCCACCGGAACAAGCGTATTACAAGAAAACGTAAACAAGTAGAGAGGCACTATGCTGTCATCAAACGAGTTTTCAAATCTGGGCACATGCTTGTGACAACGCTGCCAAGGGTCGAAGTAAAGCTGATGTTTGTATGTTTTTCTTTTAATCTATATCAGCTTCATACCCTTTCTAAAAGAATGGCCTAGCGTTAGCCATCGAAAAATTTTGGGGAATTGCCCAAAATTTGGATAAAAAGAGTTAAGAAACACGATGGAGCGCTCCAAGATTTATAAAATTGAAAAGATAGGAAAAAAATAGAGGTTAATCGTAGTCCTCTTAACTAAAATTTAAGGGTATACCTTAACATTATACTTGATACTTTACCAATCTAAGGAGAAAAGTATTTAAATATCAATAATCAACAATGATAATTAAGTAATACAATTTAAAAATTTAGTAACTAATATTATTACGAGGAAGACTATGGAGATTAGAGATCCTATTTACGGATTCATATATGTAAATCCATTAGAAAAGAAAATTATTGATCATTATGCTTTTCAGAGATTAAGAAGAATACGGCAATTAGGTCTTGCTTCTCTTGTTTATCCGGGGGCAAATAATACTAGGTTTGAACATTCTTTAGGAGTTATGGAACTAGCTACCCGCATGTTTGATTCAATATTATCTAAAGGGGATAATAAAATTATACTAAAAGATCTTTATGGTGACGATAGTCTTGATAATCGTTTGAAAAAAGTTAGACAGACAATTAGATTGGCTGCATTATTGCATGATATTGGCCATACTCCTTTTTCTCATTCCGGTGAAGCCTTAATGCCTAAGAAAAAAGATGGAAAAAGTTTCAAACATGAAGATTATTCAGTTGCGATTGTTAAGGAGTTTTTTACCGATTGTTTAAATGATGAAAAAAATAATGGTTATGAAATTACTACCGATGATATAACATCATTAATTGGTGGAGACAAAAGTCCTAGAGGGATTTATTTTTTCTTCAAACCACTTATTTCCAGCCAACTTGATGCAGATAGAGGGGATTATTTATTAAGAGATTCATATCACTTAGGTGTAAAATATGGGGAATATGATTATCAAAGAATCGTAAATTCATTGACTCTTGCTAGGGATCCAGAAGGTGAAGAAGATAAATTCGTATTAGGTATAGAAAATGACAGTTGGAATACTGCTGAATCATTATTAATTGCAAGATATCAAATGTATATCCAAGTTTATTTTCATAAGACTAGAAGAGCTTATGATTATCATGTTACCCAAGCCATGAAATATCTCCTAAAAGATGGACTATTTCCTTCTCCGGATAATCGAGAGAATTTAGAGCATTATTTATCGCTTGATGATTTTTATTTTATAAATAAATTTAGAGAACATGATAATATAAAAAATAATGAGCATTGTAAGGCAATAGCAGAGAGAAATCATTTGAGACAAATATTTTGTGAACATCTTAATCAAGAAATTGGAGAGCCAAAACAAGGTTCAAGTGAGGATTTTATTAAAAGTATTAGTGGAGAGTTTATTCAAAGACAAAAGTTAGAGGAATGTAAAATCCCTTATTACGAAGATCTTGCTAAAAATGAATGGTATAAAGGTAAAGAGGAGATTTGGATATGTGATAAAGGAAAAGCAAAACCTTTATCTGAAACAACTGCGTTAGCCAAAACCTTAAAAATGATAGCAATTGTTAGAAGACTTTACGTGAAAAAGGAGTTTAGAAAAAAGGCTGAACAGGCATTATCTTCCTAAACAGGAGGATGTGCGATTATTAAAAGTGTTAAAATAAGAGAGGCTCTTGGATGTTGGATGATAAAATGGAGGAGATTAGAGAAAAATCGGCAATAGTTGGAAGGGTCATAAAAGTATTGAAAGAAAAAGATCCAAGTAAACAAATAGGCAAAACATTTATTCAAAAAATTATGTATATATTAGATCTTGAAAAAGATTTGAAATTGGACTATGAGATGTATCATTATGGCCCTTATTCGGAAGAAGTTGATTTTTTACTTGATGTTGTAGAAGAGGCAAAATTAATTTCTATTGAGTGGAACGAGAAAGGATACAATATTTTACCAACTACTAACTTAGAGGAGTATTTAGAAGATAAAGAAGATCTTGAACTAGAAAAAATTCTAAATCGATTAATTGACAAATATATTAAATTTAATGCTAGTCAATTAGCAGTCATATCTACGGGTTTATATCTGAAAGATAACTATGAAATCGAGGATAATGATTTACCTAAGGCTGTAAAAGAATTAAAACCTAAGTACAAAATAGAAGACATACTATCTCTATTAAAACAAAGTGGAGTATGCCATTAAAGTGAATCTATACTAAAAGACAGTAATAGTTAGATATCACTTATTTTTGTTTATGTTTAAAATAAAACACACATGTATAATTTATTCGCATAATTTACCTTATGCGCAATTAATTATTTTGGGATTCATTCATTAATAAAAACAGTGAGATGGGTATGGAATAAACGTATCCTTTCCAAATGTTTCTATGTGGAACTGAATCGCAGATTTAACATCTGCTAGGGCTTCTTCGTAAGTATTCCCTTCACCGACTACGGCACCCTTTAGGCCGATAGGATAAGCTATATACCCGTCAATATGCTTTTCAACAATTATTTTTATCTGTTCCATTTGCCTAAACCTTAATTATCTGCTCTACTTATTAAATTAATAATCTAAAGTTAAAATGTCTTTCTGTTTTAATAATAAATTCAAGATGTGAGTTTAATTTGGCCCTAATTTTAAGGTCTGAGTAATAGTAAAAATTAGTATTTCCCTATTTTCTCTATTTTCCCGGATGTGGGACATAATTAACTAGCATTTAGATTCAAAAGATTGTGCGAGGGGACTTTCAGAAATTAGAGAGTGGATTGAAACCTCAATTAAGAAAAAAGCACTAGATTTGGAAATAAAAGATATCAATGCATATCTTAATAGGCTTGAAGAAATGGCAAAAAAGATGGAGTTTATTGATTCAATGAATTAGAGTCTCGTAATTCAAACAAAACTTTCATAGCAATAATGAAAAAAAGACGAGATGTGCTTTTAAATAAAGAATTATAATAAAATTACAATAATTTTATCTATTTTAACTTATTGAATAATAAATAAAAAAATTTAACAATAATAAAAATATAAAAAGTTTTGAATGAAAACTTTTTGCAGATCTAGATAAGATCTTATTTTTTCTTAGCTGCTGGCTTTTTTCCTTTTGCTGGTGCCTTTGGCTTTTTTTCTACTTTCTTTCCTTTACCTTTTTCTGCCATAATTTCACGCTCAGTAGTTTTTAACTACCACCATCTATAAAACATTAATACTATATAAAGTTATTGGCTACCGCTAACTTCAAATGATAATAACAATCCATAATGAGAGTTCATAACTACTGATATTCTAATCAATAATGCTCACAATATGAAGTCTTTTAGTTTGTTTAATTTACTTCTATTTTATGAAATATATCTTACCCGTTATTGTTCTTTTCTTATGAATATCAATTAGATTATTCGTAATCTAAATCCCTATTTATTAAATTTATAGTAATCCTTAATTTACTCTTTATTTAGTTATAATTAATATTAAATATCAGTTGATACTAATTATACTCATGATGGGATCTGAAGGTATAAAGTATACCAATCAGCGAGTTGAAATCTTAAATTTCCTTCAAGGTAATCTAACACATCCTACTGTAGATGATGTCTATGAAGGGGTTAAGAAGAAACTAACGAGGATAAGCAAAGCCACAGTATATCAAAATTTAAAATTTTTATCCAGTAAAGGCTTAATCCAGGAAGTAAATATCAAGGGAGTTTCAAGATTTGAGCCAAATATAAATCCACACCACCATATCATATGCAAAAACTGTGGATCTATTATCGATTTCGAATCAAAGGAGCTAACTAATTTTTCTTTAGACCTAATAAAGAAAATGAAAGAATATAAAATTGAATCCACAAATACAAATTTCTTTGGAATATGCGATAAGTGTAAATAGCCCAACATATAGTTGAATTAAACTGAAACTACATACTATTTAAATATCTGATTATAATGAATGTTAAGGTGAGTTTATGCCTATTGTAGATGAATCTGTTCCTTTAACAAAGAAAAACATTGAAGTTATCCTAAACTATCTTCCCTATTTCGAAAACAAAAATCAGAAATTTTTTGATATATTAATGCCTAAACGAGATGGGGGAAATATTATTGAATATATCTATGTTTCTTATTCGGCAAAATTCATGGAGTTTTATAGAGAGTTACACGAACAGGGATTTGTCACAAATTTTAACTGGCTTGATTCTAATCCGGAATCAAATGATTTATCCCATTACTATGAACTTCTAGAAGATGCCGATATAACCTCCTTGAGAAGGCTTATTACAATAATTGTGAGGCATGATAAGTACAACGAGGGATTTTTTGCGGATGTGATTGATAGTGGTCTTCTCTTAGATATGCTTAACAAATTAAAAGTATTAAATGAAGAGATAGAATAAGTGTATCAGGTATGGTTTCATGGGAAATTTTCAATGTCCAAGATGTAGACTAGAGATTAAATCTGATCCTAATTTTTGCTGTAAATGTGGATTTGATTTGAGAAAAATAACTGAATTACTCCGAGATGGGGATATTTTTTATAACGAGGACAAATGCTTAGATGCTATTGAATGTTATGAAAAGGCCATTAAAATAGACTCAAATAACGCACTTGCATGGTGCGGCAAGGGCAATGTGCTTCTAAAGCAAGGTAAAAACTCTGAGGATGTAACATATTGTGTCAAATGTCATTTATCCCCTGTTTTATCCGAAGCATTTTACAACGATGCAGTTAAATGCTATGAAAAAGCCACTAAAATAAATCCTGAATTTAAAGACGCGTGGTACAAAAAAGGGGTCGCCCTTGAAAATTTAGGAAAAGGTTTAGAAGCCAAGAAATGTTTTGAAATTGCAAAAGAGCTGAGTTAAATCAAATCTAGATTATTAAACGGATTAACCATAGCGAATTTTAAGAGATAATACTATGGATACTAAAACTAGTGATACCCCGTTGGCAACTATAATTGGAGAATTATCTATTAAAATTCCATAAGAAAACCACAATAGGACCCCTGTGAAAAAAATAATGTACATCAAAAGAGATATGTCTCTAGTTTCTTTGAACTTCCATGTTTTTATCACCTGCGGAATAAAAGATATGGTTGTAAGTGTGCCAGCTAAAAGCCCCAAAATAGTTATCATTTCCACGATTTTAAGAGAATATGCTCTTCTTAAAAGGCTTTAGTTAACTTTTTCAGATTAATCACCTAAAATAAATAGCTATAAAATGAATTCAATACTATTCTTAACTTAACATTTGGAAATTAGTTATTGATTTTTATAAATTATTAATTAAAAATTTAATATTAATTCTATAATATTAATAATTAAGCAATAAACTTATAAATTATTACTCAAAAATAACTAACAAATATGCAAAGTCAGAGGATCAACATGAAAAAAGCACTAGGGGTATATGTAGTAATAATAATTTTAATTTCAACGATGCCTATTTTAGGTGAAGCAAATAATCATGAAAAAATGGATAAGGCAGTTAGGGAGAGAGTCAAATCTGGCTTATCAAATATTGACGTGATTATAGAGTTTTACGAATTAGATGATTCATCAAGGACTTTGATTTCCAAGGAAAAGATAATCAATGAGTTAATTGAATTAAATTCAATTCATGCCATATTGAGTGCGGACGAAATAAAAAATACGAGTTCAAGTCAACATGTTAAAAACATATGGCATAATGCGGGTGGACTTACCCTTTTTGACACAGTGACTTTTTCCTCTGAAGATAATATAGTTGTCAATGGCTTCATGGGCGCAGATACTATTAAGGCATCACCTTTATACCAAATGGGATACAGGGGAAATGGAGTAACAGTTGCGGTGTTGGACACAGGTATACGTGGAACACATGTTGAATTTTCCAAAGCTTCGATTTTGTACCAGTATGATTTTGTAAATAACGATCTAGTAGCTGAAGACAACGACGGTCATGGGACGTTTGTTTCAGGGATTATTTCTGGCCAGGCTTATACTACAGCCGATTGGGCGGGATATTATGACTTTGTTGATACAACACTTACAAATACTATGGGCGTTTCACCCGGGTCAAATCTTGTAATTCTTAAAATAATTGAAAATAATTCCGGTACATTATCCGATTATTTAGAAGCGTGCAACTGGTTAATTGCCAACAAAAATACATACAACATTAGAGTTGTGAACATGAGCGCTGGATGGGATGTAGAATCAATGATATTAAGTGGTTGGCCTTTAAATGGAACAGATCCAGCTAGTATGGCTGCAAATTCAGTTGTGGACAAAGGAATTATGTGGGTAAATGCAGCTGGAAACAGTGGTCCATCAACAGATACAATTGGTGCACCTGCCAGAGCTAAAAACGTCATTACAGTAGCAAATGCAATTGATAGAACTGTTGTATCCAATGGGGCTACAATAATAGAAAGAGCTCCAATCACAATAGCAAATGATTCAAGTAGAGGCGGAGGCTATTCTGGATTTAAGCCGGATATTTCAGCACCAGGGACTCAGATATTGTCTTCTTTTATAGATCATGATTATGATTATGACCTTGCAAGTGGAACTTCTTTCGCCGCTCCTTTTGTAGCCAGTTCTTGTGCAATAATAATCCAAAGACATCCCAATTGGACACCGTACCAGATAAAACTTGCTTTAATGAGGACAGCAACACCAATAAGGGGAGCATCAGTGTATGAGCAGGGTGCAGGACTTGTCAATGTCAATATGGCATTTTTATACAGACAGGATTTTGAAAGGGCTGCCGTAATTGGAAAAGTAATGGCAATATTAAAGAAAAACAAAGAAAACAACTGACATTTGCGTATTTATTCTTTTTATTAGTTAATTTTATATCTTATTGTTTGCATTTTTCATTATGAATATGGGAGAAGAGGTAATCCTTGTAGTTGATTTCGGAAGTCAGTATGCACATCTAATCGCAAGAAGAGTCAGAGAACTTAAGGTTTATTCAGAAATAGTATTTCCTGAGATAACAGTTTCAGAAATTGAAAAAATTTCCCCTAAAGGGATAATATTGTCTGGAGGGCCTAGGAGCGTATATGAAAAGGATTCTCCTCTTCTAAGCGATGAAGTATTTGATTATATTGTTAAAAAAGAAATTCCTGTTTTGGGGATATGCTATGGTCTTCAACTAATTGCATTTAAAATGGGAGGCATCGTTAAAGGCGAGAAAAGAAAAGAGTATGGTACCGCAACAGTTGACATATTAGAGTCTGAAGGGATATTCAAAGATTTAGAAAAGAAGGAAACAGTATGGATGAGTCATGGGGATCAGGTTTTTGAGATACCTCCGGACTTCATTGTAACATCTAAGACTGAAACTTCTCCAATAGCAGCCTTTAGAAACAGTTCCAAAAAGATTTATGGATTGCAGTGGCATCCTGAAGTTGTGCACACAAAGAACGGCAAAAAAATTCTATCTAATTTTGTTTACAATGTTTGTAGCTGTAGAGGTACATGGGATCTTTCTGATTTCATCGAAGAAACGGTCAAAAAGATTAAAAGTAAAATAGGTAACGGTAGAGCAGTTATAGCCTTGAGCGGAGGTGTTGATTCTTCTGTTGCAGCTGCAATAACTGAAAAAGCAATTGGGAATAGATTGTATGCAGTATTTGTTGACCACGGGCTATTGAGGAAAGGCGAAGCAGAAATAGTATCAAAAGCTTTTTCAGGCCACGATATCAACTTTAAAAAAATTGATGGGAAGAAAAGATTCTTTGAAAAACTAGATTGTGTTTTGGACCCAGAGAAGAAAAGAATGATTATAGGCGAAGAGTTTATTCGGATATTCGAGGAAGAAGCAAAGAAGATAGGGGCTGATTTTCTTGTGCAGGGAACTATATATCCTGATATAATTGAAAGTGGGATATCCCAGCACGCGGACACAATAAAATCTCACCACAATGTCGGGGGACTTCCAGAGTCAATTTCATTTAAGGAGATAATTGAACCATTGAGAGATTTATATAAGGATGAAGTCAGAGAAGTTGGAAAAAAGCTTGGGCTGCCGGATAAAATAATTAATCAATATCCATTTCCAGGCCCAGGCCTTGCCGTTAGAATCACAGGCCCAGTTACAGAAGAAAATATCAAGATTTGTAGGGAAGCTTCGGCAATTGTTGAGGAAGAGCTAGAAAATGCATCAATTGAAAACATCTGGCAGGCATTTGCAGTTACACTGGAAGATAAGGTAGTTGGAGTTGTAGGGGATCAGAGAAAGTTTGGTAGGGTAGTTGGACTTAGGATAGTAGAATCACAGGATGCAATGACGGCTAACTTTAAGAAACTCCCGTGGGTTTTGCTGGAGAACATCTCGACCAGAATAACAAATGAGATCCCAGAAGTAGTTTCAGTTGCTTACTTCATTAGCCACAAACCCCCACAGACAATAGAACCCTGTTAGTTGATTAATATGGTCTTTCTTGAGATAAAGGACAACATAAGTTATATGTCTATGGATACAAATATTGGCGTCATAGAATCCGGAAATTCTTGTATACTAATAGATGGAGGCGCTAGCAAAGAGGACGGAGAACATATACTTTCACTTTTGCATGAAGAGAATATTGTTCCAAAAGCAGCCATAATAACACACGGCCACTGGGATCATTTTTATGGGATTCTTAAAATAAAAGAAGAGTTTCCAGAAATAAAAATATACTCGTCTTCTCTCGAAAAAGCATTCATTGAAAATCCTTACCTTGAATTTTATTCATATTTTTCTTCCACCTCTCCCTTAAAGGTACCTGACATACCTCTTGATTCCAAAGGGATAAAAGTTGATGAAACAATCGATAGGGGAACTGTAGAGATCAACGGCGAAGTGCTTGAGATTATTCCGCTTTCGGGGCACTCCCCCCTCGGTATAGGTATTCTCTACAAAGGAGTCCTATTTTCAGGCGATTGTCTCTATTCAATTCCCTCTCTGAGCGCCTACAAAATGCCTTTTTATACAGATATACAAGCTCAATTTGAGGATCTAAAAATCTTATCTAGTTTTGAAATCGAATATGGTCTCCCTGCTCATGGGCTTCCAATAAGGGGGGCTAATGAATTTAAAAATGCCCTAATTGAAAACAGGAAAAAACTTGAGGCACTAGAAGAAATGATCTTAGAAATAATCAGTGAGGAAAAAAGCGAAGATATTATCAAAAGTGAGATAAGTGCTAGATTATCAATTAATTATGATTTTACAAAGTATATTTATGTAACAATAACTACAAAGGCATTCCTTCATTATCTGTATAATACGGGCAAAGTAACCTTTGTAATTGAGGATGGAATCTTAGAATGGGTATCCTTACAGAAATCTTTTAAGTAAAAATCATAATTATCAATTATGAATAAATTACCTATATTACTAATCTTCCTATTGTTTTTGTCAATTTTGGGCCCAGGCATGGCAGAAGCATCCACTTATGATGTGATAGTAGTTAGGGGAGATATTTTAATTGACTATACAGTTGCACAGGCCTATTCACAGAAGGAAAAGATCCCCATATTGCTGACAGATCCAAAGATCCTTTCATTATCTTCTAAAAGAGAACTCATGGGATTTTATGACGAAGGTGCAAGAAAAGTTCTCCTTATAGGTGGAACAACTGACGCTATTTCAGAGAGTATTGAACTTGACATAGTAAATATAGGATTTGGGGTGACCAGGATATGGGACTGGGACAGGGCAGGTACAGCGGCACGTGTGGCTATTGATTTATGGAAGTCTTCAAAGGAGTCAGTAATTATTAATGGGAACATTGAGGAGTCGTACCTTATTGCTTCAAAATTTGCAATGAAGAGGGGTATACCGATTCTCGTCACAAATGAGAATGAACTAACTAATTCAACTATAGAAGCTCTTGATATGATAAATTCCAAAAAGGTCTATGTGGTAGGGCCGATGATTTCAGAGAATGTTGTAAAAAGCCTCATCTCGAAAGGAATAGTTGTAGAAAGACTTGGGAAGGATATCAATATCTCAGATGTAATTGACATCGAAGAAGAAGGATTGAATCTCAAGATAGACATAATCTCAATGTTGGTCGGACTATTATTGGGGGCTCTGGCGCTATTGGCAATTTTTAGATTCAAAAAAGATGATTCTGTGCCTGTGTTTGTATTAACTGAGGATGAGCGGAAGCTTGTTCAAGCACTTAAGAATGGTGAAGACCGACAAGAAAGACTTCCTGAAGCTACTAACTTTTCTAGGCCGAAGATTACAAGGCTTGTGATGGACCTTGAATCTAAGGGTATAATCTTCAGAGAAAAGAAAGGAAAGACATATAAAATAAAGCTAGATAAACCCATCAAGGATACCCGATAGGAGGATTATCATGAAGTGTACATCATGTAAGAGAGAGATTACCTCAAATGAGCAGGCTGTTCAATTTCCCTGCCCTTCTTGTGATGAAATTGTAATAAGATGCGAAAGATGCAGGGTACTTGTAAATAAGTACCAGTGCAAATGTGGAGAGTTTGTAGGTCCATAAAAAGGTGATTTGATGGCTGATTTTAATTTAAGTATCACTGCAATGATTATGCCAGATTCCCCTGATGTTGATATAGGGGTAATGAAAAAAGCAATTGAGGCTGCAATACCTTCCAATATGAAGCTTCATAAAATTGAAGAGATTCCTATTGCATTTGGTCTTGTATCTTTGAAGGTCATGTTATTGGGCAAGGATCAGGCCGGCGGAACGGATGAACTTGAAAACAACTTCTCAAGTATCGAGAATGTTACCCAAGTTGAAGTAACTGACGTTAGAAGACTTGTCGGTTAATTTTTTATCTTAAGAGAATTTTGATTAACTTCGGTTCTATTCCTGCTATTGGTTAAATTTATATACCAATAGCGGGTTTTAGTTGTCATGGACAGCTTGATTGATTTTGCCTTGAAAAGAGAGTATGAACGC
>JBAYOH010000050.1:0-10161 GCA_041678455.1 Methanofastidiosum sp.
AAATCATAAACTGGCCATATCCTGTATTTGTCACCTTGAATCGGGTGCGGGTGGTCAACAACTCTCATCATAGTTGGATCCCGCATGACTGTATTTTTTGAAGTCATATCCCCTCTAAGTCTGAGAGAATATTTCCCCTCCTCCGCTGTTTCCATCTCCTTCCAAAGAGAGAGATTATCTTGAACTGAGTTTGAAACGCATGGGCAATCTTTTGAGTCATATCTAAGCTTGGATACATATTCTGAATCACAATTGCAGACGTAGGCCTTTCCCATATTAATAAGATCCAAAGCATATTTATAGTAAAGTTGCATGTCATCAGACATGTTTCGCTCTTCGTTCCAAGTTATTTTGAGCCATTTTAGATCTTGTTTTATGGCATCGTAATACTCAAGTTTTTCCTTTTTTGGATTGGTATCATCAAATCTTAAAATAACTTTACCATCGTATTTTTTAGCGTAATAATAATTAAAGTAAAATGACATGCCATGTCCTATATGGGGATATCCATTTGGCTCTGGCGGAAGCCTTGTCACTACCTCCCCCATCACTGCACCTTCAAGTGGCGGCAGTACTTTTGGAGCTTCTTTCTCTTTCGGTTTTTCAGAAAAATGTTCAGGGTATACCTCTTTTAATTTATTTTCAATATCCTTGTTAGACATCTTTGAAATTTGATTAATAGCATCTTCAACAGCCAAAATTACATCTTTTGCCTGCTTTCTTACCTCAGGTAACTCAGCCATGATTTTTCCAGTAACGGCCTTGGAGTTTGGAGTGCCTCCATATTGAAGGGCGTTGATAAGAGCATATTTTAGCGCAAGTTTGTGCAAATCTTCACTCATTTTACCACAAAAGATAATATTATTTGAATATTAAAAGGTTATCAATCGTTTCAGGTGAAATACATTAGTGAGATAGATTTTTAAATATCTTTAACTTAAATCTTTAAAATTTGGAAATGAATAATATGTTCAAAAAGAGACAAAAGCTGATTATTTTAGTTTTTGTTGTTCTGTTATTTTTTGCCTTAAGCTACTCTAATACCACGATAGGGCGAGTATTAAGATACGGGCCTGCCAACATAAATCATTACAAATCTTTTCCATATCATGAATTTTCTAATGAAGGGCCAATATTCAAATTTGGTGAAAATAATTTAGAGAGTGTGGTAAAGAACCGTTTTGCTGAGGTCAAATATGGAGATAATAAGATAGAGGACTTGGATGAGTTTCTTGAAAAAACAGATACGACATCATTTATTGTAATCTACAAAGATAATATAATATTTGAGAGATATTATAATGATTATACCCGAGAATCAACTATCATGTCATTTTCTGTTGCTAAATCATTTGTATCTGCTCTAATAGGTATTGCAATTGATGAAGGATATATCAAATCTTTATATGATCCCATAACAGACTATCTTCCCGAATTAAAGGAAAGGGATATACGATTTAGTGAGATAAGAATAATTGATCTTTTACATATGTCATCGGGATTGAAATATAACGAACCGCCCGATGACATTCATACTTATTATGCCCCCAACTTGAGAAAGTTAACTCTAGAAAAAACTAAAATTGAAGAGATCCCTAGTGAGAAGTTTCTATACAATAATTATAACCCACTGTTACTAGGAATGATTATCGAGAGATCTACAAATGGTACAGTATCGGAATATATGGAAGAAAAGATATGGAAGCCTGTCGGGATGGAGTTCGATGGCTCATGGAGTATAGACGCAAATGATTTTGAGAAGATGGAAAGTGGAATAAATTGTAAGGCAATAGATTTTGCTAAATTTGGAAGATTGTATCTAAGAAAAGGAAATTGGAATGGAAAACAGATTATCCCTTCGGGTTGGGTAGTGGCATCTACGGCACCTTATTTTCCAGAAGGTAAAAACTATTATCCGGATAAAACATTTTTCAAAGAATATTCTGGATATTACTCTCTTATGTGGTGGGGGATACAGAGGGAGGATACAAGTTATGACTTTTATGCTGCTGGAAATCATGGACAGTATGTCTATGTATCACCAGCAAAAAATTTGATAATTGTTAGAAACGGTATAAGTTATGGAAAGGATATGGACAGTGAAAATATTAATTGGTGGCCTATTGTATTATACCAGTTTGCAAATCAATTTTCATCAGAATAAAAAAAATTAATTAAGATTATTTTTAATTTTAGCTTTAATTGATGGTAGAAAATATGCTAATCCTAGTATTATAAATCCCAAAAAACCAAATGGAGGTGGCATTAGAAATGCCACTGCTATACCTATCCCAGCTAGTATCATACCATCTCTAGTACATAATGGACAGCCCCCATTTGAACACGAAGCACCATTTTTTATAGAAGATTTTTCGTCCATATGAAACACAAAGAATTAATATTTATAATAATTTCCGTGATTTATTTATCACATATTATCTAATACAATTATTTTCTCAATAATTTATTAATTCTCAATCTGAATGGCGAGTGGGTGAGCATTTCCTGTACCAGGGGAACGGTAGACCTTGTATCCTGGAAGATGAAGGATGATTACGGATGGAGCTTTGTATTCCCTAAAGTAATTCTCTATGAGGGCGACACTGTAACAATCTATACTGGATGCGGAAAGAATTCTGATACTTCCCTCTACTGGTGCCATGACAATGCGATCTGGAACAATAGCGGCGATAAGCTCTATCTCTACAAGCCTGACGGAACTCTCTACAGGAGATGGAATTTAAATTAAGGCCAGAAAAAGATATTAATTTATTTAATTTTTAATTTTTCAAAAGTTCAAAGCCATACTCAGTGTCTAGAATTCTGCCTTCATCAATAAGGTCTTTTATGGCAAGTTCTATTTCAAGTTCATCGAAATTTGTTATGCCTCTTATCTCTTCTTTTGTTATCTGGGGATTTTCTTTTAAGAGATTCAGAACACTTATTTTTTCCATGTAATCATCATATCGTGGCTTCATTGTTTTGACTGTCCCATCAGGATAAAATATAATTGGAGTGTATTTAGGAACTTTATCTAGAAAATTTTTGGCTGCATTATCTGCAATTTTTCTTAATTCTTTGTCATCTTTTATCTGGTACTTTGGCTTGTGTAAATCATTCCATCCCCAGTATGTAACTATAATACCAAAAAATGCCCATACCATACTCCTTAACATTTGATGTCCTACATAATGTCTCATCTGCAGACATTCAAAATCATTATATGCACAGTTAGGCATTGTATTGTAAAGATTTGAGAAATAGAATAGTGAATATAGCTTTCCAGCTAGAAGAATAAGGCCAGCAACAACTAAAAAATACCCCCAGTATTTACCCATATTGCTATCACCGTCAAAAAAATATCTTTTCTACTATTTAAAAGTTTCCGACACCCGCCTTAATATGCCTAACAATCCTCTATTTTTCAAGGAAAATGAGGAGGTAGATCATGGCAGATTGTTATTTGAGGAAGGAGATAGGGAGCAACGTTTTTAGAAAGATGAAGGACCCAGCCCAGAGCAGGTATTTCAACATCATGTCAAGCTACTACGACACCGCATGGAAGTACGGGATAGGCCAGAATGCCAATGCGACGACAAAAAAGAAGTATGGCGGCGGCGCTGCAGGGTCTGTGTCATATCTTCCGATAGATGCATTTGACCAGAATGCAAGCTCGATGGATAAGCTTAGAGAGCAGATGGGAACTGGCAAGGCCACCACATACATAACAAACATTGCAAAGATTGACGAGCAGCTGAAAGGAAACATATCATCAGCTAGAGCAAAGGAATTGAAAGAAGAAAAGGACATGAATCTCAAGGCCTTGTACACTATGGGCCAGACACAAGCCGGAAGGATAGAGGTAATTGGAGATCTTACGTCAATATTCCAGGACAGGGAAAAGGCGGTGGCATATTTTGAAGCGATGATAGAAAATCACGGAAACTCTCCAGGAACGGGAGTTCCGATGCAATCGACAAAGACAGAGCAGGCGGATGTTTATATCATACTCAAAGGGTGGAGAGATACACCGTACCTGATTAACAACAATAAAGATAAGGCCATCATCGACTCATACATCACTAAGATTGAGTATGGCCAGCCTATTTTAGAAAAAGATTTCCCAGAGCTTCAGAGGATCATTACTACTTACAACACTCCTGAAAATCTTGCAAGGGCGGATGAGAATGCATACTATGCTTCAAAGAAAAATGAACTATATGACATGATGAAGGGTGAAAACAGCGGGCTCACGGCATCTCAAACGAATTAATATGCACAATCACACACATAAAAAAAAATGAAAGCGAAAGATTTATATACTTAAAGTTAAGTTAACATATAGTGTAGAAAATAAAGAGGTGAGCTAGATGAATTGGTTTGAGGTTATGGAAGATATGAAAAAAATGCAGGAAGAAATTGAGAGGTCTTTCCCTGAACTTTGGAGGAGAACCTCCTTATTAAGCCCAGGGGGATCAAAAGAAGGAGAACTAGTAAGATATAGAAGGCCTTTGACAGATCTAAAAGAAAATGAAAATGAGTTTATAATGGAGCTAGAAATGCCAGGTATAACAAAAGACGGCATTGACATAAGAGTAACAGAAGATTCAATTGAAATAAAAGCCGAAATGAATTATGAAAAGAAAGATGAGGATGAGAAAAAAGGATATTCCTTTCAAGAGAGAAGATATCAAGGCTTTTATAGATCAATTCCCTTACCTTCGGGAATTAAGCCTGAAGAAACTGAGGCTAAATTTGAAAATGGCGTACTTGAGATCATAATGAAGAAAACAGAAGAAAAAGAAAAGGCATTGAAAGTAAATGTTAAATAATTTATTTTTTCTTTTTAATTAATCTATATAAGCCTGTGTTGAATTGGTGGGATATAACCAGATATTTTCTTGATTTTAAAATCGTTTTCAAGTAGGGATTTAATCTGAGTTGGCGGAACGCCTAAGGATATTTCTCTAGTCCTCCCATATCGTCCCTTGCTTACAACTTTAGCATTTAATATCCCAAGCATATCAAGCTCCGATATTAAATCTGATACCCTTCTTTGAGTAAGTATGTCAATTTTTAAGATGTTACTTAAATCTTTGTATATGTTAAATACGTCTCCTGTGATAATTTCTCCGGGCATGTATTTTTCAAGAAGATACACAGAATAGAGTATGAGTTTTGACTGAGTTGGAAGTGTTTTAATTACTTCAGATATTCTATCCTGTTCGATTCTATCCTTTGCAACTCTGACATGGGGTTCTGTAACTTTTTTAGCATTCTGCCTTTCTGCTATTTCACCAGCAGTTCTTAATAAGTCAAGAGCTCTTCGGGCGTCTCCATGCTCTTGGGCAGCAAAAGCAGCGCAAAGAGGGATTACACCAGGATTAATTACTGACTCATTAAAGGAAATTTTTGACCTATCTTCTAAGATATCCATAAGTTGTGGCGCATCATATGGTGGAAATATAATTTCTTCTTCACCGAGAGAGCTCTTCACTCTAGGGTCCAAAAATTCAATGAATTTTAAATCATTGGAAATGCCTATAATACTAACTCTAGCATTTTCCAAATCTCCATTAATTCTCGTTAAATTATAAAGAACATCATCTCCTCCTTTTTTGAGGAGCTGGTCAACTTCATCAAGAATAATAATAACAAGTTTCTTTTCACTGTCAAGACTTTGAGAGAAAACATCATAAATTTTATCAGTGGGCCAACCCGTGAGAGGAACTGACTGGCCAAAGTATTCAGATAATTTTGATAAAAGCCTATATTGTGTATCAACAACTTCACAATTAATATAAATAAAAGTAATTGGCATGCCCATCTTCATGTTTGAATAAAGATCTGGTTTTGGTAGTCCTGTGTTACAATCTATTGTTGGTGATGTTTTCAAAAAAGCCTTACCGCCGACTTTTTTAACAAGACCATTTCCAACGTATTTTACGACTACAGTTTTACCAGTTCCAGTTTTACCGTAAACAAATATGTTTGAGGGTGTTTCTCCTTTAAGTGCAGACACCAAAATTGCAGCAAGTTTTTCTATTTCATTTTTTCTATGTGGCAATATATCTGGTGTATAAGAATGTCGCAAAACTTCTTTATTTTTAAAGATAGAATTTGATAAAAGAAGTTCATCGAACAAATCATCAAGTGATGATTGTTTATTTGAAACAAAATCTTCTACAGATGAAGCAATAGTATATTGGAGCTCATCTTTATCAGAAACTTCAGAAAAATTTTTGGCTTTAGTATTTACGTCGTATTTCAAAGGTATTTCTTCGTCATTGTAACTCAATTGCATCACTCTGATATTCTATGTCAAGACTGTCCTTTTTATATATTTCTCCCACCCCTTTGTTTCCACTGGAGATTGACTTTGATTGATATAATCAAATTAAAAGGAAAATAATCTATACTATTATAACAAAACAGAGGGTAATTAAGCTTTGTTTTGAATCATACGATTTAGTTGAAATATATGATTATGCTGATTCTATATCCTTTCTATTGTTCAAATGAATTTAACAAGAGGAAAAATTTATATAGTTAAAAAAAGATAGATTAATGGGATATTATAAAAATTTATAATAATGAACAAAAAGAATTATAAAAATTTAGTTTCCATTGGAAGCAAAGGGGTCCCCCTGTAAATAATAATTTAAATAAACATTCTATTGTTGTTATATGCAAGAAGATAAAAATTACTTTGAAAACTATAGAAAAGCTGGAGAAATACTAAAAATTGTTAAAGAAGAATCAAGAAAACTAATTACTAGTGAATATAAATTAGTTGATCTTGTTGAATTTATAGAAAATAGAGTAATCGAAATGGGCGGATTTCCAGCCTTTCCATGCAACATTTCTATCAATAATGTCGCTGCGCATTATACGCCTAATCTTAATACAAATCTTATTCTTAAGAGTGGTGATTATGTGAAGGTCGATATAGGATGCCATATTGAAGGTTGTATCGCTGATTCAGCATACACTGTTAAAGTTGATGAGAATGACGACGATCTTATAAAGGCAACACAAGAGGCCCTAAAAAATGCAATAGCTACTGTAGAACCCGGAGTAAAGACTAATTATATTGGTAAAATAATAGAAGAAACAATCAAAGATTATAATTTTAATCCGATAAAAGATCTCTGTGGTCACGGACTTAGGCCTTATGTTCTCCATTCTGGGATTACTATTCCAAATTACAACAGTAATCTTGGAACAAAGCTAAAAGAAGGGGATACTATGGCAATAGAACCTTTTGCATCCACAAAGGCAGGCAAGCTAAAATCTTCAGAAGAAGTGTATATCTTCAAATATCTCCAGGACAGACCTCTAAGAGATCCTAACTCTAAGAAATTATTGAATGCTATTAAACAAAACTATAAGACATTGCCATTTGCAGAAAGGTGGTTAGAAAAAAATTATACTGGCCTTAAAATTAACTTCTCTCTGAGAAATCTTATTAGGGCAAATGCGATTTATCCTTATAATGTTTTATTAGATAGTGAAGGAGGGTTGGTGTCTCAGGCCGAAAACAGCTTGATTGTAACTTCAAATGGCTGCGAAGTTTACACCTAAAATAGTTATGATGTGCATGATTTGTGGAAAACATGTTCTTTACCCCTATACATGTAGACTTTGTGGAAGAACAATTTGTATATCTTGTATCTTACAAGGACAAATTTGCAAAGAATGTATAAAAATTGGTAAAAAAATTAAATAAATATACTTTTTCGTTATATTTATTTAAACATATCGCTAATTCCGAAAATCTTTTATATGAATATGTATCAATAAAGACAATCCTAGGAGGGTAATTTAAATGAAACATATACTTTTTGATGAAAAGAAATGTGCCGGATGCAATTTATGTGAACTACATTGTTCATCTAAATGGTACGATGCATTTAATCCAAAAAAATCTAGAATTAGAATTAAAACGGAAGACTATGTCGCTCCAAAATACAATGTATGTTTACAATGTGATGATGCCCCATGTGTTGATGCTTGCCCAACAGACGCCCTTGTGATTGATCAAGATCTAGAAAGAGTTGTTCTTATAGAAGATAAATGTATTGGGTGCAGATTGTGTGTTAAAGCCTGCCCATATGATGGTATTTATTGGCATAAAGATTACAAACTTCCAATCAAATGTAATTTATGTGAAGGGGAACCAGAATGTGTCAAGATTTGTCCAAAAAATGCATTGTGGGTAGGTGATTAAAATGGTTTATGGTTATGCAGGTAAGATATTACATATAGATCTTACAACAGGAAAGACTGAAGTTGAAATGCCAAATGAACAGTTTTATAGAAAATGGCTAGGTGGAAATGGGTTTGTTATAAAGTATCTTTATGATAAACTGAAAAAAGGCACAGATCCGCTAGCTCCTGAAGCCATTTCAGTATTCACTTCGGGACCACTTAGCGGTACTTTAGCACATGGTTCAGGAAGAACTCATTTTGGGGCCAAATCCCCTCAAACTGGGCTCCTTGCTGACAGTAGTGCTGGTGGCGGTTTTGCTGCTATGTTAAAGTACGCAGGTTATGACGCTGTAGTGATTACAGGTAAAGCAGATGCACCCGTAATAGTTGTTATTAATAACGATAATGTTGAAATTAGGGAAGCTGAGAGATTTTGGGGATTAAAAACAATTGAGACTCAACATAGGCTCAAAAAGGAATTAACTCATGAATATAAAATAGCTTGTATCGGTCCCGCAGGAGAAAAATTGGTGCCGATGACTTCTATTATAACTGATACTAGAATTGCTGGAAGAAGTGGTAATGGTGCTGTTTGGGGCTCTAAAAATCTAAAAGCAGTTGCTATTTACGGAGATAAAGATGTTAAAGTAGCAGACATGGCAAAAGTTAAAGAACTTTATAGTGACTTTGCCAAAAAGACAAAAGAAACTTTAGGCGGACTTTCTAAATATGGAACCACCGGACTTCCTGCAAGTATTAATGCATTTGGTGGACTTGGAACAAAAAATATGCAATTTGAAACTTTTGAGCATGTTGATAAGATTGGTGGAGAACTACTCAACACTGACCACTTAATACGACATAGATCTTGCTTTGGTTGTTGTATCCACTGTGCTAAAGATTTTAAGGTGAATAAATGGGACAGTATATCTGAAGGCCCAGAGTATGAAACTCAATATTCTTATGGCAGCATGCCAGAAGTTGCTGATCTTGACTACATAATTGCAGCAGATAGACTCTCTGATGAGTATGGATTAGATACAATTTCTGCAGGTGTTACCGCTTCAATGGTTATGGAGTTAATGGAAAGAGGTATTTTAACAGAAAAAGACACCGGTGGGCGTACTTTTAAATTTGGGAATGGTGAAGACCTTCTTGAGCTTGTCAGAATAATTGCTGAGAGACGAGGGGAATTTGGAGACTTGATTTGTAAGGGGACAAGGGCAATCGCAGAAAAATTAGGAGGAGATGCATACAAGTATGCGTTCCATGTAAAAGGTCTTGAACCTGCAGGCCACTCCCCAAGAGCACAAAAGACCATGTCTGTTGGTTACGCAACATCTCCAAGAGGGGGAAGCCACCATGATGCAAGACCAATTGAATATGGATTACCTCCTGAGAAGAGAAAAACAACAGAAGGAAGGGCTTTGAATGCCTTTAATACCCAAAACTGGACATGTTTAGGAGACTCACTTGTTGTTTGCCATTTTGCTGAAAAGATTTATGGAACATCAGTAGCTCAGGCGCATTCTGACTGGATAAACGCAGTAACAGGATGGAACACAACGTTAGATGAAGTTAAATTAATGGCCGAGAGATTTTATACAATGGAGAGATTATTTACAATAAGAGAGTCTGGTAAAGCAAGAACAGGTGACACAATCCCATGGAGAGTATTAAACGAACCAATCCCATCAGGAGCTTCAAAAGGTATGTACACACCACAGAAAGAGCTTGATACAATGCTCGATGAGTACTATGATCTTAGGGGATGGGATAAAAAAGGAGTTCCAACAAAGATAACACTAAAGAGACTTGGACTCGAAGAGTACTCTTAAAAATTTATTTTATTTTAATTAATTTTTAATATTCTTTTTATTTATTTTATAATACTTAAACTATTTAAGATAAAATCTTATATTCTAGTCATAAATCTTCAGGTAACTGGAC
>JBAYOH010000051.1:0-10044 GCA_041678455.1 Methanofastidiosum sp.
CGGCCCCTCCCAAGGAGGGGAGAAAGAGAGGAGAGCCTCCCCCAACCCCTCCCAAGGAGGGGAGAAAGAGAGGAAGCCTCCCCCAACCCCTCCCAAGGAGGGGAGAAAGAGAGGAAAGCCTCCCCCGGCCCCTCCCAAGGAGGGGAGAAAGAGAGGGGCGGCAGAGGGAACAACCGCAGGAAGGAAAGAGTAGTTTGACAAGCTTACGAACAGTATAGAGTATAGAGTACATAGTACGGAGATTATGAGTAGAGAGTATAAAGTATAGAGATTATGAGTAGAGAGTACGAAGAGTTGAGCGCATTGCATGTCGGGATTCACGGCGTGACTTGGAGTCAGAAGAGAGGAATGAGGATTGAGGATTGAGGATTGAGGATTGAGGATTGAGGGTTGAGGGTTGAGGGTTTTTTAAATCTTTCGACCAGTGTTCATATTGATGTACTTCATCTAAATAAAACTGTCTAAAACCATCTTGATATAAGCCTTCAATCAGCAACAACAAACGATTTGACTCAAAATAAAAGCCATCTAAACTTAAATAGATCGCATTTTCCGGTTGTTGTTGAAAGTGTTGTAGAAGTAAAGTTGTTTTCCCTGTACCTCTTGCACCTTTAATAAGAATGAGTTGTTGCTCCCATGCTATTTCATGGTAGAGGTAGCGCACAAATTTTATTTGTACGCTATCCTTCCGTTTTTCAGCTATTTGTAAAAGTCGATTTTTCATATCTAATTTCTTTTAAAACATGAGAGATTGTTCTTTTGAAAAAGCAATTTTGAATAATGTTTATTTAAAAAAACGATATGAGTTATGTTCGTAAAATTTCTCATTTTATTTTAAAGATTAGAACTTTAAGTATTTTCGAAAAAGGGTTTCTCTCAAAAAGTTCCACACCTCTTCAAATTCCGGGAGGCTCTTTGCGGGTAAATGATGAGCTATGCTTCTTTCCCAAGACCTCGAGAGATTGCCAAACGCTTTTTCATCATCAAACAAATTCGTGTCAATTATCTTATTTTTCAGCTCGCATTTTATGTTTAATCTTTTGGTAATTTCAGACCAATTCTCAAATTTATGATTCATCAACAAATACCAAACATCATAAAAATCTCTGGGAGCCTTATAACTTCTTTGGTAAAAGGCTCTGATTTTTTCGATTAAAATCTCTTCTAAATTGTAAACCGGGACAGGATTCTCAGAGATTAATTCAAAATCAGAGTATGGATGATTAATTTTTACCTGATCGATTGGATAAAGAATCTCTTCATCAAAACTAATGTCTATCTCTATTTTAGTCGTCCATCTTTCAAAGGGGGCCGGAGCAATGTTTTTGCTATGATTAGCTCCCCAAAATTTAATGATACATTTATATCCCTTTTCATCGTTTAAAAACCGCTTCTTTTCAAACTTTGTCAAATGAAACAGAATTCCGGTCTTTTGTGTGCAGGCTTTTGTGATTTTTTGAAAAAAATCTTCGTTCACAATAAAGGAAGCATTCAAAAGTGTAAAATCCAGATCTTCTGAAAAACGATAGCTTGAAAAATAGCACTTTTTTAAACAAGTGCCACCCTTGAAAACGAAAAAATTCTTATTGTCTCCAAAATTAAAGAAGCAATTTAGAAAATGCCCCAACACATAGTCTTTATCTACGGTAGATGCCGGCACTTCCCACTCCCGAGCTTTGTCTGCTATTTCCTTTTGAAAAATCATTTTCAATAATATTTCATATTGAGTAAATCTTCTTTTTCAATATTCAGTTTCAATCCCCAATCTGTGATATAAGTACCTTCATCCGGACTATTGTTGTCTATCAAATCAATCGTTCTGGTTACTTTGGATTTTGCAAAAGCAATAAACTTTGTCATAGGCAAATCAAAAAGTTCTGCAATATATCCTATCCGTTTGATAGCCGCTCTATTGTTCACGACTTTAGCATAATCAATCAATTTTTCTTCATCCCAATCATGGTTTATAAAAGCCCGAATGATACCCGGAAATTCCCCGGCATATTCCGGCAAATCAAAACAATCTATCATAGTTTTCTCTCTATCAGTAATAAGATAAGAATGGTTGCCATAGCCCATTTTTTCAATTCCTGTAATCTTACTACTTTTTACTTTGATAAATCGATAGTTTACTCCTAAAACGGTTTTATTTTTTTTTACTTTGGATGTTTGCACAAAAACCGTATTCGGAATTTGTTCCGTCAAACCATGAATATTTAAAGCTGACCAATAAGCAATGATACCACCATTAGCCAATACACTTCCAATCACGTATTCATCTTTGAAGTTGTGCCGACAATATTTGCCTTTTTCGAGCCTGATGAGGTATTCCCTTTTTACAAGACTATCTATAGTCATTTGTAAATGATCGATTCCTGTATGTTCATTATATCTCAAATCTGAAAATGTAAAAATATCCATTTCAAATTGATCGAGAAATTTTATGAACTTTTCCTCATTTTTACTGATTCTTATTTTCATTATCACCTTTTGTTTTATTATTCCATTACAAAAATAGCATTTTCAATTCAGCAAAAGGTAATTTTAAATGACTTTATAACAACTAAAGGATTTTGAAGAGCCTATATTTTCTAAAGGTAAAGTTAAAATCAATTTTTCTCTTTTTGTACTATTAGAAGAGAAATTATCTACATTTTCAAAGTTTACGTTGGAATCAAAGTCATCATATTCTTCAATAACCCCCGGCTTAAATTCTTCTGCATTAAACTTAATTACATTAGGGTTTGAAGGATTATCCTCATAACGGATAAATTGAAAAAAGCATCCCTTTTTTCCAAAGTAATTAATTCTGAATAAGTATTTTTTCAAAAAATATTTAGCTTCTTCATTATTTACATCAAATATAATTTCTATATCATCAGAAATATGAACATATTCTCTAAAGGCAACTGTTTGTATAAACCCACTTGCTTCTCTTGCTGGTTTCAGTATTTTTACAAATGAGTTATTGACACTGAAGTGGCTACTCTCCGAAAGATGATAAGATATTTGTGCATCTCTGATATAGCCGAATTCTATACTTTTTTTCGATGAAAGTTTTGCTAATTCTCCTCCAACGGTAATCGCCTGATTTATGATTGCCATTTTGATAGCATAGGGCGAAGGCAAGAATAAAGACTTCGCCCCTGAATTGGTAGCATTGCTACTTTTCAAAGAAAAAAGTGATGTTGGTTTAAATATTACCGAAAATCTCATGTTATTGAATTTTATAAGGTTCGGCATTCAACAAGTTAACAAAAATTGCTGATAATTCACTTAAGCCACTGAATGATTTTACCTCGATAGCACCTTCTTCTATTATGTTCAGATTATCGGAAATTCCTTGAATTTCAGTTTCATAATTTTCATTCAATGCACTAATTGTGGGTGCCGGAATTAATTTTTCAGAAATAGACACAACCCCTCTAAAATCTGTGATATGTGGTTTTTGCGTACTGGTCATAGCTCCCTGTGGATTGATAAAAGCACTCAACAAGCTTTGTAAAAGAGCTTTATACCTCCTTGCTCTTTGGGTGTCATCAATAGGATATTCTCTTGCTATATCGTTGAATCCAATTCGGTATGCATCAATGCTGCAAACAAATGCATAGACTCCATGATTTGCCGGACGATGAAAAATATTCTGTCCTTCGTTTCTTCCTTCACCTCTTACACCAGAAGCATCAGCAACTAATTTAGTGTGTAAATAGCTTTCTGTGTTGTTTTTGCCCGGAATTCCGACTGTCCATCCAAATTCTATTACGGATTTTCTTGGAGTATTTGAACTGTTTTTATTATCTCCAATTTTGTCGGTAATTAAAATCCCATTTGTATCACAGACCGTACAAATATCAATCATTGCAGAAACTATATCAGCTGATGACTCATTTTTTTTGTCTGAATGTGTTTTGAAATAGTTCTCAAAATCATCTTTACCAATTCTGTTTGGATTTAGTTTTTCGGCATAAGAACTTAGTGGTAAATTTTGTTCTTTTGCTAATTGAGCTAAATGCACTGCGGCAATATGTTTGAACATATCTCCAGAAATAGCATTAACCGTTTGTGGTTCTCCATTTTTATCAACAATTGTTACCTGGCGGGTAATAATTTGATTGCCTTCCCCACCTTCATTATTCAATGAATGAAGATTTAATGTGATTTCTCCGCTAATGGAGATGGATGCGATTTTTTTATTTTCTGACATATCTGTAAAATTTAATAGTTAATAATTAATTTAATTTTCAAAATCATTTTGTTCAGTCTCCTCTTCCTGTGTTTTGGTGTTCTCTTTTGCGGTGAGCGCAAATCCATAAGAGGCCAGTAAAGCTCCAACTAATCTTGGTGGGTTAGCGTCAATAATTTGATAAAAGCTCATCAATTCGGCATCTTTTACAGTTGCTCTTGGTGCCTTGCCATTGTTCTTTTCAGCATACCGTCCGGTTTCCGCATTATAGATTCCCACGAATTCTCCGATAAAAGTGGCTAAGTCAGTTTTTGATTTTGACTTGTTTTGTAATTGCTGGGCTAACCCATAGCGAATTTCGAATTGTCGTTGCTCTTTAGGTGTGTACTGTAAACTGATTGTACTTTTCCTAATGGCTTTTGCAACTGCCTGAAAGCCATCATTGTTGATAATCTCTGTGAGATTTAATTCTTGTGTATCCATATTTATATAAAATTTATTGAGTGTTTCAATATTAAACGGTTTTACGAAATATTTTTCTTTGCTAAGTGCTTGAGTAAGATATCCACTGTACCAAAAGGAAAACTTATTAAAATTATCAAACGCAGCATTAGCCATGCTACCAAGAAAATTACGATATGCTTGTAAACCTTGAATAGAGTCTCCTAATTCCTCAATTCCGGAAATTATCTTTCTCTGCTCTTCAAGGATATCAATCCAAGTCTTACCTTCTTCCTTAGAATTGTATTCAATGAAATCCGGTGTGTTTATAAAGGCGATATTCGCGACTGCTTTATTTTGCCCTAAGTCCTTTTGATAAACCGAATGAAAGCCTCGAATAGTATTTTTAATCTTCCCTCTATTATATTCCGGAGTTTTCTCAATAAACTTGATTGAGATATTGAGAATATTAATTATGTCCAGTTTTATAGGAGAAACACTTTTGAGATTTCTTTTAAATTCTTTTAAAATATCTCTTGAATGGCTTAGAGTAGCTTGATTAAATTCAGGAACATAAATTTTCAAATCATAACTTGAACCAACTTTTACATACTGACATACCATCATAGATAAGGCTCCTGATATTTTCATTGATTCAGAAATCCAGTTGGAATTTAAGTTTCCCATAGAAGCGTTATTTGCCTTGCCTTTATTTAGTCCTTTCCCTTGATTGGGATTATAAAGCTGCTGTGCAGTAGGTTTTTCATCTACTAAATTAAAATCTCTTTCATCACTTTCTCTATGTGAATATTCCGAAAGAATTTCTTTGATTAAAATAGAAAAGCGTGATTGGTTTTGATGAAAATTATCAAACAGCTTACTAAAAGAAGTATACGGATTTCCTTTTATCTCTCGATATACATCAAACTCAGGGTCTATCTTTTTACCAAACTCAGATAATCTTTCGGCGTTTAAATCTTTACGAGCCTGTTTCTTTTGCTCAGTATTTAATTGCTTGTTTTTTTCAATAGCATTAAAACGTTCTTTCAAAGCATCTAAAATCTTTTTTTGATTAGGATAATCGAAAAAGTCGATAATCCCTTCGGGAATGACTGTCTTTTCATCTTTTATAATGAATTTGATGATTGGAAAATATTGTAGCCCATCAATCATTTCATCTGTTAATTCCTTATTAGATTTTACAGAATAATAAAGACCTCTATCTTCAATAGTAATTTTTTGACCTACTACATTGTTCCTAAGTAGAATTTCATCAATTAAGTTTGCCAATCCATAAGTTTCAAGTAATTCGGAATAAGTTCCTGATTTTTTTAGTATTTTAAATTCTCGAAATTCCATAATTCATTCATTAAAGTATTTGTTTAAATTTTCTGTTGCCCTTTGATCACACAGTCTTAATATTCTTACGAAAAACAAGTAAAGCATTCTTTCGTGGTATCCATCTGTTTCAAAACCATCTAAATTCCCTGAGGAATCTTCTTTTTCTAAATTAATTTCAATATCTAATTCCTGTAGTAGTTTTTTAATTTCAGCATAATACTTATCTGTGATTTTAAAATCAGGATAAGAATTTGATAAGGAGCTATGATGTCTTGCAATAGCCATTGATACGCTGCTCTTCAAAATTTCATTATCATAAAGTTCTTCAATAATGTCTTGTGATACAAATGCCCCCACACCTGCATGCGCTGGTCTTTTATATAACCCGGCTAATTTTGAAAGCTCATTATCTCTTCCATCATTTTTATCAAAGTCTGTATGTGCTAAAACTTCATTCATCCAATTCGGATCTTTTAGCTTTTGATATTTTTGCATTGGTATCTGCCACGCATCATTTAATTTACCGTAATCATGTAGCACAATCATCAGTTTAATAAGCCGAATGAAATCATCTTTACTCAGTTCAGGCATTTGGAGATATTTTGAAAGTTCAGCAAAAGTAAAATCCATTTTAGGTAAGAAATCTTTTTCGAATACTGCTAATAGTCCCTTATTATGTTGGTAAAAAGAATCTTTCGTTAGTGGCTTGAAGTCTTTAATATCATCTTTAATTTTTCTTTTAGGAGAATTGGTATTGAATGTATCTTCATAGTGCCAATTCAAACCAAACCCCTTCGCATAACCGAAATACTTTGAGTTTAAATAAACTTGATTTGGAAGGTTTTTAAAATTATCTGGATATAGTTTTTTTAATTCATACCTGGTACTTTCATCATTCTCCAAAAAAATATCATCTGCTGGTTGCATACTCATTACTAACCAATCATCTTCATCAATGGACAACCCTTCTTCATTGTTAATCACTTTGTTTAACCAACTTACCAAACTCCACTTATACATACCTACTGACTGAAACTTAAACGGATATTGAATAACCTCATGGATTAAATCACTATCTATTAATGTAATCTCTACGCTCTGAATATCTCTAATGGTATCTCTATAATTGTTTTTTTCACAGGTTTCCCAACTTTCTCTTATTTTCCCTTGATTGAATCCTCCGCCATTACTCATTCTCATTTTTTCAATCAAATTTTCTTCTGTTTTCTTAGCAATATCCTCTATCAAAAGCTTTGGTATTTCGCCGTCCAAAGTTTGATATTCTCTTAGTTCTTCAATAGCATAATTACACTCTTTTTCTGAATAAGGTAAATACTTATTATTTAGTCGTCTGATTTCTTTTTTGTCCTCTTCTTGTATTGCTACATCTAAAGAAATTCGTTCCTCATTATCCAATACATCATAAATAAAGATTTGTCCTTTTTCATGTGCAAACCTCGCACATCTGCCGGCTCTTTGAAGAAATGAATTTATCGGCGAAATCTCGGTGTGCATTACATTACAAGACAAATCCATCCCGGCTTCTATAACTTGTGTTGCTATTAAAATAGCAGCTTCATTTTTATTGCAATTTTTTCCAAAAAGTGATTTTAATTTTTTCTCTTTTTCTTTTCTGTCTTGATCAAAAAATCGAGAATGCAAACAGATTATATTTTCAGTATTGGTTTCTTTCAAGTTTGGATTTTGAGTTTTCTTTAATTGTATTAAATCCTGATAAATTTTCTGAGCAGATTCAACTCGGTTGCATATTACAATTGTCTTAGATTCATGAAATTTAGAAATAGATTCTGCGGAGATTTTATCATCTAAAACCTTAATTTGTTTTTTGTTTTCTTTAGGTAAAAGAGAAGCGATTTTTTCTTTGTCAGTAGAAAAATCCTCTAAAGTAACTATTTCATAATTAGTCAAACAGTGCTTCAACTCTTCCATAAACTTACTTTCCAAAGTGGCTGTCATTATGCAGCATCTTGTCAAGTTTCCTAACATTTTCAACATCCCGATAGCTGTTGACATAGACCTTTTAGGATCTAATAAATGAAATTCATCAAAAACCAAATAACTACCAATTATGGCACCGGCATTTATATTGGCTTGTGCTTGCGATAATGGAAGTGGAAAGCAAAGAAAATTACTTAATGTCTGATCAATGGTCGAGAAAATAATCTCTTTGTCAAAATAAATATCATCATTATATTCTCCAGTTTGAATAGCAGTTTCTTTTACAAGTTTAGAATTTAGAACATCTTCGTAAATGGAATTAGTTAATGTTCTTAAAGGTGAACTATAAATCATTTTTTTCGGGAAATGAATTTCAGAGTGTTTTTGAGCATATAAAAAAGGAGCAATAGCAGCCCAAGTCTTTCCCGCACCTGTAGGTACAGAAAGAATGACATTTTTATCCGACAAAAGTAACTCTGATACTTTTATTTGATAATCATAAGGTTTATTTCCAATTATAGCTCCTAAAAATCTATGCATATTTTAACATATTATATATTATGTGTTATCCCCTCCTCACACCTCATCCAACACCTTCATCATATTCTTTCTGCGTTTATAAGTGACTCTATATTCGCTGATTAATTCGTTCACTTTATCTTTGCCACCTTCAAAGGTTTTTAGGTTTTTCAGCATGCTGCCTACATTTTCGTATGCTTTCTGATCTGTTATGGTAGCTTGTTCTTGTGCGAAGTTTAAATAAATATCATAGAGTTTGCTGTCAAATTGAGGTCTAAAATACTTTTCATACTTTTCTAAATAGTTTACTCCACCATTTTGACATTGTACAAAGAGTTCTTCCCATCTATGATGTTCGATTAATAGCTTTGCACGAAATTCATTAAATCCCCATATGCCTTTGCCGGAGTTCAATTTTGATAAAATTCTGTTTAATGTATCTTCCCAGTCATCACGATGTGTATGTAGCAGCAATATTGCATAATACTTATCAGAAGTCCTTCCAGTATAAAGAAGTTCTTCAGCTAATTTCAATATCTTGATATCATCTTTTAGTAGTAGATAGATACTTAACAAATCATCTTTCCAGTTAATTATCGTACCTGGATGCTCCATCTTTTCAGCTACTTTAATCCCATCTTGAATCAACTTTATGGCTTCCGAATATTGCTCTGCATCAAGCAACTGGTTCAATCTTATTTTTCTGACAGGCTCATGATCAATATATTGATCAATGGTTTGATTAACTTCCTCTGTTCGCTGAAGGTTTTGCAGCATTTTTATTTTTTGGATGATGTAGCTTTCTTTATAATATGATTCCGATGCTCCTTCAATTTTTTGATTTAAGGATTTCAAGTTTTCAGTAATCATCTCATCAGAACTTAAGAAATATTGTTGCAACACATCCAACTCAGTATTGAGACCGACATATCTGTGTTTATCCGTATTTTTACTTTCTATTTTATACCATTCAAACAGGGCTTTCTTTTCTTCTGGTAGTAGAAGGTCTTTCTGCAACATTTCCTCTAACTTATCTATTGCCTCATCGTACATCACCTGCACATCGCCATCGTAATCAAACTGCTCCTCCCATTCTTCCGGAATTAGTTCAATCATATCTTTACAAATCTGTACAGCAATTTTAGTGTTTCCGAATTTCAGAAAATAATCAACATCATTCAGAACTGCCTCTAAGTCAGCCCTTACATTCTCAGCATCATACCCAAAATCCACCCAATCGTTATACCGACTACCTGAAGAATAAGGGTTATTATCAAAAGCAGCTTTTATAAGAAAAGGGTAATCTTTTATTTTATCTTTTTTCAAACTGACAGGATTGAATTTCTCAATGAGTGTTTGAGCAAAGGATGGGTGTTCTTCGGCATACTCCAATATCCAACTTTTGAGCATCTTGGAGTCAGTTTTAGATACTATTTCTTTTAAATCTGTTTTTTTCATACCTTTCTATCAGTTATTAGCTATTATTATTTTTTCCACCACCCCCACACACCCCATCCCCTGTGCTGAATACAAGCCCAAACCTGCATTCAAAATCAAATCTAAAAATCTTTGCTCAGCTGTCAATTTTAATTTGAAATTCA
>JBAYOH010000052.1:0-9841 GCA_041678455.1 Methanofastidiosum sp.
AAGGCGTTCATACTCCATTTTCAAGGCAAAATCAATCAAGCTGTCCATGACAACTAAAACCCGCTATTGGGCTGTAAATTTAACCAATAGTGGGGATAGAACCGAAGTTAATCAAAATTCTCTATATTAGGACAAGTTACTTAACACCGATTAGTGCATAGATGATTTAATAACAACAAATATTTAAAACAATTATTATATTATTATGTATGCAAGAAGCTATATCTACCATAGAACGGTCAGAGAAAGGTGTAAGAGTTACATATATTGGACTTCTTGAAAATATAGTTCTAACTATCTTCAAGTTTATTGCGGGTATATTGGGCCAAAGTACTGCAATGATAGCAGATTCGATACATTCTACTTCTGATGTGGCTTCTGATATTGTGGTATTGTTAGGTTTCCAATATGTAAAGAAACCGGTAGATGAGTCTCATAACTATGGGCATGGCAAAATAGAAACTTTATCGACAGCGATTGTGGGAATAATGCTTATACTTATGGCTTTATTAATCGTATTTTCGGGCGTGGAAAAACTTCTAAAATCTTTACAAGGCGAAATAATACCAAAACCGGAGTTTATCGCATTATACGCTGCTATTATATCGATTATAGTCAAAGAAGCAATGTATAGATATACGGTAAACGTTGGAAGAACTATAAACAGTTCATTAATTATTGCAAATGCATGGCATCATAGATCTGATGCATTCTCTTCAATAGGAACCATGATTGGTATTGGCGGTGCCATTTTTTTAGGAGAAAAATGGCGGATCTTGGATCCGATTGCAGCTATTTTTGTAAGTATCTTAATTATAAAAGTTGCAATAGATATACTACGCGATAGCGTAAATGAGTTAATTGAAACTTCAGTAGAAGAAGAAAAGAAAAAAGAATTATTAGATGTAATTTCAAATGTAAATGGAGTTAAAGACTTTCATAAGTTAAGGATAAGGCATATAGGGCACTATTATTCAATGAGTATTCATATTCTAGTAGAAAAATCGTTGAATATTGTTGAAGCCCATCAAATTTCTGATAGGGTCGAAGGAGAAATAAGAAATGTGCTAGGACATGAAACAATCATTACAGTGCACGTTGAACCCTATCAAAAAGAATAAATGGTTATTATTCCACATCTTAATCATGATTTGTATTTAACAAATCAAAGATGGTAATAATGGCTAAAGGCCCTTCTATATCTCATATTGCCAAATTGAAAAAATTGAAGGACTATATCGATAATTTTTTGCCTAAAGGTGTGATTTGCGTGGATGATTCTGAAGAGCTATCTATTGTCTTCAAGGATGCCCCTATAACAACTGGGAAACTTAAATTATTAAGAAAAAAATAGAAAAAATAAAGAGATAAATAGAAAAGTATATAAAATTAGAATTAAAAATTTATGTATACATAAAGGATGTATTATACGTTTAATATGGGGCATTATTCTGATAGTAGCTGCTTTTTTGCCATTTTCTTATTTTGTATAAATAATTTGACTTACGAATTTCGTAATATTATGTATCATAAAATCCAAATAGCGAAACATTTATTAGTTATTGCTATTACTTTTTTACATACTTCCACACGGAAGTACGAAACGGAGGTATTAGAGATGAAAAGAATAGGACAAATAAGCATTGTATTACTCTTGATATTGGCTGTTGTTGCAGCCAGTGGATGTACTGGTACAAAAAGTAAAAAATTAGTAGAAGAAGGATACCTTACTATCGGAACTGAGGCACAATACCCGCCCTTTGAGATAATAAAACCGGATGGTAGTTTCTACGGTTTTGATATTGCTTTAGGCGAGGCATTAGCTAAAGAACTAGGACTTAAACCAAAATTTGTAGATACTGACTTTGCATCAATTATTGCATCGTTAAATTCAGGTAAATTTGATGTAGCAATGTCAGCAATGACCATTACAGAAGATAGACAGAAAACAGTCAACTTCTCGGATCCTTACTTTGACGCAGGATTAAGCATGGCTGTTCCAATTAACAGTAACAAACAAACTGTTAATGATTTAAACGGAGCAATAATCGGCGTCCAGCTTGGAACTACAGGCGATATATACGCATCTGAGCTCAAAAATGTAAAAGAAATTAAGAGATACGCTCACACACCAGACGCTTTTCTAGATATGAAAAATGGAAAAGTAGACGCAGTAATTAATGACGACGTTGTTAACAAACCCATTGTTGCAAGCGACCCTACATCATTCAAAGTAGTCAGCAGTTTATTGACAGTAGAGCAATACGGAGTTGCAATTTCAAAAGAGAACGAAGATTTACTTTTGAAAATAAACGCAGCACTCAAAAAACTAAAAGAAAATGGAACTTACGACCAAATATACGACCAATACATAGTTAACTGGTCTGACGAATAAACAAAAAAAGGTGACCAAAGTGGTAGGACTTGGATTTCAAATTGATTTATTTGTGAGAATACTGCCTGAATTACTTAGGGGTGCAGCTATAACAATACAACTAACTGCATTCTCTGTGGCCATAGGTACTTTAATTGGACTTTTTATGGGTATTGCAAGGATATCCCATTACAAGATTTTCAGCGTGCCTTCGGCGCTTTACGTGGAATTTATTCGAGGAACACCACTTTTGGTCCAAATAATGATAGTTTACTATGGATTACCTGCTTTAGGATTAAATCTTGACCAGTATACTTCAGGTATCTTGGCTTTATCTATTAATAGTGGAGCCTATATCGCCGAGATATTCAAAGCAGGCATCAAATCAATTAAAAAAGGACAGACAGAAGCCTCAATCTCACTAGGATTAAATTATATACAGACTATGAGGTATGTAATATTACCCCAAGCAACTAGAAATATACTTCCTGCTTTAGGTAATGAATTTATTGCATTATTAAAAGACTCTTCGCTTGTTTCAATCATAGCTATATCTGAACTTTTAAGGAGAGGTATGATAGTTTATTCAAGAACTTATGATGCTTGGACACCTCTATTGGGTGTTGCTCTAATCTATCTCTGTATAACTATACCACTATCACGGGCAGTTCAATACATTGAAAAGAGGTGGGAGATTCTTGATTAAAAATAAAACTATTGGAAAAAAATTATCACCTATCAATAACAACTCAAATGGACAACCCATAATAAAAATGACCAATGTCAAAAAATCTTTTGGAGATCTAGTAGTCTTGAAAGATATTAATCTTGAAATAAAGAAAGGTGAAGTCTTAGTTGTTCTTGGTCCTTCAGGTTCTGGAAAAAGTACATTGATTCGATGCATTAACAGATTAGAGAAAATAGAAGAAGGAGAAATCATGGTAGACGGAATGGATATTTATTCTCCCGATATGGATATTCATAAATTAAGGACAAAGGTCGGCATGGTTTTTCAACAGTTTAATTTATTTCCTCACATGAAGGTATTGGACAATATAATTCTCTCGCCGCTTAAAGTAAAAAAAATTCCTAAAGATCAGGCAAAGAAAGAAGCTTTAGAATTATTAAAAAAAATAGGCCTTGATGACAAATCTAATTCCTATCCTCATGAACTTTCTGGTGGCCAGCAACAACGAGTTGCGATCGCTAGGGCTCTTGCTATGAATCCAGATGTTATGCTATTTGACGAAGTAACATCGGCCTTGGACCCGGAACTTGTAAAAGGTGTTCTTGAAACCATGAAAGAACTTGCAAAAATGGGAATGACTATGATAGTTGTTACCCATGAAATGGGATTTGCAAAAGAAGTTGCAGATAGAGTCATATTTATGGATGAGGGCTATATTATCGAAGAAAATGAACCAAAAGAAATATTCAAAAATCCCCAGAATCCAAGGACTCAGGCATTTATATCCAAAATATTATAATTAATTTTTTTATTAGAGGGGGTTATGAAAAACAAATTATCAGTATTGAGTTTTACATTAATTCTTACATTCTCAACTTTATGTTGTGTAAGCCAAATTAAGAACAACAATTTAGAGAATAAAGATATATTGTATCAATACTAAACAATTGAAGCTCTTTTAGAAGGGATTTATGATGGCGACATGATTTTGGTGAACTTAAAAGTCATGGAAATTATGGCGGCCTTGGAAGGATTAATTCTTTGGGTGAGAAAATAATACAAATTAATGGAAAATCCTACCAAGTTAAGGTAGATAGGATAGCATATCTAGTTGAAGATAATGAGAAAACTCCTTTTGCAATAGTTACATTTTTTGATATAGATAAATCAATTAGAATAAATGAGGGCCTAGATCATAATCAATTCACAGAATATCTTGATAACAGTATCCCCTCGGATAATTTTTCTATCTAATATTAGTCGAAGGAGATTTGATTATATGAAGATCAGGAGCGCACCTAAACAAGAAAAACTATATCCGCCATTAGTCAAAGCCATAGAAGATCAAAGATTTTTTGAATTTAATAATGCGAAGGAATATTAGTGGGTTTTAGAATGCCCCAATATGTAGAGGATGTGAATGTGCCTGAATAACATTTTCATTTTCTAACAGAAGATAAAAAAGGAGGGTATGTTCTTGAATTAAAGATCAATAATCAAGATGAACATATTGACTATACACATAACTTTTTTTATGACTGTCCCGGATAATGAAGATTTTTACAATTTAGGCTCTGATGACGACATAGATGAAGATGTTAAGATTATAGAGAAAGGTAAATAACGGGTATACTATTTTTACACTATCCTCGCCTCATACTCCATACAACATACTTTAAAAGGAATAAAGATATTAAAGAGATGTTATGGATGTTAACAAAGCTATATTTGAAAGAAGATCCTATAGATCCTTAGAGCCCGTAGAAATAACTCCAGATATTATTAAATCTCTAGCAGAAAGTGCAAGGCTTTCCCCCTCGTGTTTTAATAATCAGCCATGGAGATATATATTTGTTACAGATCCTACAGTTCTGAAAGACCTGCATACCGCCTTTTCAATGAATAATGACTGGGCTAGAGCTGCCTCAATGATAATAGTTGTGTTTTCTAAAAAAGAAAATGACTGTTTAATAAAAGATAGAGAGTATTATTTATTTGACACGGGGATGGCAACTGCTTTCATTATTTTAAGAGCAACTGAACTTGGATTAGTTGCCCATCCAATAGCTGGATATAGCCCTAAGAAAACTAGGGAGATTCTGGGAATACCAGATGAAATGAATGTTATTGCTCTTGTTATTGTAGGAAAACATTCTTCACAGATGAATCCGCTGATGAATGAAAATCAAAAAGAAGTTGAAAAAGAAAGACCTGAACGATTGACAGTAGATAAATTTGTTTTTATGAATAGATATCAGGATTAAAAGCATATAGGCCGAAAAATATAATTTTCTATTTTAAAATATTATACAAACTATTAGAAATGCTGAAAAAATCTCAATAAAATTACCAAGTAAACTTATATGTAAACGATAATTATAAATGTTAGAAGATAGAAAAATAACATAATACTATATGAAGACTTTTAGAGTTTTAAAAATAGGAGGATAGCAAATGGACGATATTTCTATTGTTCTTTGTGGTGAAGCAGGACAAGGTATAGAAACTACAGAAGGTATATTAACAAAAGTACTCAAGGATTCGGGATACAATATATTTGCCGTAAAGGAATATATGTCAAGGATTAGGGGGGGTTCAAACTCTACGGAGATTAGAGTGTCCCAAAAACCTATTAGGGCTTATGTTGATAGAATCGATTTATTATTCGCTTTAAGTAACAAATCCATAGATCATTTGAAAGATAGGATCTCAGAGGATACACTAATATTTGGAGATAAAGAGGTTATAGGAGATGCCCATAACATCATCGATATACCTCTTTCAAAAATTACAAAGAAGATAGGGAGCAGTGTTTATAGTAATACTGTTACTGCAGGTGTAATATGTGGAATGCTAAATGTTTCAGAATATGGGTTACAAAATGTTATTGCAAAATTTTTTGAAAAAAAAGGAGAGTCAATAATAAACAAAAACTTTGAAGCTGCAAGTGAAGGATTTGAGTTGGCCAAAAAGACGATGGAATCTGGAATTACTATAAAAGTGAAAACAAATATGGAAATATCAAAAGATATAAACAAAGATATACTAATTTCAGGCAAAGATGCAGTTGCACTTGGGGCTCTCGCTGGAGGATGCAACTTTATTTCTGGGTATCCAATGTCGCCTGCTACAGAAATTCTTTCTTTTATGTCTACCTACTCAAAAGAATTTGAAGTAATTGCTGAACAATCAGAAGACGAGATAAGTGCCATTAATATGGCCATTGGAGCTTGGTATGCCGGTGGAAGAGGGATGACTACAACATCCGGAGGAGGATTTGCTTTGATGGAGGAAGGAGTAAGCTTGGCAGGGATGACTGAAACTCCTGTAGTTATCCATATAGGTCAAAGACCCGGGCCGGCTACAGGCCTCCCAACAAGGACTGAACAAGGCGACCTTGACCTAGTTTTATATGCAGGTCATGGAGATTTTGCGCGAATAATAATGTCGCCCGGTAATATCGAGGACTGTTTTCATTTATCAAAATACGCCTTTTCTTTCGCGGATAAATACCAGATACCTGTTTTTATACTAACAGATCAATATTTATTAGATTGCCAGTATAATATTCCTTCTTTAGATCATAAGAGATATGGGATAAAAAAATATGTGGTACAGACAAAAGAAGACTATAAAAGATATCAGTTTACAAAAACAGGAGTATCCCCCAGGGGGATACCTGGATTCGGAGAGGGTCTTGTAATACAAACTGGAAATGAACATGACGAGATTGGGCATACTACTGAAAATGCTATTCTAAGAAAAAAGATGGTTGAAAAAAGATTCAATGAAAAACTTAATCAAATCAAAAATGAGGTTATTTACCCAGAACTTCTTGGCGGAAAAGCTTACAAATATCTTTTAATAGGGTGGGGCTCGACAAGGAACATCGTAGAAGAGTCACTAAAACTATTGAAAGAACCCAAACTTGGATTTTTATATTTCAAACAAGTATACCCCCTACCAAGAGAAATTATGGGATATCTAATTAACGCAAAGAAAGTTATTGCAATAGAAAATAACGCTTCAGGACAATTTGCAAACCTTATAAAACTAGAGACAGGTTTTGAGATTAAAAATAAGATATTAAAATATGATGGTAGGCCATTTTCTGTTGAAGAAGTTACTACAAGAATAAAAGATATTCTGGAGGAATAAAATGGAAGCTAAAGATTTCGATGTACAAAATATCGATATTTCATGGTGCCCCGGATGTGGAAACTTTACATTATTAAGAATATTAAAAGAAACATTTGCAGAACTCCAAATAAAACCCCAGGATATTGCAGTGATTTCTGGAATTGGCCAGTCATCAAAAACTCCTCATTATTTTAAGACTAATACTTTTCACACATTACATGGGCGAGCCATTCCGATAGCAACTGCAGTAAAGAGCATTAATCCAAATCTCACCATAATAGCAGAGGGTGGAGACGGCGATATGTATGGAGAAGGTGGAAATCATATACTTCATGCAATAAGAAGAAATCCAAATATCACAAATATAATACACAATAACATGGTTTACGGATTAACTAAAGGGCAAGCCTCCCCCACTACAATGCTAGGCGTTAAAACTACCTTACAAGTTGAAGGTGTTATCCTTGAACCTTTCAATCCCATTGCAGTTGCAATAGCATTAAATGCTTCTTTTGTAGCCCGTGCATTCGTTGGAGATATTGAGCAAACTAAAGAAATACTAAAAAAAGCAATTGCCCATAAAGGCTATGCCATAGTAGATATTTTTCAGCAATGCCCATCATTTAACAAAATAAACACATTTGAATGGTTTAAACAAAATACATATTATCTTGACGATAAACACGACCCGAAAAACAGAATTGAAGCTTTCAAAAGATCTATTGAAACTGAAAAATTGCCACTTGGAATTTTTTATATAAATAATAGAAATTCGTTTGAAGAAAATATTGGACTATATAATGATAATAAAGATCCACTGTGCTTTAGGGAGATAGAATCCGATAAAATACAGAAATTTATTGATTCCAAAATGCGTTAAACATATAAATTATTGACAAAAGTCTTTTAAACTTACTTAATTTTCTCACGTTAGGGTGATAATATAGCTACAAAGAAAAAGAAGAGTATTACTGAGAAAAAAATAACTAAAACTACTAATGCTGCATCTAAAAAAGTCGTTTCTACCAAAACAAAAAGTAAAACAAGTGCAACTAAAACAGAAAAGTCATTTTTGAACGATAAGAAGAAAATAACTATGATTGGAGCAGTTGCGCTAGTGTTGATAATTGCCGCAATAGCTGGATTTTTTTACATGCAAGAAAATGACAAAAATAAAGTTGAAGAAGCTGTCAGATTACACGTTGAATATTACAATACCAGAAATATTGATGCATACTATGATCTCGTATCCCAAAATTCTAAAGATAAATACAACATTAAGTTAGAAGATATATCTAATCTTCTAAATAAAGCTGCATTTGATGGAACAAATATTACAATTGTAAATATAAGCCAAATTACAATTCAAGGAGATGATGCAGAAGCTAGAGGCGTTATCATTGCAAAGAACAATCAAGGATCAGAAACAAAGTCATTCGTTGAGCTCTATAAAAAGGAAAACGGTGTATGGAAATACGAACAGAGAATGTGGCAAGACACAGCTACTTCACAGGCTCCTCAGTAATAATATTTTTTCCTTTTTCACAAGGAATAATTTTTAATTTTGCATTTTTAAATTCCTTTTTAATCTCTTTTCCTTCGTGAAGTCTATCTAAAAAAAGAGCAAGTGCCGATATTTCAGAATGGGGTTGATTTGTAACGGAAAGATTGTAGCTAGATAACTCATAAATGTCTTTTGGAACTTTTTCTGCCCCAACTATGACCATGAGGTCTTTATTTTCATTAAAAACAAGATTTTTAATCTCGTCAATCTTTTCTTCAAATGGGGTTCCATACATAGTCAAGTGCACCGATATCCCATTGAATTTTTTGAAAGCCTGTTTATATGTTTCAAAATAAACAGAAAAGTCACCACCCCATCTCTTAGAAACGCTGTCTAAACTTCGTTTTATTTTTTCATCTTTTTCCCAAATTGAGATAGACTCTGCTCCAAAGGTTCTTGAAACTAATGCAACGTGAGTTGTAATACGATGGTCCCTTTCAGGCCTGTGGCCAATCCTAAGAACTGTGATGCTCATTTTTTTATCATTGTAGAAGACATGTGCACACCGGGAACTCTTCTAATTGAGCTGGTGAGAATGTCAAGTTCGCCTAATTCTTTTACATTAACTTTAACGATCATATCATATTCGCCATATAGTTCATGCACTTCAATGACGTTCTTCATATTAGAAATTTTTTCAGTTACGTCTTCTTCAGATCCAGGTTGTACAACACAGAGTATAAATGCTATCATCTTATCCCTTCTTTGTTAAAGTTAACATATTTTTAAACTTTTTGTATGGGCCTTAACATTAGCCTAAATTATTTCATAAAATTCTGGCTTTCTATCATTAAAAATATTATTTTTAGAATTAAGAGAATTACGATTAATCTCTATTTTTTTCCTTATCTTTTCAATTTTATAAATCTTCGGGCGCTCCATAGTGTTTCTTAGCTCTTTTTAATCAAATTTGGGCCATTTCCCAAATTCTTCGATGGCTGACGCTAGGCCATCCTTTTAGAAGGGGTATGAAGCTGATAATATCGTTTAATCTGTCGCCTAGCTTTTGAAGGCGTTCATACTCCATTTTCAAGGCAAAATCAATCAAGCTGTCCATGACAACTAAAACCCGCTA
>JBAYOH010000053.1:0-9346 GCA_041678455.1 Methanofastidiosum sp.
TGATTGATAGAAAATTAAAATTAAGATTTTAGAATCTTAAGTATCTCTTTCGTGACTTCACTAATATTATTGCCGCCATCGACATTTTTTATTTTTTCTTTGTAATAGGATATCAGAGGTGCAGTTTGCTTTCTATAAACTTCAAGTCTATTTCTTATAACTTCTTCTTTATCGTCATCTCTTTGATGAAGCTTTCCTCCACACGTGTTGCATGACATTTCTTTCTTAGGCTTCTTGTAAAGTAAATTATAGACTTCTCCACAGTTTGGGCAAGATAATCTTTTTGAGATTCTATTGATTATATCTTCATCATTCACATCAATATTTACAATATAGTCTAAGGACATATCCATTTGATCCAATAACTCATCTAACGCCTCGGCTTGGGCTATAGTTCTTGGAAATCCATCAAGCAAAAATCCTTTTGTGCAGTCATTTTCTAAAAATCTTTCTTTCATCATGCGGATGATGATTTCATCTGGAACAAGACGCCCGGAATCCATATATTCTTTTGCATTTCTACCTACGTCTGTTCTTCTTTTGACGTTATCTCTAAGTATATCCCCTGTAGAGATATGAGGTATGCTAAAATTCTTAGAAATAATGTCGGCCTGAGTTCCTTTTCCGCAACCTGGCGGACCTAAAAGAATTATTCTCATAAAAACACCAATTTAAAGACTCTAATAAATGTTTTTAAATTTATTCTTTTGATAGAGGATGTGCTTTATCATAAACTTTCTTTCTTCTTTCATCGGTTATGTGGGTATAAATTTGGGTAGTAGATAAATTGGAATGGCCAAGGAGTTCCTTTATCACAACTATGTCTGCATCCCCTTCAAGCATGTGAGTTGCAAATGAATGTCTCAATACATGTGGCGTGACTTTTTTTTCAATCCCTGCCTCTTTAGAGTATTTCCTTATCAGCCATTGAATAGTCCTTGCAGAGATTCTTTCGTTATGACTACTTAAAAAAAGAGCTTCGCTGGTATCGTTTCTCTCTAATATGTACATACCTAGCATCTCTCTAGTTTTAGAATCCACGAATACAATCCTATCCTTAGATCCTTTCCCAGATACAACGTGGATAGATTCAGTTTTTATATCCTTTTTATTAAGTTTAACTAATTCTGACACTCTTAAACCAGTTGAATACAATAATCGAATTAAGCATTTATCACGTAATTTTTCAGGTTCTTCAAGAAGAATTTTAATTTCATCTTTAGTTAAAAATTTGGGCAAAGGTTTGGACAATTTTGGCAACATTACCTTGTCTGCAATATCAATATTTTGATATCTAAAATAGGAGCGCAATGCATTGAGATGTCTATGTATCGTTCTATTAGTTGCATTATTTTCATTTTTCAGATGGATCATATAACGTTTAATATCTGATTCTGTGACGTTTTCAGGCAGTTTATCTGTGAAATCAAAAAAATTAGACAAAGTATAACCATAATTTCTTATTGTATTTTTAGATTGCCCTCGAAGTTCTAGTTCCATCAAATAATCTTCAAACATAATTATAGTAAGCACTTAGATATATATAAATTTTGCGCATAATTTATTAAAGATTTATATACTCGTTATCATACCTCATCTCATGCTAATACCCTACCTAGCGCTTTGTGGAAGAATTATTTTATTAGGTTGGGAAAGAATTTTAGTAAAAAAACTTGGAGAAAAATCAGATAGTATCAGCGGAACTTTCTTATTCTTTGCTCTTGGAACAATATTCTTACTTCCTACACTTTTTTTTGTAGATGTTGTGATTAATGCTTCAATCTTATTTTATGTTACATTGAGCAGTTTTGTCTATTCGATTGCATTTTGGCTATATGTGAAATCATTATCAGATGGTGAAGCCTCTTTAGTAAGCCCATTATATAATTTCAATGTATTCTTTCTATTAATATTGGCGGTGATTTTTTTAGGTGAAAAAATATCGCTTTTCAAGCTACTTGGATTACTATTCTTATTTTATGGCGTTTCATTTCTAAACAGAAAAAGAAATATTATTGAATCTTTTAAAGCAATTCTTTTGGATAAATCATGCCAATATATGATTGTTGCATCACTTTTAATAGCAGTTGGTAGAACTATTGATGGCAATGCAATAAAAATTACGCCCCCTATACTTTATGCATTTTATCTTAATGTAGGTATATCTCTTTTCTTACTTACCTATATTATGATTAAAAGAAATATCTCGACAACAATTAAGTTGTTCAAAGAAAAAACAAAAATTGCAACTTTTAGTGGAGGATTAAATGCTTACTCTTATCTATTTTTATTAATTGCATTTACGAGAATAGAAGTTAGTATTGCTGAGCCTGCTTCGATGACTGCTATGATACTAACAGTTATTTTGGCAGGAAAAATACTAAAAGAAGATATAAAAGAGAGATTGCTAGGTGTTGCTATAATGCTTATGGGCTTATGGCTATTATTTATTTAATAGATATATATATCAAAATGCCCTTCTAAAGCAATAAAAAATCTTGCACTGAGATATAGTATCCTAAACTTTAATGATAATTAATAATAAAATTCAAACTAGACACTATTATCTAAGAGGCTAATTACTGAAGAATAAGCAATGAATAATTATGTGGGAAAGCACAACAAAAGAGAAAAAAGGATTATTCAATAAGATTTAAAACATGATTTATTAATCTTCATTATATATAGAGTAGACCATTACAATTATACATTTGGAGGCTAAGGAGTGGCAAAGAAAAAAAAAGTTCCTATATCATTTTGGGAAGAACAACTTTCAAAGGAGAAACAAGAAAATAAAGATCCGGAAAAAGTAAAATTTATAAGAAATGTACTTATTTCTGAATATACATCCCTTTATGAGAAATATTTGGGTAAAGGAAATTATAAAAAAACAAACGAGATTAACGATAAGATTCATGAATTAAAAAAAGAAATCGATGTAAGTTCAAAAGAAGAAGTAGTTTGGCTATTTGAAAAAAAGGCCCTTGATTATTTACAGAAATCTTCTTATGATGAAGCAATTTCATATTTCAAAATAGCATTAGAAAAATCACTAAATATTCCCACGATTAAACCTGAAGAAATTAAAAATATCAAAGAAAGTTTGAAAAAATCTTACCTTGAAAAGGGATTCTCAAATTTAAATCAGAATAAATTCGATGACGCAATAGCTTCTTTTAAAAAAATTTTGGATTTTTGTGTAGAAAATAGTGGCAAAAAATCTGAAGAAACTAAAGAAGCCCTAAACAATTTAATAATGTGCTACAATCAAAAGGGAGAATATTTCGCTAAGCGGGATAGATTTGAAGATGCTATCCATGTCATAGATAAAGCTATAGAAATAACTAATGATATGGGTATTGAAACAGAAACTGCAAAATCTGCGAAAAAAAATATAGCAAAAATACAGACTTTATTTGCTTTTAATCAAATTGATAAAGGACTTTATGACTTAGCTATATCAAATCTAAAAAAAATTTTGGACATGTCACTACAACTATATGGAAATGATTCAGATGACTACATTGAATCAAAAAATAATCTGATTAAAGGATACAATGCAAAAGGTAAGAATTTTCTCGAGAAGAGTAGATATGATGATGCGATTTCGGCATTTGAAAAATCTCTTGAACTGATAAAAAAGGATAAGGGTCATTCTAGTAGATATATCAATGATTCTATTGACGGAATAATTAACTCATACTACCAAAAATCATGCGCATACGAAGAATATGACAAATATGAAGACGCTATTCTAAATTTAGAAAAAGCATTGAATATAGCATCAAAACATCAAGTTAACAAAATAAGAATTAGTTATGTCACAGATAAATTGTTTTTAATATTAAAAACTCAATATGAAACAGCTTCTAAAAATTATAATTCTCAAAAAATGAAGGAGATACTTGATATCGCTTTGAATCTTATAAGGAGTGGTTATAACTCTATTAATTTTGATGAAAATACTATAAGAATATACTTTGAAAGGATAAAAAATCAGCGAACAGGAGAAGGCCACAAAAAGTCTTATGAAAAACATCAAGAATATACAAGAGAAGACAAGAAAGAAAAACAGGAAAAGAAAAAAAGCGTAGTTGATGAAATATCAATTAAAGAATTAGTTATTAAATTTGAACTGCATGATAATGGAACTATAACTAAAGAATTGATTAAAGAACAGTATAGGTATTGGGTGGATCTTCTACACCCAGACAAAAATCTAAATAAAAGCGATGCAACAATCAAAAAGGCAGAAGAAAAACTAAAAGAGATAAATACAATCTATAAAAAGTTAATTGAACATTTTCCTTAGATCATATAAGTCCATCAGATTACTTTCCCTATCTCTTCAGCGGCTCTTTTCATGTCTAAGAAAACTAATCCCAATTTCGCATCTTTTCTAGCTAAAGCAGTGAGAACTGCTTCTTCACCTGCGCCCATGAGAAGAATATACCCATTCTGCCCTTTGACAAAGACTTCTTCAAGGCTTCCTTTCATAAGCTCTTTAGAAGTTCTTTCACCTAAAGAAAGCATAGCTGCAGACATTGCAGCGACACGGTCTTCTTCAACATCTTGTGGCAGAGCGCTAGCTATTACCAATCCATCTGTTGAAACTATGGCTGAAGCTTCTATATCGGGAGATGCCCCACTTAGATCTTTTAACATTTCAGTTAATTTTTCTATTCGACTGGCCATTAGATTACACCTTCAGATTAATCTTTAAATTTTTCAAATGAAACTAAACACGGAGTTTCTTTGTTAAATTCAAATTTATACATATATTTTAGAGATTCGCCTTCTTTGTTAAATTCCATTGCCCCTAGTAATGTTATGGCTCTAAGACATGCTATTTCTTTTCCCTCATCTATGAGTCTTGAGCAGTGAGATTTGTAGGGGCAATTAATTGCTTTAAAAGTAAAATTATTATCGTCCCCTGCCATTTCAAAATCAGCACTATTAAAAAATTCTGCTTTGACAAGTGCGTCAATAAACATTTTTGCAGTATTGTATGGGCTAAGCCCTTTTTGGAATTCCATGCCGAGGCCTTTCCAAGATTCAATAAATGGCCTAATAGCTATAGTTCCCCATCTTCTGTAAAAAAGCTTTGGTTTATCAAAGAATATATTTGCAGTATTTTCAACTCCGTAAAGCCAAGCGTTCATAATGGTGTTTGTATATTTCAATTTAACATCGATATCCATAAAATTCACCTTTGAGAATTTAGTAATTTAAATTCAATTCCTAGTTGAACTTATGATATTTAAAGTTTTCCTTGAATTAAATTAAAAAAAATAAGGTATATTTAACATGAAAATAATACAATTTGAATCTAGTAATAAGGTAAATTTATTTAAGACTGCCAAATTTACAAGCATCGATACATTTTTTGCATCGTATACATTCAGATTGAACAACAATCCTTTTTGTAATTGCATCTGTTTCGCACTCTCTGTCACAATGTGTGCAGTTTTTGCATCCTTCTTTCGCTTTTATTTTATATATTGAAAATTTAGAAAATATAGTTAATACGGCTCCATATGGACAAATATATCTACAAAATGGCCTTGAGATTATTAGTGATGATCCAGAGACAATAGCTATAGAGATTATACCATATAATGTAAAATTAAATGAAAACAAATAAGAAAATGGATACCTAGTGGAAACGACCATTACCAAGATTTTAAAAGCAAAAATATATTTAAAATATTTTAGAGCTTTGTCTAATTTTCGTGGCATTCTAAATTTTGTTAATTTGTTACCTATTTCGGCCAAAAACTGTTACCAAGCACTGATAGGGCAACATACCCACAAAATACTCTACCGAATACAACAGAGAATCCTATTGGTAATATGAATATATGACCAGTAAAGATAATTACCTCTCATAGCCCCTCTTGAATACAAAGCAAGTTGCTGCAATGATCCCACGACACAAAGACATCCGTCACGAATAAATCCAAGATAGATTAGAGATATAACCAATGCCTAATATCTTATTTCTTTTCTTCTTAATTTGAAAAAATAGAGATTGCCTAATATCATTAATCCAAATGTTACTAAGAGATCTTCTTTCAATATTTTTTCTAAATCGTTTATTGGCTCTAATTGTCATGGGAATGGCCTGGATTTATTATAACACTATCGTCATATATCTTTTTATTGGATCCTATAAATAAGGTCTTAATCTGTTCCTTTGCCATGCTATTTGTAATGCCGTACAGCCTTAGGCCCTCTATTCTTGTTTTAGGTGAAACATTAATTCTTAAGCTATCAATCAGTTCTTTGATATCAATAGAATAAGCTTTAGCAATCTCTTCAATACTCATAGTTTTAGTTACACTGCCTTTTATCTCAGGAAGAGCTACATCTTGGATCTACTAAAGATTGATTTTGAACCGTACCGGGTATCGGCTCTGATCTATCACATACCATATTATTATTAGTATCGATATATTTTCTACAATCGCCAAGATAAACACAATTAGAATCTGTTTCCCCAAATGGGCAGTCGTCCAACGAATAGACAAAATTAAGATTACTAAATATAAATAAAGTTAATAAAAAAAATTGATTTTTTCTCATAAAATCGATAATCGAATCGCATCTAATTTTATTAAAAAGAAATTCCAAATTTATCCCCAAATTAAGCCATATTTGAGAGTATATATTTTTAGATGTAGTTAAGAATAAAAAATAAGGTTTTACTAAATAATTCTTTTATGTGAAAAAAAGTTATTAATATTAAAATGAAGATCAAAAGGGAAATAACTATCACTAGATTGATTATAGAAACAAAAATAACTAAAGTATTTTGCATTTTCAAATATATTCGATAAAGAGATACGCCGTTAATTTTTTAAATAGTTTTTAGTTACATAGAACAATAGTATTTTCATTTGGATAGTGCGTTATTAAGAACAATTAATTATTCACTTAAAAATAAAAGGTGAGAATATGACAAATATGAAACAACCTATGGGGATCCAGCCTGAAGGGTCCCAAAGATTTAAGGGAAAAGAAGCTCTTAGAATGAATATTATGGCCGGCAGAATCGTTGCTGAAATAATAAAAACTACTTTAGGCCCCAGGGGAATGGACAAAATGATCGTGGAGTACTCTGGGGATGTAATGATAACTAATAATGGTGCGACTATTCTAAATAGAATAGACATATCACACCCAGCTGCTAAAATGATTGTTGAGATTGCAAGAACTCAAGACCAAGAAGTAGGAGATGGAACTACAACAGCAGTTGTATTGGCAGGAGAACTACTAAAAAAAGCAGAATTTTTAATTGACCAAGATGTTCACGTAACATCAATAACAACTGGATATAACATAGCTGCAGAAAAAACACTTAGCATCCTGAAAGAGATAGGGGAAAAAATACCATTTGATGATGAGAAAGTCCTTCTAGAGATTGCAAAAACTTCGATGACAGGAAAAGCCGCTGAGAAATCTATTGAGAAGTTAGCCAAAATAGCATTAGACGCAGTGAAAATAGTAACAAATACTGAAGACGGAATAAATTCTGTTTCTAAAAATGATATTAAGATAACAATAAAAGAAGGGGGTGGCTTAGAGGATTCTACCATTGTCAAAGGATTGCTTGTGGATGAGAATAGGGCTTATGATTCAATGCCACAAAAAATTAAAAATGCAAAAATAGCTTTGTTGACAAGCCCGCTAGAAATTAAAAAAACAGGAATTGATGCAAAAATAAGGATAACTTCCCCCGAAAATGTACAAGGGTTTATAGATCAAGAAGGATTTATGTTAAAAAGAATGATTGATAGAATCATCAACACGGGTGCAAATGTAGTAATATGCCAAAAGAGTATAGATGACACTGCATTAGCCTTCCTCTCTAAAGCGGGCATTTATGGTCTAAAGAGTGTAAGTGAAAAAGAGATAGAGAAGATATCAAAGGCCACTGGTGCGAGAATAGTAAATATGGCTCTTGACCTCGAACCAAGCGATTTGGGAAAAGCAGAATTAGTAGAAGAAAGAAAAGTAGGCGATGAGTATATGACCTTTATCGAAGATTGTGATGATCCAAAAGCTGCAAGCATACTAATCAGAGGTGGAACAAAACAATTTGTTGAAACTATCGAAAGAGCCTTAGATGATGCAATAGGCGTATTAATTACTGTTGTTAAGGAAGGGGTTATTTGTACTGGAGCTGGAGCTACAGAGATGGAGATTGCAAAAAGATTGTCTATATTCTCAAATTCTGTAAAAGGAAGAGAACAGCTTGCAGTAAAGGCTTTTGCTGAAGCTTTGGAAGGGATACCCAAAGCAATTGCAGAGAATTCTGGTCTTGATACGATAGATATGCTGGTAAATTTAAGGGCAGCCCATAATAAAGACAATGGTAAAACAATGGGCATAAATGTCAAAAATGGAAAGGTGGAAGACATGTTAAAAGCAGGTGTAGTTGAGCCCTTAAAGTTAAAAGAGCAGGCAATGAAAAGTGCATCCGAATCAGTAGTAATGATACTTAGAATAGACGATGTATTAGCTGGAAAAGAACTTGCAAAATCTGAATCATACAAAAACATGAGTGCAGGCTCTCAAATTGCATAAATTATTTTTAATTTTTTAGTATTAAAAAAAAAATTAATTTTCTTATTTTGGAATCAAGACTTTATCGATCATGTGGCATATTCCATTTGAACATAAAATATCAGGCTTTATTGCAATTGCATTTTCAAGCATTACCGTTTCAATCTCGTCTGAGCCTGCAGTTGATTTAGTCGAAGATATTTTTAGCTCTTTGCCTTGTAAAGTCTTTACTTTATTCAGTCCACCGTGCATCCCTGAAAGTTTTCTTAATTCTGAAAGGTCATGTTTTCCAGACACAACATGATATTTCAATATTTCAGTTAACTTTGTCTTATCTTTAAGTAAATCTTCGACTGTACCTTTGGGTAGTGCTGCAAATGCACTATCTTGTGGTGCAAAAACTGTAAACGGTCCAGGGCCACTTAATATGTCTACTAATCCCGCAACTTTTACAGCTTCAACTAACGTTTTAAAATTTCCTGCTGCAATGGCTGTTTCAACAATATTTTTCATATTTTCACCATATGGCCATATACTTAACACTATTTAACTTTTTCCAATAATTATGCATGGTTGGATAATTGTGATTCAGTTGAAGCATGTGCGCCTTTTGCTTTCTGATTTTATATTCCCTCGGCAATTTCTTGCCTTCTTAGCAAGAATTTTTGACAGCGCTGTAGAGGATAAACTTTAGCATGGCTTCCTTTTTGCCCATGTCAAACCTCCTGGCGTTTACACTCTCGCCGTATGCACGCTTATTCCTGTTCATTAGGTTTAA
>JBAYOH010000054.1:0-8933 GCA_041678455.1 Methanofastidiosum sp.
AACGAAAACTCAAATTTCATTTGAAGTTAAGAAAAAGTTTGATTTGCTAAGACTCCCACAATTATGGATCAAAAAAGATTAGAAAACAGTATCACGCTTATGTTTACTGTTGGCCGGTGTATTGATCATGAACAAATTGTTGAAGTTGTAGAATCTAGCCCTGGTGATGAACACACCATGTCATCATAGAAAATGAATATAATTTTACTGATGATGTCCGTAAATGGCCACTAGAAGCATATACTTTGGCCAAAGTAGAAAATCAGTCAAGTAAAAAAATAAGGTAAAAAATAAAAATACTATAATCAAAATAGATTATATCAATTCTTCAAAATTTTTCCAACCTAATTCAGGTAATTCGCATTGCGCCATTGCTCTATTTGCCGCACCATGACCATACATCTTGTCTATCGTCTTCAAAGCCGTACCAATTTCACCTTTCATATCGTTAGCTTTAGTCTTTGATTTATTATCCCTTATTACTTGCAACCAATCTGAATAATTTTTTTCTACTGCCATATGTACCATTATAATTACTATTTATATATTTATAAACTTTTCGTTGATTGTACTAAAAATAATAAATATTATCGGCAATTGTAGGACTACTTAAAATTGTTATATTACCCTAATATTATATAAAAATTATTAAAAATAATAAGAATTTATTATTAATTCAATAATTAAATCTTATAAATATTAAAAATAAGTATAAATCACTAGACAGAATTTTTGGATACGCTCAAAAAATTAAATTTGATTATATTTTCTTTTTAAAATATGTTCCTATGGCACAGTTATTTCTAGCCTTAAAATTAGGCCAGTTTTAAAACTTCATAAGCTCTTCTTCCCACTCTTTTTTGCAATCACAATCATACTCTAATATTATTGCATCGTTATCAATTGAGAACTCTAAAATCTTTTTTTCAATTTCTCTGTTGCAGCTCTTGCAATTTTTAGGGCCACGTGATCTGCCAAATGCCACTGGATGGCAAATTATTTCTGGTCTTAATTCTGCAGTTTCTTTTAGAATTTCCAATATGCTCCACCCCCAAGGCGGGGAATACTCTCTCTTATTCCAGAGATATTCAACAAGGGTATTCTTATGGACCGTCATAGGATTAAATGAAATCACATCTGCAATATCTTCTATAGCTTTTGCAGAGTTTATCGCATCATGTATAGCTTCTTTTTCAGAGAGAAATGGAGGCTTAATCATCAAGTAGGCCTTATTTACAATATCTAGTTTTTTTAGAATCTCACTTGCAGAAAGAAAATCTTCAAAGGTAAATCCCTTGTTAATGGAATGCTTTAGTATTTTGTTGTTCGATGATTCTAATCCAATTGCAACTTCAATTTGAAGATCATTATTTCCCATTAATTCTTTCAAGTAGTCTTCTTCAATATATTCAGGCCTAGACTCTAATGTTACTTCTGAGATTCCCTTCTCTGAAAGAAATGAAATTATTTTCTTTGCACAATCAGAATTGATCTCTTTTGGGTCAAGAAAACTTCCAGATGTGAATAGTTTGACCTTCCTTATTTCATCATCATAAGCACTATTAAACTCTTGAACAAATATGTTGAATATATCAATTGAAGAGTCACTGGGAGAATCCTCAAAGTATGAGCACATGTTACACCTTCTCCACCTGCATCCAACAGTAGGCAGTATGATGGAAAGAGCTTTAGATTCTTTACCTTGAACATTTTCCCTGTTATAAAAGAACATTAAGTCTTATAACTAACTTCTGTTTAAAAACTTCACTCAAAGAGGCAGTTCATGCAGTTTACAGCTATAATTGATATAAAAAAAGCTATAATTGCAAGGATAATCCAGATTCTTCTTCTATAATATCTTTCAGAAATGTAAACAACAAACGCTGAAGTAGCTAAAAAATAGCAAAGCAGGGGGAATATTGGCATTGAAACTAGTAAAAATAGATTATACCCCATTAGATAAAGTGACCATTCAATACCGCTCCAACTGACTCCGATAAAAATTACTCCAAAAATGAATAGTTCTTCTGCTTTTTTATAATCTTTGTCTCTTAAAAAAAGAGAATAAATAATTAAAAAAGAGCTTAATATAGCACTTAAAATTGAGTAATGAAATCCTAAAGATTCAAGCCCCATTTTATTCCAGCACAGCACCCTTGTCAGCTGATGTTACAAGTTTCCTATATCTTAATAGCATTCCAGGTATCTCCTTTTTCGGCGGTTTTGCAACTTTTAGTCTTTCTCCTATTTCTTTAGCAGTGAGCACTACTTCAAGTTTTCTTTTGGGTATATCTATCTTTATTATATCCCCATCTTTTACTGCAGCTATCGGCCCTTTATCAAATGCTTCTGGAGACACATGTCCTATACAAGGCCCTCTCGTTCCTCCAGAAAATCTTCCATCTGTAATTAAGGCCACTGATTCAGACATCCCCATACCTGCTATCAAACTTGTCGGTTCTAACATCTCCCTCATCCCAGGCCCACCTTTTGGGCCCTCATATCTTATGACAATAACCATGCCTGGTTTAATCTTACCAGAAAAAATTGCTTTTGTAGCTGCTTCTTCACTTTCAAAGACTTTGGCCTTGCCTTCAAACTTCATTATTTTCTCACTAACTGCAGTCTGTTTTACAACAGAACCATTAGGAGCCAGATTTCCTTTGAGAATGGCTATTCCACCTTGCTTATGGTAAGGATTATCAACATTTCTGATTATATCAGATTTCACGATCTTTACTTTATTTAGTACGTCACCAAGTGTGTTTCCTATAACTGTCTTTGTTTCAAGATTTAATTTATCCTTTAGTCTAAGGAGAATCTGAGGGATGCCCCCTGCATCATCAAAATCTCTCATGAAAAAGGGTCCGCCTGGCCTTAAATTTACAAGGTGTGGCGTTTCTTTAGAGAGCTTATCAAATAAGGTCAAAGGAAGAACAATTCCAAATGCATTAGCAACCGCTGGCAGATGTAGGGCAGTGTTTGACGACCCGCCTATTCCCATATCAACTCTTATTGCATTTTCAAAGCTCATCTTAGTGATTATGTCTCTTGGTTTCAAGTCCTTCTTAACAAGTTCAACTATAATCTTTCCTGTTTGGTATGCTATTTCTTCTTTTCTTTTGTCAGTTGCATGAACAGTGGCACTCCCTGGGATTGAAAGACCCAAAGCTTCAGTCATACAAGCCATTGAATTTGCCGTGAATAGACCGGCACAGGATCCCGCACCAGGGCAGCTCCTCTTTTCAATTTCTCTAAGCTCCTTTTCAGAGACATCTCCATTTTTATAACTTCCAATAGCTTCAAAAATAGAGATTAAGTCAAGTCGTTTCCCTTTGTATTCTCCTGGCTCCATTGGGCCACCAGTGACCATAATAGCCGGGATATTTATCCTACCTGCCGCCATAAGCATCCCTGGTGTTATTTTGTCACAATTAGTAACTCCAACCCATCCATCAAATAGATGAGAAGAAACCATTAGCTCAACGGAATCAGCAATAATGTCTCGTGACGGCAGAGAATACCTCATACCCTGATGCCCCATTGCAATTCCATCGCATATCCCAGGTATGCCAAATTCAAATGGGATGCCCCCTGCATCTTTAACGCCTTTCTTCACAAGATCTGTAAGTTTTCTAAGATTAATGTGGCCTGGTACAATTTCAGAGTAAGCTGAGGCTACACCTATGAACGGTTTCTTAAAATCCGCATCTTTTAATCCATCAGCTCTCAATAAGCCTCTTGCCCCCGCTTTATCAACATCCTCTTTAATTATTGAACTTCTCACTTATTCACATCCACAAACTTTGATAATCCATATTCAACACTATCCACAAGTGCATACCAGCTTGCAGTTATTATGTTCTCTGACACTCCAACAGTATCCCACATCCTGTTGTAATCATGAGTTCTAATCAAAACTCTGACTACGGATCCAGTTCCTTCTTCACCTTCAAGGACTCTAACTTTATAGTCGGTGAGATTAAAGTTCTTAATCTCAGGATAAGCACCAATCAGAGCTTTTCTAAGTGCTTGATCAAGTGCATTTACAGGACCATTACCTTCCGCAGCTGTATGGAACTCTTTATTATTTACCATGAGTTTTATTGTAGCTTCAGAGCGAGATTCCATATCCCCTCTTTTGTCAATAACAACTCTAAACCCTTCAAGGTCGAAGAACTTCTTGTAAGTCCCTAGAGCTTTCTTCATAAGTAGCTCAAATGAAGCCTCTGCACCTTCAAACTGATAACCTTCGTTTTCAAGTTTCTTTATTCTTTCTAAAATGAAATCAAGTTTAGCATCAGCAGATTCCAGATCAACACCGTACTCCTTGGCCTTAAAGATAATGCTACTTCTGCCGGATAGTTCAGAAACTATAACTCTTGTTCTATTTCCAACTAGTTCTGGCTTAATATGTTCATAGGTATCTGGATGTCTTTGAATAGCACTGACGTGAATCCCACCTTTATGTGCAAATGCGCTTGCACCTACATATGGCTGATGCATATCTGGAGAAATATTTCCAAGCTCTGCAATGTATGCTGAGACATACTTTAGTTTACCCAGCTGCTCATCTGAGATACAGTCAAGCTTCATCTTAATTTTAAGGCCAGGGATTATTGAGCAAAGATTTGCGTTACCGCATCTCTCTCCGTAACCGTTGATAGTTCCCTGGACATGCACAGCCCCATTTTTAACAGCTTCAAGTGAGTTTGCAACAGCACATTCTGAATCATTATGGGCGTGAATACCAATTTTACTTTTTATTTCAGATTTAATCTCAGTAATAATATTTCCAATCTCAAAGGGCAGACTTCCCCCATTCGTATCACATAAAGATACGCAGTCTGCACCGGCCTTGTCAGCTTCTTTAATTGTTGACATAGCATACTCTTTGTTTCTCTTATACCCGTCAAAGAAATGCTCTGCGTCGTAGATGACTTCAATTCCATGCTCCTTTAAGAATACAATAGAATCATAAATCATTTCTAAGTTCTTTTCAAGTGGGATCTTCAAAGCTTCAATTACATGAAAATCCCAACTCTTCCCAAAAATTGATGCAACTTCTGTGTCCACATCTATAATGGCCTTTAGATTAGGATCATCTTCAGCCTTTAACTTTGCTCTTCTTGTGCTCCCAAAGGCACAAATCTTTGAAGTAGCTAAAGAAAGAGCTTTGGCATTTTTGAAGAACTCCGCATCTTTTGGATTTGAGCCTGGCCACCCTCCCTCGATGTAATGTATTCCTAGTTCGTCAAGCTTTTCACATACCTTCAACTTATCATTAGCGGAGAAGGCAATGCCCTCGCCTTGTGTTCCGTCTCTCAAGGTTGTATCAAAAAGCTTTATCATTTTTTTCTCCTTATTCTTTCATCTTCTTGACTATTTCGTCTCCAACCTCAGTTGTCTTTGAAGTTCCACCAAGGTCCTGTGTCCTTACCTTTCCTTCTTCTAAGACTTTAATTACAGCCCTTTCAATCAATGCCGCTGTTTTTGGCTCCCCAATAGTTTCAAGCATCATAACTCCACTCAATATTGTAGCAAGTGGATTTGAAACATTCTTTCCCTTATATTTCGGTGCAGAGCCGTGTATTGGCTCAAACATTGAAACACCATCAGGATTAATATTCCCACCAGCTGCAAGACCTAGACCACCCTGGATCATAGCTCCAAGGTCAGTAATTATATCCCCAAACATATTTGGAGCAACAACAACTTGATACCACTGTGGTTGTTTTACAAACCACATTGTAATTGCATCAACAAATGCAAATTCAGTTTCATAACTAGGATAATCTTTTGCCACGTCTTCAAAAACGTCTCTCCATAAACTGTAAATGTTTGTCAAGACGTTGGCTTTATCAACAGATGTTACCCTTTTCTTACCTTTCATTTTGGCAAGTTCAAATGCATACCTTATTACTCTCTCAGAACCTGCTCTGGAGATCATCCCTATCTGATAGGCTATCTCTTCAGGTCTGTCAATGTCAACACCCATATTGAACTTTACTTCGTAAAGATCTCTTATTACCTCAAGCTCTTCTTTGTTCTTTGTCCCCTTGAATCTTCCGCCAATACCAATGTAAAAATCTTCTGTGTTCTCTCTAATCACATGGAAGTTAATGTCCTTGTAAGATTTATCCTTCAATGGGCAAGGGGTATTTGGATAGGATACAATTGGCCTTAAATTTACATATTGATCAAAATAAAACCTCATTTTTAGGAGGATACCCTTTTCAAGTACACCAGGAGCAACTCTTGGATCGCCAATAGCACCAAAGTATATTGCATCCTTTTTCTTAAGTTCCTTTAGAGTTTCTTCTGTAATTAACTCTCCAGTTTTTAAGTATAGTTCAGACCCGTTCTGGTAGTATTCCCAGTTAATATTTAAGCCTGTTATGGCACAAGCTGCGTCTATTACTTTCTTTCCTTCTTCGATTATCTCAGGTCCTATGCCGTCACCGGGCATTATGGCTATTTTTTTCATTTAGAACCTCCTTTACGTATTCCATCAAGCCACCCTTCTCCACTATCTTAAGTAAAAAAGCAGGTAGCGGTTTAAATTCAAAGACCACGCCAGATCTTTTATTCTTTATAGTCCCTCCTTTCAGATCGACTAAAAGTTCATCTCCTTCGTTGGCCTTAACATCACATTCAATTAAGGTCAAACCTAAATTAATAGAATTTCTAAAAAATATTCTTGCAAAACTTTTTGCAATAACACATGATATGCCTGCACCCATTAGGGCCCTTGGTGCGTGTTCTCTGGAAGATCCACATCCAAAATTTCTTCCCGCAACTATTATATCGCCCTCTCTTACGATATTCCTAAACTCTGGCCTTACTTTTACAAAGGCATTTTTTGCAAGTTCTTTGGGATCGCCAGTAACTAAAAATTCAGCAGGTATAATCTGATCGGTATCAACGTTGTCTCCGAATTTTATGACTTTTCCTTCAAGGATATTCTTCATTATAACACCTCTCGTGGATCAACTATCCTTCCTTCAAGCGCAGAGGCGGCGACTACTGCAGGATTTGCCAGATAGACCTCAGAGTTCTTGTGACCCATTCTCCCTATGAAATTCCTGTTTGTTGTAGCAACACATTTTTCGCCGTCGGCAAGTATTCCCATGTAACCACCAAGGCATGCTCCACATGTCGGGCCGCATACAAAACAGTCGGCCTTTTCAAAGATTTCAATTAATCCTTCCTTTAAGGCCTGATTAAAGACTTCCTTTGTTGCAGGAACAACAAGCATTCTAACTTCTGGGTCGATTTTCCTTCCCTTTAAAATTTCAGCAGCTATTCTTAAATCTTCAATTCTACCGTTTGTGCAAGATCCAAGATAAGCTTGATCAATCTTCACGTCAACTTCAGAAGCAGGTGCAGTGTTGCTGGGTAAAAATGGTTTTGCAACTGTAGGTGGTATATCTGCCGCATCATATTTTATCTCTTCAATATAATAAGCATCTTTATCTGAATAAACTGGGTTGTAGCTCCCTCTCACTCTTTTCTGTAAATACTCAAAGACTTTATCATCTGGAGGGATAATACCGGCTTTGCCTCCTGCCTCTATTGCCATATTTGAAATGGATATTCTGTCTGAGAGTGTTAAATTTTCAATGGTGTTCCCATAATATTCCATGGTTTGGTATAATGCACCCTCTACTCCAATATCTCCAATTAAATGCAGAATTATGTCCTTCCCATAGACATAATTATCAAGTTTTCCATTGACTGTTATTTTAATACTGTCCGGTACTTTTAGCCAAAGCTTTCCTATGGCCATCACAGCAGCAGCTTCAGTTGAGCCGATACCAGTTGAAAAAGCTCCTAAAGCGCCGTAACTACAAGTATGTGAATCTGCACCTACAATCAATCTCCCCGGTGCAACAAAACCTTTTTCAATCATAAGTTGGTGGCACACTCCACCCCTTCCAACTTCAAAGTAGTTTTCTATATCGTATTTTTTTGCAAAATCTCTCATTCTTTTTGCCTGTTCAGCTGAGGCAACATCCTTGTTAGGAACATAGTGGTCTGGAATTAACACTATCTTATCTTTAAACGGCTTTGTTCCTTTTGGAAGCTTTTCAAACTGCTCAAATGCTGGAAGTCCAGTTACATCATTTACCATGACATAATCAACATTAGCCTCCACTATTTGGCCAGCCTCGGCATTTACTCCGGCCTTATTCCCGATTATTTTCTCTGATATGGTCTTTCCCATAAAAATCAACTAAAAAATAAAAATTTAAATTATATTATTTTTTTTCAGGTTTTAAGAACATCTTCCTGATGTCCTTACCAACATCTTCTATGAGTTTTTCACTACCTTCTTTTCTTGCCCTTGTTAGTACTGGTCTTCCTGTGTAATTTTCCATCATGAACTCTCTTGCAAATTCACCTGATTTAATGTTATCAAGGACTTCATACATTCTTTCCCTGACAGAGTCATCAATTATCATTGGACCTCTTGTTCTTCCACCGTATTCTGCAGTGTTTGAGACTCTTTTCCACATTAGTTCTAGACCGCCTTCATAGAATAAGTCTACTATTAACTTCATTTCATTTAAGCACTCAAAATAAGCAATTTCTGGCTGGTAGCCTTCACTCACCAATGTTTCGAAACCTGCTGTGATAAGTTCTGTAATTCCACCACAGAGAACACACTGCTCTCCGAATATGTCAGTAATCGCTTCTTCCTCAAATGTAGTTTCGACTACCCCTGCTTTTGTTAAGTTCATAGCCTTTGCCATTGCAAGCGCTGTCTGCTTAGCCTTTCCAGTGTAATCCTGCTCAACGGCTAGAAGTGCTGGGGCGCCAAAACCTTCTTTGTAAAGCCTTCTTAATTCACTACCTGGTGTTTTAGGTGCAACCATGACTACATCAACATATTCTGGTGGCTTGATCTGATTGAATGTTATGTTAAATCC
>JBAYOH010000055.1:0-8918 GCA_041678455.1 Methanofastidiosum sp.
AGTGAACCTAACTTCCCTATCATGTCCATCGATTCAAAATTTTGCCGAATAAATTAACTTTTGTTTAGAAAGAAATGCCTTCTTTTCAGCCAATTGTACTTCAAATTCTTAAATTCCCTTTTTTCGCTGATTTTGGCAGGTATTTCTCACACAATTCATACCCCTTGTCTTCTATTGGAGTTTCCAAACTGATTACCAAATAGGCAGATTTTAGACTTATTTGATATATATTGAAGAATAAGGGGCGTAGACTAAACAAAAAATCTAAAAATCACATAGGGGCCGCTTCTGCTGTTCCATCCCAAAGCTAAGACATCATTGTTTCTTAAGACATGTTGGGCAATCCTAGTCAAAATCCCTTTTTCAAAAAGCCAAAGACCGTTGATGCTCTTGTTATCATAGATTATGTACCTTTCATTTTCTTTTCTTATAAGGGCATGCACTTCATCGACATAGGAGTTAATATCATCGATTCTGACCTCTGACCCTTTGCCTCTGCCAACCCTCGCTTCATCGCTTACAGAATACAATCTATTTACAATATCGTCCTGGTAAAAATATAGCAACGGTTTTTTTGGGAGCACATGGAGTATTTCGTCCACATAAACGCTTCTTTTCTTGTAATCCTCCTCCATCAAGGAAGATAATCTATGATACAGGGTGATTTTTTCAGTCGGTGTCTTATCAGACAGCATAAAAAGGGCCATCTTTGCAAGGCTATAAGTATCGGTGAAATGGCCCGAATGGCCAGTTACAAGTTCAGGAGGGGAAAAATCCCCGCTATGAATCCTTGTATTATCTTCCACATTGATATTTCTGGCAGTCTCAAAATCAACTAACACTGCTCGTTTTGTATGTTTTTCGATAATGATATTTGAAGGTTTAATATCCCTGTGTATGAAGCCATTAGAGTGCAGATATTTTGTTGCGTCATGAAGCTGAAGCAAGAGGGCATAGCTTTCATCTAATGGCACAGAACGATTTTTATATGCAACCAAAGCATTTTCACCGTCTATGTATTCCAAGACTAAATAGGGAAAGCTGCTTGAGAAATCAATAACCTTTACTATGTTTGGATGATCAAGTCTAGCCAATATATTATACTCTCTTTCAAACCTGTCCAGTGCTATTTTCTCCTGGTCTGGAACGGGAAGTTTTATGATAATGTACCGCCCCGTAGGCAAATACTCGCCCAAAAAGACGGAAGAGACTTCATTTTTTGATAATAATGACAGTATTCTGTACTTATTGTCAAGGATACTCATTAGACAAAAATTAAGGCAGCCTCTATTAAGCTTTTTGGAGCATTTGGGCATTTCCATATCTTTATATATTTTGAAAATATGTCATTGTTAGGTCTCATGGTAAATTTAACATGCCCTTACTGCAATTCTAAGATTGACGAATATATGTCAACATGCCCTAAATGTAACTCCAAGCTGAAAACTATATGCTCAAACTGTAAGAAAATAATTAATACCAACTGGAGGGAGTGCCCTAACTGCGGGCAAGCTGTCCTTGATGGATCATTGACTCGCCCAGTGCCCAGTGATATCCCGGTGGAGACAAAAACGCAGATCTATTCAGACAACGTCCCAGTAGAAACAAAAACGCAGATTTATGGCAACATCCCTCCTTTAACGGCTCACGAGAATAAGGATTATATAACTGGGGATATTGGGCATACAGCAAACGAAATGTTTCATTCTGCAAAGAAACCATATTCCAAGAAGTTTTTAGCATCCATATTAGCTGTTTTATTATTGTCCTCTGTTGTCGTGATTGTTTTGGCTTTAAGGTATAACGTCAACAGGTATTACGATGAAGGCGTGTCCTACTACAACCAAAAAAATTATGACGAAGCCATATCAAACTTTGAAAAAGTCATAATGATCAATCCAAACGATACAAAAGCTAGGGAATACCTTGTATTTTCTTGGTATGGCAAAGGGATAGAATTCAATAAACAGAACAAATACCCTGAAGCTGTAATCTGCTATGACAAGGCAATTGAAATAGATCCAAACTACGCAAGCGCATGGAATGATAAAGGGATTGCACTTAAAAACCAGGGCAAGTACCTTGAAGCTATAATCTGCTATGACAAGGCAATTGAACTTAATCCGCGGTATAAGCAGGCATGGAACAATAAGGGGATTGTATTCTTTAATCTCGGAAACTACTCTGAAGCTGTAATCTGCTATGACAAGGCAATTGAAATAGATCCAAACTACACAGAGGCGATTAGGAACAAGGAGAACGCACTTTTGAGGCTTAGATAGTAAAATGCTTCATTTCCATACATTTATATAAGTGTAGAATAGATTATTCTTATAAAGGGTGTGTCACTTTCGAGTGGGGTACAAAAATTAAGGGGATATTTGCCCTTATATAGGATGGAAATATTAATATAATCAAATATCGGCTGTTATATATACTAAATGGAGAGGTGGTAAGAAATGAATCAAACAAGAGGAAGATTTTATAGAGTGCCAATAGTTGTCACTTTAGTTTCCTCGCTATCAATTTTATTAGGATTTGTATTGGTGCTGGCATCAATATATTCATCCATTATTTTTTCAGAGCCCGCTATGCTCCTTCCAGTAATATTTGGATTTTTTTTCATAGTGGTGGGATACTTCCTGTATAAAGGCAGGAATTGGTCACGATTTGGGGAGATAATACTCCTTGCAGGACTTTCAATTATTTCAATACTTGCAACTACAGTTCCTCAACTAGGGGACATACTTGGAAAAATAAAATATATCGGTGGACTTCTTTTACTACCTTTGCCAATATTGGGTATATCCCTAGTAGTTATCCTGCTATTAGTCTTGCATAAGCAAACTGCTCAATACTTTAAGTATATAGGGGAAGTGGGCACTATCAGTTACAAAATAACTAAAAGGCCCGGCGAGCGTGCGCCTGAACAGACATTGTTCAGCAGGCCGTCATCAACAGGCGGGGTAAGAATAAATCAAACTTCAGCCCAGCCCTACAGAAGGCCGGAAGGTTCCTACAGCGAAACAATAGTGGATACAGGGCTTAGAAAACCTGGAGGTTCAATGCCACTAGACGACAAAACAGTCGTTGGAAGGAAGGTTGAAACTACATCAAACCCTTCGTATATACTGTACCACCCACAAGAGACTATAAGGGTCGTAAACGAGATACACAGAATCTTTGGGAGAGAGGACTTTGAGAGGTTTATCACCCCTCTAGAAGCCCAGTCAATTTCTAGAAAAACTAGCGGAGGCCACTTTAGGGTAACTATGGCCTTTAACGAGCAAACAGAACAAGTAAGATACTATCTAGAAGACCTTGATAGCAGCAATGGTACAAAGATCAACGGAATTGAACTTAGGAAGGGAGAGAAAGTTGCCTTGAAGCACTCTGATGTAATAACAGTAGGAAAGGCAATGAAGATAGAATTCAAAACTCTATAAATTTATTTTTAATATTTTTTATATAAGAAAGGCATATACGGGCCTTGGACTGCATTGTAACCAAAGCATATCTGGTCCCCATCTTCTAGCCTTTTAGGATTATTTTTCTCTAAACGGATCCATTGACTATTTTTGAAAACAAATATGCCGTTTCCGGTGTTTACATCAAGAGCAAACCATTCATATCCTATTCTTTGTAAAAGTAAGTATCCAGACGAAGGGGGGCCTCTTGATATGTAAAAAACTGGGCCCGGCTCCATTATCTCAATACTGGCAAGCCCTGTTCCACCCTGCGTCCTATCTCTTGCAATAGTGTAACTATCCATACCTAGAGGCACCGCCTCCCCACAGATAATTATCCTGGGGATACCTGAGTAGCTTCCCCCTATGTTCTCCCCAGCGATAAGATAGTCCCTAATTTCTGTTACTGTTAAAAATCTAAAAGAGGGGTTTACATCCAGGCATTTCTTGATTACTTCCGATATTTTTCTCGGCATTTTCATATTTAATGACAGCGGATCTACAGTAAGCCGCCCGTCATCTAATTGATATGATTTCGGTTCTTTCCCCGTCATCATATAGAATATCAAAGCACCGATAGAGTAGATATCGCTTTGTGGCGAAGGTGCGCTGCCGTTCAATTGCTCAGGAGCTGCCCAACCTGGGGTCCCTATGACAAGCTCAGCTTCCTTATATCCGCTTCTTGCGGCCCCAAAGTCAATCAATACAGGCTTTTTGTCATCCATCAGGATATTTTCTGGCTTAACGTCCCTGTGTATGATATTCATAGAATGTAGGTAACTGATAGCGTTTAAAATGGGGACAATAATGCTCATTGCTTCCTCTTCTGAAGCAGGATTTCCCCAATACATCTCCTTTATTCTATCGCCATCAATGAACTGCATAACTATTATGGGAAATCTTTTTTCATAATAGACGTGGTGGATGGTATCAAGGTATCCGATTATATTTGGATGGGAAAGATTTGATAAAAAATCATTTTCAATAAGTATCTTTTCAATTTTTATATCCTCGTTTTCTCCGTCAAGCTTAGGCGATTTTAGGATCACATGGAAACCTTCTGAGCTTTTGGCAAGCCAGATTACGCCCATCCCCCCTTCCTTTAGTTTTTTCTGGACTTTGTAAATTGCCCCAGAATCCCCCCTCAGCTCCTCCCCATTTCTTAGCATCTAAGCGCTCACCTTCTTCTAAATAATATCAGGGAGATATTGTCCTTGCCGCCCATATCCTTAGCCGCCTGGATGAGTTCCTTCACTTTTGATACAACATCCAGTCTATTATTTATCAGTATCTTACCTATGTATGAATCGTCCTGGATCATATCTGAAAGCCCATCAGAACAGATTAAAATCCAATTATTCTTACTAATAGGGAAATCGCCTATGTCCGGATTCAAAGGTGCGGAGGTGACGCCTACGGCCTGGGTGATGACATTTGAAGGCACATTCTTTCTTGCCTCAGCTTCTGTGGCCCCGCATCTTTCCATATATGCTCCGAGCTCAGAATGGTCAGTTGTCTCCTTGGATATCCTTTCTTCGCAATCGCCATCTGTATAAGTTGTGTAAATCCTAGAATCACCGACATGGGCGTAGTAGACGTGGTCTTTATTTAAGAACACAACTTCAAGAGTTGTCCCCATGTTGCACATGCTTGGATTTGATTTTGAGACACAGAGTATCTCTTCATGGGCGTTGTAGACGATGTTTCTTAGGATATCTTTTATGTCACTACCGTTTAGCTCATGATATCCAAATAGTTCATTCTTCCCGTCTTCTAGGACAGTTTGGATTGCAAGCTTACTTGCCACTTCCCCGGCGTTGTGGCCGCCCATGCCGTCTGCAAGGACAAAGAGGCCCTTTGATCCTTCCCTGTTGAACGTAATGCCTATGGAATCCTCATTTAATCCCCTCTTCAAGCCCACATCTGATTCCGCATAGATCTCTATATTCTTTGGATGCGCCGAGTTACCAAATTTCCTTGAATCAAAGATTAGCAATGTCCTACCTTCTAACAATTTTGATACGTCGCCATCCCCCTGCTTTTCTTTTTTCTTGCTTGTAAAAAAGAAGATGTAGACAAGAGCAAATATTGCAATTATGGAAGATATAAATAAAATTAATACATAGATGTATTTGAGCTTACCCTGATTCCCTTTTAATTCAGCTACATATGCCTTCTTAGTATTGAGCGACTCCCTGACAAAAGCTTCCGTATCTGGCTCAAGTTTTAAATCTGAAACTTTCTGCTCTAAACTTTGCAAATCATACAGAACGGCGTCATAATTACCAACTTCAGAGGAACTCACTGTCTCCATATCAAGGGACATATCATATAAATCATTAAAAAAAGAAACCCTTTTCCTAACCCAGCTATTCTCATCCCCCTGGAAGATAGAGATGTAATTTGTGTTGTCCTGGGCTATGGTATAATCTTTTACAATCGTGAGGATAATTTCTGGATTTTCTATGCTTGCGGGCGTTATCTTGGCCTCTATAATCTTTAATTTGTTAGAAAGGTCTGATACCTTCTTGCAATCCTCCTGTATCTTGTATACTATGTCATATTCCAGATAGGAGGAGCGGATATTACTACTGAGCGTGGATACTTTTTCTTGGAATCCATCTAACTGCTGCATATCCTCTTTTCTCAACAGGATAGAATCCAGTATAGCTATCATTTCGCCGAGATTTTTGTACTTGGCCTTGCCAAGTTCAGTAATAATCGTATTGTTGGAGTCTTTATACTCGCTGGAAATATCCTTTATCTGATCAGTGTAGTAGTCCTTGTACCACGCCTCGTTTACCTCAAGTACCAATTGCGGGACCTCGCTAAGATTTTCCAGCGCATCATTTAATCTGCCGTCCCTAATGTTGTTCTCCGCATTGGTAATTTTAATGTTTGAAGAGATAATCTCATCTTCATAGCTTTCATAAGGGACGTAACCACAAGAAACTCCCCAAAGCATAGAAGTGGACAAGAAAAAAATAACAAAAATAGTTAAAATGATCCGTTTATCAGATCGATTCAAAATCAATCCCCTCAACAGTAACCCTTAGCCTTCCGCCTAGGTCGATATTATCGCCTTTCTTTATGACAAATGCCCCGCCGCCTCTAATCTCTCTTCCATTTAATAGCGTGCCGTTTGCGCTGCCGATATCCTCGATACAAACTTCACCATTTTCTTCTGTGAACTTAAAGTGCCTTCTAGATATATAGGATAAAACTGAATCCGGGAAAAATGAAGTGAAATCCTCCCTGCCGGAAGGCGATATCGGGTCAACTGTTATTCTAATCCTGTTCCTGTTTGCACTCAAGGTGACATATTTCTTTTTTAGGCTCTCCCCGCAAAACGGGCAGAAGAATCTATCGCCCCTTGGTACTTCAGAGACATTGGCGTTACAGCTTGGGCACTTAGCTTTAGGATCATTTTCCTTACCTATTCTAAAGTTCAATTTACCGCCCTCCTTTATGTTGTCCGCATTTTGGGCAATGGCTCCAGTACTCCTTTAGGGTATAGCCGCAGTTTGGACACGCTGTGCTCTTCTTCCTCAATGAGAGCAGTATAGCAATCACTGCCAATATCGAAACTGTAACAATTAGGATTATTGAAAATAGGTTGATGCTCTTACTTTCCTTCTCGCCGAAATACTCGTCTACCCCGGTATTGAATTTGCCCAAGTATTCTTTTGAAGACTTATAGTCGCCTGACTCCCAGGAGGACAACGCCTTGTTATAGTTACTTTTAATATTGTTCAACAAGGTTTCCCCTTCAAAAGTTGGGACATTTTCTTCTTTAACTTTGTCAAGGAATGATATGTAGCTATCCTTGGCATCATTTATATCTCCCTGTAACTTTAGTATATTGTCAAAACTATAGAAATCAAGCTTGTAGTCCTCTACTGACACCACATAGAGCTTCCCGCTTCCATCGAGATATCCGCTGACTTTGGAGGTGATCATGCCCTGGTAATTCTTATTGATTAGAAGTTTATTTTCTGCACCCTCTATTACAAATATCTTTCCTTTATCGGTTAAAACAATAGTCTTGTTCCCTAAAAGAGAAACATCCTTAATCTTATCATTTCCCTGGCAGTTCTTCAGTATCTCCTCACCGTTAAAGGAGAACTGATTTTCAAGGGAATAGTTCTTCAATAGGTACAAGCAGCCTTCAGTTGATGAAACAGTAGCCCTTAGATTATCACTTACCAGGAGATCCGGGTATTCCTTGATGGACAGTATCTTTGATAGTACCGGCTCTTCTGTATAGGAGAGGGCATAGATGGATTTCTCTGAAGCCAGTAGTACGTCATCGCCATAGTGCAAGAAATCTTTAATCCTGGTCCCTATGTTGTTTACCCACAGCCTATTAAATCCAGAACCGTCATAGACCGAAACATTACCGTTCCCGGCCCCAAAGACTAATTTATCATTTAACGAGGTAAAAGAGGATAAAACTGAGCTTGAGCTGTTCTGGGCTATTAAGTCTCCAGACGGAGAATAAACATAGCCTACCCACTCCCTTGTGCCGAGCGCTATGTCCTTTAGAGTTATTACAGCAAGATACCCCTTGTCATCAATAATAACCCGCTGAAGGTCGCCCTGGTGGGCTATAAATTTGTACAATACCCTCTTGTCGTGATTGAACACATAGAGCTTTTTATCCTGCGTTCTAATTGAAACCATGTTCCCAGAAGATGTAATCTGGGCCACCTTGGAGCCAATTGAGTCTAAGAGGACTGATTTATTTGAATTTATATCGGCCCTATAGACATTGCCGTTCTGCGTGAAATAAACGACATCATTATCTTTGATGTCCATATGCAAAATGACATCATCTGAATTAAAAGAAATATTATAAAAATCCCCATTACTGCCAGAAACGGCAGATAGGGAAATTGTCAATATAATAATCCCCAGTAATAATGATTTCCCTTTCATGACAGATAGCATGTAAGTATATATTTAAGACTAATGGTATTTAATTATCAAAAAATATAGGTAGAAATTAGTATTTTTAGGGCCAATAAAAAGTTGAAATATAAAAAAGAGAATTAAAAAATAGATTTATTTTTCCTTGCCGAGCCCGAACTTCTTTATGATCCAATCCATTGGCAAAGATTTCTTTGCTGTTTCACAAACAACATCAAGATAAGCAATGTAGATGTCGCCACCGCCGTGTCTATAGTCATGCCATACTACTCGGTCACAGTATATGGCTGGAGAGCCTTGGTATCTATTCTCTTTGCATATGGGGAACTCCTGCCCTGTCTTTAGATTGTAGCCGTAGATGTCACTGTTTCCACTCTCGTCGTCGTTTCTATAGTCCTCCCAGACGACGATGTCGCCGTATATGGCTGGATATCCAGCATAGCCTGAGTCTGTTATCTGGAACCCCTGCCCTGTCTTTAGATTGTAGCCGTAGATGTCACCAAAAGGGAATCCTTCTTGCCA
>JBAYOH010000056.1:0-8515 GCA_041678455.1 Methanofastidiosum sp.
AACGCAATCCTTATATTCTTCAAAAACTGTAGTTAGTATGGTCTGGATTTGAGCACACACCCAGACCAACCTTATACCTAAATAAAATTAACCATTTTAAGGGCTATTTTGCACATACCTCTAATTTAATAATACTAAAACACCAATGCAATGATCATTTTTTAGGGGGTAGTGATTATCTTAAAAATTTTTAGCTATACCTTTCTAAGATTATATAATCCTAGCCGTTACATGAAAAAACTTTCAATTTTGTTTTAAATATTTTTTATACAGAAATATTTTATTTAAGTATATCACACATTATATTTTTAAATAGAGTCTAAATAGCTAGTTTAGGTGATGCAATGTCAAAAATAGTTGTAGTTGAAACTTCTCTTGGAGATTTCGAAATTGAGTTAGATTCTAATAAGGCACCTATAACGGTAGAAAATTTTGTAAGCTATGTACAAGATGGATTTTACGACGGCTTAATATTCCATAGGGTGATAAATGATTTCATGATTCAGGGCGGGGGATTAGATCCAAATATGAAAGAAAAATTAACTAATCCGCCTATAAAAAATGAAGCAACAAATGGACTTAAGAATAAGAAATATTCAATAGCAATGGCAAGAACTAGCATAGTCGATAGTGCAACTTCTCAATTTTTTATAAATGTAGCAGATAATTCTTTCCTTGATCACGTCAGTTCAACTCCCCAAGGATTTGGATATACTGTTTTTGGCAATATAGTTAAAGGAACAGACGTAATCGATAAAATCAAAACTGTACCTACAACTTCAAGGAGTTCCCCTGACGGAGTTTTTCATGATGACGTTCCTAAAGAACCGGTATTAATAAAAAAAATGTATATCAAAAATTAATTCTTTCTCTTTCTTTTTGTTTTAATGGGGGCTTTCCGCTATTCACTTGGCACTTAGACCTAAATGGATTAAAGTTATGACAAAAAATATATTTAAATACACAAATCTTATTATTGTACAATATATTCAATATTTGGTGTTTTCATGACTTTTGAAAATCTTGACGATATTGAAGAAATAGATATCTTACCAAAAATTAAAGTTAAATTTGTTCATTCAAAAAACATGACATTTGCTTACTGGAAAATCCAAGCAGGAGCTACATTCCCCGATCACTCTCATACACATGAACAAGTTGCAACTATGCTCGAAGGAGAATTTGAGTTTAAAGTTGGAACAGAAAAAAGAATAATGAAACAAGGAGATGTTGCGATAGTTTTGCCCAATGTAAATCATTCCGGCGTTGCATTATCAGATTGTAAAATCATAGATGTATTTTATCCCACTAGAGAAGATTATGTAGATCTTACAAATAAAAATAAGAAAAAATAAAAAATTAATCTAATTTTATAGTTCCATTGCTGCTACTAGATGTGGAGATTCGAGAGAATCAGAAGAGCCTAGGCTCCATATAATATAATATTCTGGCCTTTAGTAAAAGATTTGTCATATTTGTCTCCTGTATTCATTTTGTGTTATTGTCTATATCTTAAATCTATAAAAACGTTATGACTATTATTTATAAAAGTAGAATATTTTGAAAACATTAGCAATAATAAAAAAATGCACAGTTTGTCGCTTCACTAGGGTATGTGAAGGCCCTAGTTTGTTTCGACGTCTCGAAGCAATCTAAATCCAAGGAGACAAAAGAAAAAAGCATGAAGCATACCTTTTCTTTCCTTCAAACGCAAAGTTTGATTAAGGATTTGATCATGACTAGAGTTTAGTTCCAATAGATTACAGGGCCCCCATATCAGGATTTTTAGGTCTTGATATGATGAAGCTAAGTAATCATAAGGGAATTACTTCGACATTAGTCTAGTGAAGTTTCGACCTGTGCAACATTGAATATGATTCTTAGACTATTTAAAATTATCTATTATCAAATATTAATAAATTTGAGAAATATGTTTGTATTATTAATATTATTTAATTTTTAACATCAATTGTTTATTAATAGTCTAGACTAAATTGAAACTAATACTTAAAAAAAATAAACTGATGCTAATCATTCTATTAGTTTTTCAGTCTAGGTATATGACTCCGCATAAAAAAATAAATCTATAAAAAGATCTAGTAGGTGGCATCATATCTTATAAAAGCATAATTCTTTTCTAGTGCTTCTACCCTGTCTAATTTTAGATTTAGGGTATTATTCCGTAGCGATTTAAAGAAATACTGAGAATTTTCGCCAACAATAGATGGCGTAATAATCAAGCTTATCTCATCAACTAGTTTCTTTTCAAGTAAAACAGAGTTTAGAGTTCCGCCTGTATCTGTTAATATTGTTTTCATGTTATATTTAGAATATGGGGCATCAAGAGCAACAGGACTATCAATTTGATCTTTAACGGATATAATGTATTCGTATTCTCTCTCTTTAAGGTAATTAATATACTCTATTGGCGACCCTCAGATAAAAGGACTATGACATCTTTGCAGTATTCAAATCTTCGATATATATGCATTAAGCCTTTGAGTATCCCTTTTGTATCTACTATTACCCAAAAAGATCTTTTGTCCTCCACGGCACACTTTTTTTTCTAAAATCCGATTCTTTTTCTGGAGGGATTATGCCTGAGTAAATCTCTAATCCAGTTTTGCTGTTATCGAGCCGATAAGATGTGCATCTGCTTCATAGTTCCCTACAACTTGATAATGAAGACCTATATCTCATTCAAAATTCTTTATTGAAGAATATGCTAATTGTATTGTGGATAATAATTTTTGGCTTTAGCATATTATCCCTAAAAGTTAGATGCACAACATTATTTAATTCTTTTTATCTAACTTCCAAATCAAATCGGAAAGAGATATAAATTTTAGAAAGATGCTATTTTGAAGAGAAGCTTATGGAATACATAGATAATCTTAAACTTTTAAAATATTACTTCACCGGATGAATTGTAATCTTGATAATGTTCGCTTCTTCGTGACTAATTCTTTTAATACTGTGGTTATTCTTCTTTACAACAAATTATAACATTTATCAAAACATTGCAATATTCTCGATATCTGTAATTCTTGAAGGAACTCTACAGACAGTAACTTGGATACCTTGGGGAATAAAAAAAGAAGTAAAAGCTGATTAGTATTCTTGAGTAGAACATTGAATATATTTTTAAATTAAGCCATTCTATACTAATAGAGAGTATGGAAGATTTTAAAGTTGAAAAGGATATTGAAGGCATTTTACTTCCTAGTGAAGAAGTATTGCATGCTGCGCAACAATCAAGAGTTAAGAAGGGTGGCTCTTTCACAACTCCTGCCAAGATATATATAACAAACTACAGAATTATTTTTAGAGATCCTAGCATTTTTGGATTAAAAAAATTTGTAAATGATTATCACTTCAAAGATATATCAAATGTCCGAATGAAAAAAGGAGTTCTCTCAACTGAAGTCTATCTTAACAGCCGATTTGAATCCGACGAGGTTATTATTTCAGGACTTTCTCATAAAGATGCCGAAATCGTTGTCAGACTTATAAGAAAGGGGATATATGGAAATTTTAATCATAAAGAGGATTATGATTCTAACATTGACTTAAAATATCCAGAAAAGGTAAGCGAATATGAAAACATGGAAGAAAATGAAGCTAAATCAGAAGACATTATATCTAATCTTGAAAGATTAAATGAATTAAAGAAACATAATGTAATAACAATAGATGAATTTAATATTCTTAAAAAAAGAATAATTTATGAGAACTCAAATAAAAATACTATAAAGGATATAGAAATGGAATTCAAGGCAGAAGAAGAATCAAAATATTGCAAAGATTGTGGGAATATTTTAGATTTTACAAGAGAAGGAGATTATCGCGGTGATTATGTTAAGTTTTACAAGTGTAGTTTTTGCAATAAAACATATGCAAAGAAATCTGAATAGGTGATAAAATAAATAAAAATTATGAATGTGATGTACACGGGATACTCATGGATGAATTAGAAAAGAAACAAATTTCAAATAATCTTATTCTTAGAACTTTTAGGTGTCGAGTGTGTGGAAAAGAAAAGAAGTTCGTTGAATATGGGTGGACTGACTAGAATGCATATGATAATTTGTTTTTCATGTAACAATTTTTTCAACAGCTTTTAATGGCATCTGCGTCTTAATAGAAATATCGTTTTTGGACATCCCTAATTGATGAAATCTTTTAATAACTTCACTCATTGATTCTGCAACTTCTATAATGAATTTGTCAGGGTCATAGAGTCTAAATACTCTCTGGCCCCATGGCTCTTCTTTAACTGGGTGGATAATCTCAACTTTTGATGAAGATATTTTTTCCCAAATTGATTCAATATCAATTGTTTCAAAATAAAGTTCGACAGTATCATTAACTCCATTTTTCTCACTAATAATTTTGTTTTCAAAAATTATTTTTTTCGCACGTTTTTTCTGCCATATTGAAAACGCTTTTTTAAATACAACATTTTCTCCAAAATCCGCTTCAACTTCGAGAGAAAATATATGTTGATAAAATTCTCTTGAAACTTTGATATCTTCTACAAAAATTACTGGCATTGAAAAGTAAATTTTTGTCATGTCTACATTAAAAGATAAGTGGTATTTAGGATTTATCATATGAATCCCCTCTCACTAGGTAAAATTTATAAGATACATTTACCTATATATCGTGATGGAAAAAGAATTTAAAAGAATAATAACGCCTGTTGACGGTTCTGAATCGTCAAAGAGGTCTGCTAAAAAAGCAATATATTTGGCAAAGAAAATGGATGTTGAATTAATTGCTTTATATGTAGTACATGTACCTATAAGCGCTTATGTTGGCCCACCATATTCCCCAGTAATATATACTGATGATACTGAGATAAAAGAAATTAGAAAAAAAATGAAGAAGGAAGGTGCCCTAGTATTGGAGGAAATAGAAGAAATGGCTTCTAAAGGTGGATTAACAATCACCAAAAAGATATTAGAAGGATCCCCCAATGAAGAAATTATAAGAATATCAAAAAAAGATGATTTGATTGTGATGGGGGCAAAGGGCATATCAGCCATAGACAGGATTTTCTTAGGCAGCGTTTCAGAGAAAGTTCTCCACAATGCATCTTCTTCAGTTATGATAGTGAGATAAGAATGTTTGACAGTTGATATCCTAGGGATATGTTGTTATAAAAGAAACAATATGCTTTTAAAATAGCTATCTATTTCCCAAATAACTGCGCAAAAGATCACCTTTTCCTAGTATATTTTGCGCAGGCCATGTGGGGGTGCAACCCATACATGATCAATCCAATTAAAAAATAGCCCAATAATTAAAATTTTAAACAAATACAATTATTTGAGATTATGAAGAGTTATAGAAAAGAACTATGATTTAACACAAAAAGTAAAGTTGAATTCATTAATATAACTTCCTTAGTTGAAGACGCATTAGTCGAGAACAAAATAAGAGAGGGGGGTGTCTTGTAAATGCTATGCACATAACGGCTAGTTTTCATAAATGATGCCGAAACATGTTTACATCAAGATTTTAAGGGTTGACTAGAAAAAAATATTTCCCATAATCTCGATACGTATATGCATAACAGAACAGAAAAGACGAATTGTGACGCCCGCATCAAAAGACAGTTTATAGGGAGGAAAGTTGTCGTAGCCATTACCAATGGAAAAAATTGATTTTGTCCTATGGGAAGAAATCTATTATAGGGAATTTGACGGACAAAGAAAAAAGAGAGTATTAATAAAAATTATTGGAGAATAGTATTTTTTAAATTAGGATATTCTCCTTCTCGCATTTTTTAGACCCTCTTTTTTACAAAATACTTTACTCCAATGCTGATCGCTATCAATAATGTCATCTATCTCGAATATTTTAAATCCTAAATCTCCAGGGAGAAATAATCCTTTTCATAAAAAAAAAGATGAATTTTTCTGTATTTCCGACATATTCTCCTTTGCTAACTATTGCCAGAGAATTATACATTCTTTTGTCTGTTTTCTCTGATATCCCATACACAAGAGTTTTATCTGTATTCTTAGTATAATCTTTTAATGTTTTTGTAGTGTACCGTCAGGTATTTTTTCTGAAATATTGGGTATCTCATTCTTACTTTTAAAATTATAGCCTGTGTTAAAAAGTTCAGGTAGAACTATAAGGGAAGCTTTATTTTTTTAATAAGTTTTAATTGAATTATCAATGTTCTTTTTAACATTAAATAGTCCAATATTCATCTGGATAAATCAAATTTTCATAATTATTATTCTATCAAAAATAATTAAAAAGATTTTCGCCCCATACAAACAATATATCTTCCAAAATTATTAATAATTGGTAGAAAAGTTAATTTTGGATATAATGCCCCCATATTTAACGAATAATTACTGAATATTCTTTCAATTTCTCCTTTTGAATAGTATCTTATCCTGACAGATATTTTCTTTTCCCCGTGATAAACAGAGATCTTGCCTTTTCTTTTTTTTATAGCTCTAAATGGATTTTTTCCATGTTTTAGGGATTTTATTATCCAAAAAATATTATTTAAATTTCCTACAGTAAATATGATACGCCCATCTCTCTTTAGGCACTCATCTAAAGACATCTTAAAATTAGTAATATTGGCATGGTTTAAGGCCCCAAATATAGATACGGCACTATCAAATGTGTTTCTCTTAAATGGAAGTTTTTCCATATCTGATACTAAAAAAAAATTCCCATTATTACCATTCTTTGCCTTTTTTACCATTTCAAATGAAATATCTGCAGATACAACTATATGACCATTATTCTTTAATATTCTTGAATGGTATCCTGTGCCACATCCAATATCCAAAGTCAAACCTAATGGCAACGTCATTAATATCTTTTCTTCTTCTTTTCTCATTTTTATATTTAAAGAATCAGAATATTTTGCATCGTAACCTTCAGAAAGCAAATCATAAAAAGTTCTTTTGTCCATCTAATCTAATTTGGATATCTATATAAGATTAAATCTTTTTTGGAAATATTTATAGGCATCAATAAAATTTAATAAGTCATCAGTTTGTAATAAATTTAAGAGGAGTTTTATGAGGGTTTTGGCATTATTTCTTATTTTATTAATATTTTTATCAGGTTGTATTATTCCAACAACGAAAGGAACTGATAAAAATGAAATAAATTCTCCCCAAAATGTAATTCTTCCTAAAAAATATTCGATAATTGATGCAGATGTCCCACTAACTTACTATGGAAATGTTGATGGCGTGGAAATAGGATACCAGATTGCACCTCATAACGTTGCCATGAAATCTTTAGAAGCATTTTATGAATATCATACTACTAGTAACGAGTCTTACAAAAAAAGAGGATTGTACCTTGCAGATTGGCTTTTAGAGAATTCAACATACAAAGATAACGGGAATTTTGTAGTCTGGGTGTATGATTATCCTTGGCCGCCTTACGACCTTAAACCAGGCTGGACTGGCTCTTTAAATCAAGCAACTATAATTAAAGCACTTTCATTTGCATATTTGTATTCTAAGGACGAGAAATACAAGAATATGATTGATAAAAGTCTAAATGCTTTTGAAGTTGAGGTTAAAGAAGGCGGGCTTAAGATGATTAGAGAAGATCAAGGAACGTATTATATCTGGTACCCAGAGTATGCTAAAGAAATCCCACCTTACGTTCTTAATGGATTCATAACTGTTATAATCCGTTTAAGAGAATATTATCTTATTTCAAATGACAAGAAAGCAGAAAAACTGTACCTTGAAGGATTATCTTCTTTGATTCATTACTTACCAAATTATGATGTAGGGGAGAAAAAAAGCTATTATGATGCTCTTGGAAATATAGCAAATGACCATTATCACGAAATGCATGTTGCCCAATTAGATTCTCTTTATGAGTATACTAAAATATCGATATTCAAAGAATATAAAGAAAAGTGGGAAAGGAACTAGATTTTTAGTATCCCGAATCTTGCTTTCTGTAGTATCAAAAGTTGCCTGATCCCGCTTTAAAGTGTCAGAAATATTCTTTGTTGCATTTTTTACACTTTTTCCCCAACATGACTTGGAGATAGTATATCTTTGCACAAGGGACAGTATGAAACAGTATAATAAATATTTCCTTTTGAGGGAGTATGTCCTTTTGTATCTCTTAACATATTCAGTAGAAAAGATTTTCCACTGCCTGTAGGGCTGTATAATCCCAATGACTCGCCCTCTCTTAATTTAAAAGATAAATCATCTAAAATAACTTTATTATCTACAATAAATGAAAGGTTTTCAACTTCAATTAGATTATGCTCCATTTTAATCGCCAAAAATATACTATATTGTGGGAATAATGAATAAAAAAATTTTGATTCTAATGATGATATAAAAATCAACATAATATTTTTTTAAAGTAAAGGGAGGTATGTGCAAAATAGCCCTTAAAATGGTTAATTTTATTTAGGTATAAGGTTGGTCTGGGTGTGTGCTCAAATCCAGACCATACTAACTACAGTTTTTGAAGAATATAAGGATTGCGTTCC
>JBAYOH010000057.1:0-8188 GCA_041678455.1 Methanofastidiosum sp.
CAGAGAGTGACTCTTCTTCTAATAAAAGAGCTTGTTGGCCACAGCAACAGAATGATGGCTAACATGCTTGTTGTTTTCTCAATGCTAAATGACATAGATGTCAGCTACAAAACTATAGAAAGGTTGTATTCAGACCCAGAAGTGGCTCTTGCAATCCACAATCTTCATGTCGTGATGTTAAAAAAGAAGGGAATAACTCATGCCGATATATCTGGGGGTGACACGGGCTGTTCTCCCACTGTATCCAAGCACTGCTCTTCAGCGGCCCAAAAGAGGCATGACAAGGTGAAAGAAATCAGGTATGGAGAAAATCAATTTCGGAAGGAGTTTGTCTATAAGTTCGCACTGCTAGATCTAAACACTTTCATGTACATTGCATACGGGACAAGCTTGAAAAGCAAGAAAGAAGCATTTGAAAAGGCGATGGAAATGCTAGAGTCTCTTGATATAAAAATAGAAAGCATTCGCCTTGACAAAGATTACAGTTATCCATTCTACGTGGACAAGTTTCAAGGCTCCAAGGCCTACCTAATACCAAAGAGCAACTGCACAATCAAAGGGTTGCAAAAATGGAAGAGCGCTCTGAAGGAGTTTCTAAACGACACGGAAAGCTACCTCCAAGGGTACTACAGAAGAGAGAGCTCTGAAGCGGCATTCTCTGCAGACAAGAGGCGATTCGGCTGGACAATAGAGCAGAAACGTGCAGGCAGAATATATTGTGCTGTTGCTTGCATCGCCCTCTGGCACAATCTCTTAAATCTAAATGCTAGTTAATTATGTCCCACAGCCGATTATTGTATGTAAATAAAACTCAAGTAATTAATAGAAATATTGAATGTTTTTATTTATAGGTCGCCTTTTAATTATATTTCCACAGTCTTGACAGATTTTTTTGTCTTTTGAGTATATTTTTTTACACCCCATGCAATAATACTCCCAATGTATTATCTTTTTTATCCCAGATTCTCTAATTGATTTATATTTAACTTTCATCATAGAAGAAACATTTTGTATCCCGTAGTCCTCCGATATAATCGCAGAATCTAACTCAAGTGCAAGTGCAATTAATTTAATATCTGTTAAAGATAGAGTGTCTCCTGTTGTTTGAGACTTTTTAGTTACTTCTTTTACTATTTCTGGATTAGGTTCCTTTATTTTAATTTTCCCAGAATTTAAAAAATAAGACAATCTTTCTTTAGATTGATTATCTTCAACTTCGTCAATTACTTCATAGATCGTATAATACTCGTCCTCTTCCGGCAAAAATCCACTAATAAATGCTGATGAGTCAAGGATGAACTTCACTAAATTCACTTCTTTACAAATCTAGCCTTTAGAAAGCTTTTTTTTACCTCTATCTTATCCCCTGGTTTCATTGTACCTTCTGGGAATCCATCTGCAACAATAGTGCACGGCCTGTCCAATGCAGTGACAATTACGTTTTCATGATCTGGGTAGACTATTGGACTTGTTTTACGGTAAAGAGGACAAATGGGAGTAATTCCAAATTCCTTAGAATTAGTTCTTATTATAGGCCCCCCTGCAGAGAAAGAGTAAGCTGTGGAGCCTGTTGGCGTTGTAATAATAACTCCGTCGCCTGAAACAATATATTCTTGCTCAGAAATCTCTACTTTGACTTGGGATACTCTTGTGGCAACTTCTGTCCGTATTACAATATCATTTAATGCCTCTACAGTCCTATTGCCTATCTTACAAGAGATCATAGAACGTTCCTCAATGGTATGATTTTCTAGTATATAAGGTATAGACTTAATTTCTTCAGAAGATACTTCGTTTAAGTATCCAATCGTTCCCATATTTACGCCTAATAATGGAGTATCCCTATACCTCCTAACAGACTTTAATATTGTCCCATCACCACCAACTGATATCAATAAATCTACATCACCAGATTTTTTGGAATAATTAGCGTTAGGGAATTGTTTGTTCAAAGTTTCATCTAAATAGACTTCATATTTTACTTTCAAAGTTTCTAATATTTCCCTAGCAACATCTAATGCTTTTTGTTTGTCTGTTCTAGAAATAATGCCTACTCTCAAATTATCTACCCTTTAATCTTAGTAATAATAATATTAATAATAGTGAAGCTAGGCCGCCAATTATTATATAGATTAGAGGCGTAAGTGGGTTGCTTTTAGGTACTGTTTCTGCAACTGTGGCTATTTTTTCAACTTTGTAATCCATTTGCCTTATTTCGTCGCTGTTTCCTAACCCTTCAGACATCATTTGTGGTTGATTTGACTGAAATGATTGAAAAATACCTGGGGCGCTAAAACCTATACCAAGAATTACAACTAAGAACATGACCAACAAAGCTGTTGTTGCAGGGATATAAGACGTTTTGAGGCTAGTGGCTAGACTTCTTATAGTTTCTTCCTTCTGAGAAGGTACTATAAGAATTGCTGTCTTTTTAGGCCCGTAATATTTTATGTCCTTGAATTTTCTTGAAAGTTTTGTATCAACTACACCTATAATCCCTATTTCCATCAATCTTTCAATATGAAACATCACAGTAGGCATTGGAAGATCTAACATCTTTGCTAAATCACCAGCCGATTGTGGTGCGATAAAAAAAGCGTCTATAATACGCCTTCCATTATCATTTGCCAGCTCCATGGCAACAATCTTTGCTTTTTCGTCATCTGTTGAGATGACATGTAGTACATCGTCTAAAGTTGCCATAAATACTATATTTTATTATATCTTTAAAAGCATATCTTAAACTTAAAGTCAAAAGATTTTTATATTGGCCCCAATCCTTAAGGCACCGGAGAGTGTAAATTACGCATAATAAATCAATAGTTTTTATATTATGTCTAATATTAGGCTCATTAATAATCAGTATCCCTAGAGCGGATGCCGAAGGATTTGTATATTCTTTTGACATTTCGCCCAAATCAACAGATATGGTGCCTTTTGGTAAAATCGAGATATTATCTGAGGTGGATATATCAGACCAGTATACAACTATTAATAATCAAATATATTTATCAGATGCCCCCCAAACTATTGTATTTAATACTTCCATTCCTAAATCAATTATAACTCAGATCCAGCTTATGTACCAAGATGTCAATTCTAGCTGGAATGAAGTAGGAATTACTTTGGATCCTGAAGTGTCAAATGCTAGATTTGCACTTGATACTGCAGAGAGAAAAGGTAGCGATGGTTACCGCTTTAAATTAAATTACAAATTAAATACATCTTCAATCTATACTCTTAAATCTAATACACTCCTGTCATTTGAATATTTTTTAATAACAAAGATAGGTGAAGCAGATATATCAAGTATAAATTTGGCCTTGCCTAAAGGGTATAAGCCACTTAATAATTCTGGCTGGAGAATCGAGAATGAAAGATTCGTGTACTCGGCACAAATTTCTAAGACTTCTGGGAGTTTTTATACCATCTTTAACACAGATAATGAGTATTCTAACTCTTTAGAATCTTTAAAGCAAGAAATAGCTAGTCTAAGACAGGACAATGCAAAATTATCTGAAACAATTTCTGAACTACAAGAGAGTGTCGATAATTACAAAATAGAAAATCAAAACCGCACATCAGAGGTAGAAAATCTTAACGAGAGACTTCTAAAAGCTGAAGAAGAAAGAAAAGTATCCGATAGAATTTCAAACAACTTCTGGCAATTCTCCGGGGGTCTTACAATATTACTTCCAATACTACTACTATTTTTTGCTGAACTTAGGACAAAATCAGTAATCACTTCAACACAGCTGTTGATAAGTTCAGTTGTTGGAACATTTGTAATTTTCTTGATATTGTATATATTATTCATAACTTAATATATTGTAATTGATCAGAAAAAATGAAAAGTAATTTAAAGATTTTATAGTCTATCGAATCAATAAGGAAGGAGTAATATGTCAAGAAAAATTAGAATTTATGCGTTATTCTTCATACTAGGAGTATTTTTAATTAATCAATCAGACGTTAAAGCAGAGAGTTTTTTTTATTCGTTTAGTGTTACACCAGACACAGCAAATATATACCCCCCTGTACAAATGAATATTCTGACAGATGTTAATATAGATCAGCAGTACACATATCTAACTCACCAAATCATACTTTCAGATGCACACGATAATCTAATCTTTGAGAATAATATTCCAAAAAATATGATAACTAGCATAGACCTAAGCTATAAAGACTCCAATTCTTCATGGGCCAAATTGGATGTTACCTTTGATGAAAGTTCAACTAACACTAAATTTACAATAAATCCTGAAGGGAAAAGGGGGCTCTCAGATTACCAATTTAATATAATCTATATTGTGAATACGCAGTCCATTTTTAATCTCGCTCCAAATATCTTAAATTCATTTGATTATTTAATCTCCTCAAACCTTGGTCCAGACGATCTAGCTACAATTACTATAACGCTGCCAAGCGGCTATAAACCATTTGACTCGGCAGGTTGGAGACTCCAAGGGGAAAGATTCTTTTATTCAACAGTTCTATCTGGATTAGACAAGAATTTTTATTCAGTATTTTCTTTAGAAAAGGACTATGGTGGCTCGATAGATTCTCTAAAAAATGAAATCACTAAATTGACCCAAGAAAATATAAAACTGACAGAAAATATAATTGAAATGCAAAGATCAGTTGAAAGCTACAAAGCCCAAAATGAAGAATTGACTTGGAATATCAAAGATTTAAAGGATGATCTTATTAAATCAAAAGAGGACCAACAGAAAGCTAACATGAACACTGCAAATTTCAGATACCTCTCATGGGGATTGACTCTGTCACTACCAGGGATGCAGTTTGTCTTAAATGAATTGAGGGAAAAGAAGAAAATATCTCCCACACAGCTTCATTTGGGTTCAGTTATCGGAACTTTCATAGTATTTATGATACTATATGTATCCCTATTTCTTTAAATTTTTAATAAAAATAATTTAATCGGATTTTCCAAATCCGAGTATTTTCATAAAAGAGAACATTGGGCGTAATTTTGGGAGTATTGTTTCTTTGCTGTATTTAATCTAATTGAATTTCACCACTTCTTGTTTAACTGCCTTGTAAGTAACGCTAAACTTGTTTCCATCACATTGGAAATTAACAAAAACAACTTTGTCTGATATTATTGAAGGGCAATTTTCAGCTTCATATATTTCTATACTTACAGGATCAATAAAATTAGTTCCTTAATTGATAGCAACTATAGTGAAAAATTCGCCTACGTGAACGTCTTTTGCTGTGGCCCAAAGTAGCTCATAGCACATCCCAAAACAGACCCAAGTCCAATGTACTTATTAATAGAATCAACGAACGAGCATTACTGATATTTTTTTCATATTTTACCTCGTAAATAATTTTTGGTCTAGCTATAAATAATTTTGGGCGCCAATAACAAGAGTATAATCAAATTTATTCATCTATCCCTATCATTACCTCAGTTGACTTGATTACTACCTTAACTTTTTGCCCTTCTTTTAATCCTAAGGATTCTATCGCATCCCGAGTAATCATAGAGGTAATTGTAGATGGTTTTGTAACCTCTACTTTTACTGTAGCAGCAACTTCTCCCTTTTTTATTTCTTTAATAACACCTTCCATACTATTTCTTGCGCTAATTTTCATTTTATCACCAACATCAAATTAGCTTTTCAAGTATTTAAAGATATTTTAAAGCAAAGATAGAAAGAAAATCAAATAATGGGTATGCATATTTTTCTATTAATCCCATCCTTAATTGCTTTTATTTTTACATCTATTCCGTATACGTTTCTAAGATTTTCTTCATTTATAGTCGTGTCTGGCGAACCTACCCCAACAAGTTTTCCGTCTTTCATTAGCGCGACTTTTTGGGATGAGATAAATGCATGGTCTGGGAAATGGGAGGACATTATGATACTAAGCCCTGTTTTTGCAAGATTATTGATTAACCTAAGTAGTCTTACTTGGTTACCTATATCCAAATGAGAAGTTGGCTCATCAAGCAAAAGAATCTCAGGTTGCTGTGTTAATACTCTAGCTAAAAGAACTAATCTCTGTTCTCCTCCACTAAGTTCTGTACAAGGCCTATCTGCAAGATGTGATATCCCTACAGTTTCCATTGATTTATAAACCAAATCAAAATCGTTATGGGAAGGAACGGAAAACAAACTTAAATGCGGAGCCCTGCCCATAACGATTAAATCTTTCACTGAATATGGAAAAGCTGAAAAATGTGACTGGGGGACATACCCAATCTTTCTTGCAATTTCTTCAGTAGAAAGATCAGATATATGTATTCCATCGTATAAAATAGTTCCTTTGTCCAAAGATAAAATTTTAGTAAGGCATTTTATCAATGTTGATTTTCCCGTACCATTAGGGCCCAAGAGGCACAAAACTTCACCTTTTTCTAAAGAGAAATCAATGTCTTGAAATATGTAAGTACCTTCAGTATAGCCAAATCCACCTTTTTCCATTTGGAGTATTGGTTTCAATAATTCCACCCCGATTTAGACTTTCTAATCAAATAAGCGAAAAATGGTGCTCCTAAAATTGCGGTAAGTATTCCAATTGGTATTTCAGTCGAAATAACGGACCTTGCAATGTCATCAACAATGAGCAAATAAGAGGCTCCTAAGACTAAGGAAACGGGTATAAGTTTTTTATGGTCAGGTCCAACTAATATCCTTCCAACATGAGGTATTACTAGGCCTACCCACCCTATAATCCCACTCATACATACACAAGCGGCCGTTATTATTGTTGCACTGGAGATAATAATAAATTTTAGTTGTTCTGTGTTTACACCCATTGAACGAGCTTCCTCTTCACCCAAAGATAATACGTTAATCCTCCATCTTACTAAAATTAATATTGTAAGTCCGATTACTATAAAAGGCCCAAGGAATAATATATCTCTTCTAGAAACAGCATTAAAAGATCCCATCAACCAAAAAACAATTGCAGGTAATTTATTCAAAGGGTCCGCAACATATTTTATTAGAGAAGTCAGTGCAGAAAACAAGGCCGCTGTAACCATTCCCGATAACACAAGCATCAGCAAAGGGGTTGTTTTGTATATTTTACTAATTTTATATGTAAATGCAACTGCAATAATTCCTCCTACAAAAGCACTTATTTGTACCAAAACAAGTTTATTTAAAAGAAGTAAAGCTATTGCCGCACCAAATCCTGCGCCCGCTGAAACTCCTAGTATTTGAGGAGAAACTAATGGATTCTTAAAAAGGCCTTGAAATGAAGCTCCGGAAACAGAAAGCCCTGCCCCAACAAGCATCGCCGCGATGGCCCGCGGAAGTCTAACCTCAAATATGACGCTCTCCATAGTTGGAAGCCAAGTTGGTTCTATGTAGATAATCTTTGAAAGGAAAATTTTTATAACAACTATAGGTGAAATGACATATCGCCCCACAAACATTGAAAACAGCAGTATGACAAAAGGTAGTAATAGAAGAAAAATATTAGTAGAATTTGAAAATAGATTTTTTCTAGAGATTTTGCCTTTTTTTATTTTTTCTGACATTTAAATCGACCTTGGGCTTATGCAATGTAAAGTTTGGCTTTCTTTTAAAGCAACTTCTAAAGAAGCGTCATTTATGGAATCATACTCAAATCTAGGAGTGTTTGTTATTTCATAAACTCTCTGATAATTTAATCCATTCTCAAAGAGTACATCTGGAATTATTGACCCGCTTGGGCCATATAATCCCCTTATCCTAGCATTTTTAGAATAGTCTATTACTTCATCAAAAGTTCCGTTGACTAGTGTTGACGCAGTTATCATAACTATATCTGATTTAGATAAAACTTTTTTATTATCTTTTTCAGTATGAATGTAGATCTCCTTGGGCCCAAAATCAACATTTTCTCCAATAATAACAGATTCAAATCTCTCTCTTGGCCTCATTTCAGTTACATGAATCTCTTTGCATTTGCCTAGCAGTTTTCTCACAAATCCACCATAGCCAACAATTGCAACGGTATCAGTCGGGTTTAGCATATCCATTATATCCCTACATTCGTTGAATCCTCTTTTTTTTATCTGATTAGATGATAAGAAAGGCTGCGACATACAACTAATTGAGCCAACAGCTAGAGATCTTTCTTGGATATCATTAGAAGTAATATAATCTGAAGCAACGTTAAATAGGTCTTTACCTATTAATCCCTTTATTAGATCAATTCTATC
>JBAYOH010000058.1:0-7867 GCA_041678455.1 Methanofastidiosum sp.
TCAAATAGTTCAGAAATACTAGGCTTGAATACCTTCCAATCAATAAGTTTGTCTATATCATTTAATCTCTTGCCTAGCTTTTGAAGGCGTTCATACTATCTTTTCAAGGCAAAATCAATCAAACTGTCCATGACAACTAAAACCTGCTATTGGGCTGTAAATTTAACCAATAGCAGAAATAGGGTCGAAGTTAATCAAAATTCTCTAAATTAAAAATAATAAAAATTTTTTATCTTTATCTTGCAAGAGTTATCTCAATTGCAGAAACATTGGCACTTGAGTTGTCATCTCGTGTAATTGTTTCTGTTGATGTAGATATTTTTTGTACGTTAACATCTACTACGAATTTGTTTCTGACAATTTCTGCTACGTCGACTGCTCTTGAAATGGCTCTTCCTCTTGCTTTTATTACTACATTGTCTGTTTCTTTTTTGTTGAGCTGTGTTACAACAGCTAAAACATAGTTCATTACAGGTTTACTTCCGACAAATACGATATTCTCGTCTGACATTTCTAATCCTCCTCTACGGTTATTGCGTTTACTGCGCATTCGTTAACACAGAGGAGACACGCTATACAATCTTTTTCATTAATTACTACAGCCACGTCTCCTTGTATTTCAAATACTCCTACGGGACATGTTGATACGCAAATCCCACATCCTGTACAGTCATCGTTTACTGTTACCTTTGACATTTGATAACCTCAAGCGCTTTTTTTAATTTTGGTATATAAGTTTACCCGTTATTTCAATTTTACTGCTGTTCCGTATGCCAACATCTCAGCAGCGCCCGTCATTACAGCGCTTGTAGAGTATCTTATGTTTATGACAGCATCTGCACCTACACTTTGTGCGCCTTTCATCATTCTTTTTAATGCTTCACGTCTAGACTCTGCAAGCATTTCAATGTACTCAGTAATTTCTCCGCCGACAACTGTCCTAAGGCCAGCAATGATGTCTTTACCAATGTGTTTTGCTCTGATTGTGTTACCAGATACCACTCCAATTACTTTTCAATTTTACCTGGTATAAAGTCCGTAGTTGTAATTATCACGCTTCAACCTAAAACTCTTGAAGATAAACCTTTAAATATTTAATCCAAGAAAATTGAAATTTCTTTTATCCTATCCCTTAAATATGCAGCTTTTTCGAAATCCAAGTTATTTGCAGCTTTGATCATCTCATCATGAAGATACGCTAAATACTCTTCCGAATCTTCAACTTTTGATATTCTGTAATCTTCCTGATCTTTTTCAGAGCCTTCTATTTTTTTCTTAATCGTTTTTGGAGTTATATTATTCTTAATATTATACTCTGTCTGAATCTTTCTTCTCCTTTCAGTCTCATCAATTGCCCTTTTCATCGAAGATGTGACTTTATCTGCATACATTATTACAGTACCAGATACGTTTCTAGCGACTCTCCCCATAATCTGTATCAAAGAAGTTGTAGATCTAAGGTATCCTTCTTTGTCTGCATCTAGAATTGCAATCAAAGAAACTTCTGGTAGATCAAGCCCTTCTCGTAGTAGATTGATGCCTACAAGACAATCATATGCTCCAGCCCTAAGTTCGCGTAGTAATTCTACTCTCTGTAGGGTATCAATTTCAGAATGTAGATATCTTGCATTTATTCCCAACTCAAGAAGGTAGTCAGTTAAATCTTCTGCCATTCTCTTTGTAAGAGTTAAGATAAGCGTTCTTTCATTATTTTCTATTCTCTTTTTGACTTCGGAAACAAGGTCATCAATCTGTCCTTCTCTTTTTTTAATAATTACAACTGGATCTATCAATCCCGTTGGCCTCACAATTTGTTCAACAACTTTATCAGATATACCCAATTCATAATCAGCGGGGGTTGCAGAAACAAATATGACTTGATTCAAAAGAGTTTCAAATTCATTGTATCTTAATGGTCTATTGTCGAGTGCAGAAGGGAGTCTAAATCCATAGTTGACAAGCGTTTCTTTTCTTGATTTATCCCCTTCATACATTCCTCTAATCTGAGGGACTGTAATATGGGATTCATCTATTATCAAAAGAAAATCCTTTGGAAAATAGTTAATTAATGTGTCAGGTTTTTCCCCTGCCTTCCTTCCAGAAAAATATCGAGAATAATTTTCAATCCCCTTGCAGTACCCCATTTCCTGCATCATCTCTATGTCATATTTAGTCCTTGTTTCAATTCTATGCGCCTCTATAAATTTGCCTTGAGAATTTAAATCAGACAATACTACTTCAAGTTCATTTTGAATTTCAGTTATGACTTTACCTATGGTCTCTTGGGGGATAAGGTAGTGGCTCGCAGGGTAAATATAAATATTTTCAATTTCTCCCATATCTGAAAAGTTAATAGGATGAATCTTTCTGATTTTTATTATTTCGTCACCAAAAAATTCTACTCTTACTATATAATCTGTGAACAAAGGAAAGAGCTCTACTACATCGCCTCTTGCCCTGAATGTCCCACTATTAAAATCTGAATCGTCTCTCTCATACTGCATCGAAACTAGTTTTTTTAGAAAATCATCCCTATCGATCTGCTCATTTTTCCTTATGAAAGTACCCATCTCTTTATATGTCTCAGGAGACCCAAGACCATAGATGCATGAAACACTTGCTACAATTATGCAGTCGCTCCTTGAAAGAAGAGAGGCTGTTGCAGAGTGCCTCATTCTTGTTAATTCTTCATTTATAGAAACATCTTTTTCAATATAGGTATCTGTATGGGGAAGATATGCTTCAGGTTGATAGTAGTCATAATAACTGACAAAATATCCAACAGCGTTCTCTGGGAAAAATGCTTTGAATTCAGAAAAAAGCTGAGATGCTAAAGTCTTATTTGGAGAAATGATTAGTGTGGGTTTATTATATTTTTCTATCAAGTTAGCAATTGTGAATGTTTTTCCTGAACCTGTAACTCCAAGAAGCGTCTGGTATTTATATCCATCCTTCACTCCTTCGTTTAACTCAGTGATTGCTTGGGGTTGGTCACCACTTGGTTGAAATTCAGAAAAAAGCTTAAAGTTTCCCACATTTAACAAAACTCGAATTATTTTAAATAGTTTTTTAGTGTGGAGTTTTAGTTTCTATTATCAAAATTAATAAGAAATGATGTCAAGAGAAGTAGTATAGCCCGATTTCTGCCTCACTATGCAGGCCGGTGAGTGCGTACTTCTCAGTGCCTGTAGCGTTTGCCTCCCTACCAAAGGGCTTATAATATATTCAAAGGAAACTAGAAGGTAGGATTTGTTGAATTTTTGAACATATTAATTTAAACTTATAGAGATAATAAATCACATGACTCTTTTAGTCATATCAACAGTACCTAATGAAGACGTGGCTTACAATCTATCAAAGAGACTCTTAGAAAAAAGAATTGCTGCCTGTGTTAATATTATAAAAGATGTAAATAGTCTCTATTGGCGGAAGGAATCAATAGGAAACTCAATTGAAATAATTCCATTAATTAAGACAACTGATGAAAAATATTCAGAAGTAGAGCATCTCATTAAGGAGAATCATCCTTATGAAACTCCAGAAATAATAGCTTTAGATATAAAAAAAGGATTCAGCAAATATCTAAAATGGATAGAAGATGAAACTAGATCTCTTCTTTAACTTCAAATACTATTGAGCAATCAAAATCAGAATATTTATGACATGAAAAAATCTTGTCGCCGTAGTATATAGTTTCAAAATCAAATAGGTCGGGTGATCTATAGAATTTATCGTATACTATCAAGAGATCTTCTTCATCGAGTTTAATCTCTTTATCATCTTTAGTTCTAACATAGAAATAATTATAGCCTTCATCGAATCCAATTCTCTTTATTTCTTCATATTTAATAGATAATAACTCAGGTATGACTTTTATCAGTTTTTCATAAAAAGGCCCACCATTTTTCATGTCTAAGAGAATCATCTTGCAAATCTTTACTTTTTCATAATAGCTGTCTTCGCTATCTTCAGAAATCAATAGAGGTTCTTTTCTATCCTTTTCCAATTCCTTTAATGCAGCTAATTCTTCAACATGGAGAATATTTTTGTATATGCCAAAAACTACTCCTTTCTCCCTGAGAGTTTCCAGCCTTTTTAAGAAGGAGTCAATATCCCATATCAGCTCTACGTCCATGCAATTTGGAGTAAGTATAAGTTATTTAAATGCCTTTTCAAATATATCTTCATGGAACTTAATGAGCTTGTTAGTTATATGGACGATTATCTTAGAGTTAATGAGATAGCTGATGTATCTGCAAACGGATTACAAATAGAAGGAAAAAAAGAAGTCAAAAAAATATGCCTAGGCGTAGACAGTTCTCTGGAAATTTTCAAAGAGGCTTCGAAAAAAAAGGCTGATCTCTTAATAGTTCACCACGGGCTGATCTGGGGCGGATTAAAATGTATAAGGGGCCTTGTGAAAGAAAGAATTTCTTATCTTTTGGAAAACGGTATTTCCCTATATGCCGTACATCTGCCTCTCGATATGCATCCAGAAGTCGGGAATAACATAGAACTGATAAAAATATTAAATCTTTGTGATCCCAAGCCATTTGGGGCTTACCATGGATTAAATATAGGATTCAAAGGTCGTTATGAAAAAATGATAACTATAAAAGATATATCTAAAACCCTAGAAAAAACTCTTCCTGCTAAAATTGAGTCATTCAATTTTGGATCAGATAAAATAAGATCTGTTGGAATAGTTAGTGGTGGTGGGGGGTCTGCTTTTGAGGATTGCATCAAAGAAGGATTGGATCTATTTATTACTGGTGAACCTTCACACGCTATATACCATATTGCAAAAGAAGCCAGAATAAATTTAATATTTGCAGGACACTATGCGACAGAAAAACTTGGAGTAATGGCTCTAGGAAAAAACATTGAAGAGAAATTCAAAATTAAAACAGAGTTTATAGATATACCAACAGGCCTCTAGCAAACTACATCTGAAAGCCTATCGTTATTTATTGCATTTTTAATCTCTAAGGCTATTCTTCTTCCTGTTGACATAGGCTTTCCGTATTTGATATAGGTATAAGGCGAATATGGTTCGAAAAGATTTGTGCCCGCTACAATTCTAGCTGAAATTTCAAATATGAATATATCTTCCTCGGGAGTAATTACACCTTCAAGACAGAATGGACCAAACAGTCCTTGTTTAGAAATTAACTTTTTTGACTTTTCAATTACCCTCTCACCCATGTCGAATATTTCCGGTAGCAATGACTCTCTGACAGTGATTGGAATATTCCCAACTACAACATAACTTGGATCTATCTTCTTTAGCGCAAATTGATCTCTTGCTGAGATTCTTCCGATAGAATCTACATTACTCTCGTATCTTTTATCGAAGCTCATTATTTCTAATTCGTTATTTAACGGACTATAAAAATAATGGAAATATGCAGGTACTCCAATGATATATTCTTGGATTACATATTGTTCATTAATATGGTCAGATATCTTTTCATAGAAATCCTTTGTATCTTTAGCAAGGAAATATCCCTTTCCCCCTTGTGCACCATAAAACTTTACAATTACTGATCTATCTATATCTTCTGGGGTATCAAATATTCTTGGAATTTTTATATTAGCATCAGTTAACCATTGTCTTTCAAGTTCTCGTGATGACTCCCATTCTAGAACGTCTTTATTGCCAAAGTACATTACCTTCAAGTCTTTGAAGTCTTCTATTTTCATATAAGCAATAAAAGAACCGTGTGGGATAAGAATAGTATTTCTTTTTATCAATTCATCTTGCAAGGAAAAAAGCTCTTTGAAATGGTCAACAGTTAGAATTTCATCAGCTACGCCAAAACTTTTGTAAACTTTTTCTGCTCCTTTTTTAGCTATGCATAAAGTCTTAAATCCTTCATCTTTTGCACCCTTCAATATTTGGAGGGCGGAATGACTTCCAAGTGTCGCAATAGTATAATCATTTGTAGCCATTGAGAATTAACTTAAGTTAATATACTTAAAACTTTCTGTAGTTGAAAAGAGAAAATTATTTAAATAACATTCCGAACGTGCCAAAGTGATGGAAAAAAGAGCACTAATTAGCGTTACAAATAAAAATAGCCTCGAAACATTTGCAAAAACATTATCTAACCTTGGCTTTGAAATTGTATCGACTGGAGGTACATTAAAATTTCTTTTGGAAAAAGGTATAGATACAACTCCAATTGAAAAAATAACAGGATTTAAAGAAATGATTGGAGGCAGGGTAAAAACTCTACATCCTAATATCCATGGTGGAATCCTTTATATCAGGGATGACAAAGTACATGAAAATGAAATACATTCAGAAGGAATAAAACCAATAGATGTCGTTGTATGTAACTTGTATCCTTTCAAAGAAACAGTGGCAAAGAATCCTTCTTTAGAAGATGCTATTGAAAACATTGATATCGGCGGAGTTACTCTTCTGAGGGCGGCCGCTAAAAATTTCAAATATGTAACTGTTATTGTGGATCCATCAGACTATGGTGAAGTCACTAAAGAGTTGTTAGAAAAAGGAAATACCTCTTATGAAACAAGGAAGAAGTTATGCGTCAAAGCTTTTTCCCATACCGCTGATTACGATAGCGCTATTGATTCTTATCTTTCTGAAATACTAACTGAAAATATGAAGTTGAGACTTTCATTTGATTCGGGTAAAGATCTAAGATATGGAGAAAACTGGCATCAAAAAGCACGTTTCTTCAAAAAGGATACTGTTGAACCATCGGCATCAAACATGACCCAGCTTCACGGCAAAACTCTTTCTTATAATAATTATCTTGATATTGAAGCTGCGCTAAATGCTGCAAAGGAACTTTCCCAGTACAATGCAGCAATCATTGTAAAACATCTAAATCCTTGTGGTATTGCTACAGGAAAAACTCTACTTGATGCATTGAAAAATGCATGGGATGGAGATAGAGTATCTGCATATGGTAGTATAATAGCTTTGACGAAAAGGGTAGATTTAGAAACTGCTTCTTTTCTCAAAGGTAAATTTGTTGAAGTAATTGTTGCACCTTCTTTTGATGCTGATGCATTAGAATTTTTGAAGAACAAGAGCAGGGATATGAGAATTCTTGAAACTGGAAAACTGTTCACTTCTGAAGATAGAGTATACAAATTCTTGATTGGCGGAGTTATCGAGCAGGAGCGTCCAAAAGGTCTTTATGAAAAATGGGAATGTGTTACAAATGAAAAATTTCCCGATAGTAAAAAAGATTTAGGCCTTTTTACCATTATAGCAACTAAATATACAAAATCAAACTCGATTGTATTGGGTATGGAATATGAGAAAGGCCAATACAAAGTCTTAGGAAGTGGGGTTGGACAGCCAAATAGAGTTGACTCACTTAAAAAACTTGCAATACCAAAAATATATGAGAATCTTGAAAATATGTGGGATGAAGAAAAGTCAAATATTGACAAAGAGACCTTTTTCAAAGAAAAGATATCAGGGTGTGTTCTAGTTTCTGATGCCTTCTTCCCGTTCGATGATACCATAAGAGTTGCAGCTGAGCATAACATAAAATTCATTATCCAGTCTGGAGGCTCAATAAGAGATAAAGAAGTAATAGAAACTTCAAATGAATTTGGCATCTCAATGATCTTCACTGGCATGAGATATTTCAATCATTGATATTAGCATATCTTAGGGATTAATCTATATTTAAAACTTCTTTAGTATATACTTGTTATTCATCTTCAATTAATCAAGAAATCTATATTTTTAAATTTAATCATAAATATGAGGTATGTGCAAAATAGATTTCTAAAATGGTTAATTTTAAATACTTAGGGGTTTGGTTTGGGGTTGTGCTCGCACCCAAACCATACTGAAAGCAATTTTTGATGAATATAAAGA
>JBAYOH010000059.1:0-7630 GCA_041678455.1 Methanofastidiosum sp.
AAAAAGGGAATTTAAGAATTTGAAGTACAATTGGCTGAAAAGAAGGCATTTCTTTCTAAACAAAAGTTAATTTATTCGGCAAAATTTTGAATCGATGGACATGATAGGGAAGTTAGGTTCACTAAAATGCTAAAAGAATCAGGGATGTCTTCTGGCGGCGTTGATAGTGGGATGAGCCCTGGTTTTAATTTCAGGATAGAATAAAGAACACGGATATAAATTCACCTACAAAGTGACCAGCATCGAAGTATAGCAAGAGAAGATTAATTTATTTTTATATTTCAACATAGAATCAAGTTGGCCCTAAAATTAAGGCCAATATCTTTTCTATATATTTAAATATGAGGGATAGTAATATTCTATTGATTGACGGTGAATCCAATGGGAAAAATCTGTAATTATTGTGGGGCAAATAATGAGCATGGAAAGCTCTACTGCACTACCTGTGGCAAGCTTTTCTCTAATCCAAATAGATACTACCTCTTCATTGACACTGAAACTAGCGGCCTTCCAAGGGATAGATACGCCCCATGTACAGACACCCGCAACTGGCCGAGATTGGTCCAGATCGCTTGGCTTTATTGTGATGAATTAGGGAACGTACTGTCATCTGAAGAGCATATAATAAAACCTGAAGGGTTTGTAATCACATTTGATGCGCAGAACATCCACGGGATATCAAATGAGAAGGCACACAGTGAAGGTAAAGATCTAGATTATGTTCTAAAGAGATTCTCGGAAGCCATCAATAATTCAACACATTTGATAGCCCATAACCTTGATTTTGATTTCAATGTAGTAGGTGCAGAGTTTGTGAGAAAAGGAATCAACAATAGATTGGCCCACCTCAATAGATTCTGCACGATGCAAGGCACGACTGAGTATTGCCGGATACCTGGGGGCCAGTATAAGTACAAGTGGCCAAGTTTATTTGAGCTCTACTACACCCTTTTCAACAATCAATTTCAAGAAAAGCATGATGCGATGTATGATGTGAAGATCTGCGCAGAGTGCTTCTTTGAGCTAAAGAGAAGAGGGGTTATTTAGTTTTTCAGACTATAAAGCTAAACCATTTGAAAAAAGAAAAATAATTTAATTTAAGGAACAACTGTTACCCTGCAGCTTGCATACCTTGCCACATCTTCTGCGACGTGACCCATGGCAAGTCTCTTTAATCCAGTGAGCCCAGTTTTACCTATGATTATGTGATCGCAACGCTTTTCGTCTTCTGCAACCTGGACTATAGTATCAACAACTTTTCCAAGCTTCATCATTTTCTTTACTTTTACTCCTTGTTTTTCTGCATACTTTGCCATCTCGTCAAGGACCTTTTGTCCTCTCTTGCATATCGGGTCTTCCATCATACAGCTGAGCTGCTCTTCAAAGAAGGGTGAGTATCTCTTTATGTCATCTGACCCTCTAATTTTATCTTTCCAATCAGGTTGAAATCTGTCCATTGCCTCATATGTCAGTTTTAATTTATCTGCATCAATTACATGGAGCAGCATAATGCATGCTCCAGTCTTGCCTGCCACCCATGAGGCATATTCGATAGCTTTTTCTGAAGCTTTTGATCCATCTACTGGAACTAAAATTCTTTTTATTAATTCGGCCATTTACTCCACCATGGGATAATTAGTATTCACATATATAAATTTATCTATTTTTAAAATAAATTCTAAAATTTGGAAAAATTATATCTTAGGATTAAAAAAAAATATTATTTTTTATAAATAAATGTCGATAATGATAAAGACGATTGTTGTATACTTTAGTAAATTTTATAAGAACTATTCGTCGATTACACCTAGGGAATGATGGGACATCTCAAAAGTAAAAGGCCTCCATGTTAATTTTTAGTTTTTGGCATGCATATTTTTTATGAATACATTTTTTTAAAATCAATCTGATCTTAAAAACTGTTAACAAAAAAATTAAAAAAGTACTATAGTTGTGATTTAGTATGAAGAAAATATTTTCTATGTTATTTGGATTACTGTTGTTAGGAAGCGTATTTGGCATAGCATCTGTATGGCATAGGAATTTAATTGTTATTTGCATGCAGTGGATATACTGACAATAAGAATCTGTTATGAAGATACAGAATGCAAAACTTTTGGGATAAAAACACAGGGCCGCTCAGATGATGTTGATCTCAAGACCAGTTTGTTTCGATGAAGTCATAAGGGTAACTACCTACAAATTTACAGAGTATACTATGTTATAAGGAATGCCGGTATGATAGATCTTTGTAGATGGCAAGGGTATAAAGGTAGTTTGCAATGTATTGCCACAGCCAATGGAAAAATAAATTTTTTTATTTAAACTTAAAATAACTAGCCCAAAAATTAAGGCCAGAGAAAGCAAAAATTGTCCAAAATAACTATTTTTTGGCTCTATCAAAACATTTTTTGCTTTAGAAATTTTTCTCAAAATATTAAACATGCATCTTTATGCAAAGGAAGTAAAAAAATTCTTATCAAACTTAATTGCCTTGTCATAGCACTCTATGACATCAGATACTTTCCTAGTTTTCTAGGAGTCAAGCCTTTGCTGCTCCATACGATGACATAACCATGAGATTTATTGCTTTGATTTACGGCCTTTTTTAGTGATTTTTTCCTTGTTTCTCGAAGGGATTTTTCCAACGCCTTCTTTATGCTCAGTTTTATCCCATTTAACGGGGCGATTATTATATCGAATTAAAAAAAATTGATAAAGGGCACGAAAAGCAGCTGTTCCATTAAGGATATTGCCTGCAAAAATTCGTGGTATTGATAAGAAACCTGCCAACACACCATATACTCTAGTTACAAAGATACATCTTTCAAGTATCCGAATTATCATGATTACTGTAACAGTAAAGACTAAATAATAAAGCATCGTACCCTTGTAAATTATGGGCACTAATGAAGCTTCTATAATACCTCTACTCCCAAGCTCTGCAACAAGTGTATATATCAACACAATATAAGCGAGTAAGACCGCAATTGTTGATAAAAAAACTTTTCTATCCTTGATTAAACTAAGTTTAACAAAGATATTGCCTTTCCAGCCAGTAAACTCCCATTCTTGTAGAGAAATACCAAAAATCCATCTAGTTTTTTGTTTAACAGCCCTCTTAAAAGATTGAGGAAAATATGCCCAGTTAGAAATAAATCCAGGATTATAAGCTAATGGTGTAAAGGTAGGGGATTTTTTATCAGCAAGGATGACATTGACAAATATAGTTTTAAGGTGCAAGTCGTTAAACTTCTTTGCAAAGTTGTAGTCCTCAGTTAAAGCAGCCTCGTTAAATTTTTTTTCTTGTTCTATAAGAAAAAATTTTTCTCTGTTAAATCCCATACCGACGCCCGCAAAAGGAACTAAGCCACGGATTCTTTCCCTGACAATCATATCCTTCATTTGAATCTCTGCAAATTCATCTGCATACGTCCAGTGGATTATTTTGCGATGGGCAACTGGCAAAGGTAAGATCGGGAGTTGAATAGCATCGAACTTCGGGAAAAGATAATTGTAAACTAAAAACGAATAAGGATGCACTACATCCTCTGCATCGTGCGTCACTATAATGTCAAAAAGGATATTATTATTTTTTTCATATTCACATACTGCATTGTATATAGAGTTTAAACAATCGCCTTTAGTAGTCGGTCCTGGAACTGGATTTACAACGTTGATAATTTGGCTATATTTTTGGGATATGAAGTTAACAGCTTTTATTGTTTTTGAATCATTTGGGTATGTCCCAACAAAAACAATATAGTTATTATATTCTATGTTAATTATTAAACTTTTAAGCATCGCCCCGACAACTTCACCTTCGTTCCAAGCCGGTACAAAAACTGCAATTCTTTTTTGCGGTTGTGAAAGTAGTTTCTCTAGTGTTAAACGGGGCATTTTGCCGTATTTGAAATGTTTATATAATCCCCAACTATATAAACCAATATCATAGATTAAATCATCTATACCGCTAAATAAAAAGATTATAACTACTGCCCACGCCAGTACAAGGCACGCCTCATACCATAGTACTATCCAATCCACTTTCTATCACTCCATGATTAAACTTTAAATGAAATGTGAAGATAAGAAATCCAGAATTCTTTGGGAAGATTTCCCATCTCCATAAGGATTAACGGATTTTGCCATCTCGGAATAGGTATTGATGTTTGTTAGAAGCTCTTTTGTGATGGCATATACATTATTGTATTCTACTCCGGCCAGTTTAACAGTTCCAGCTTCTATCGCTTCCTGTCTTTCGGTCTCATTTCTTATTACAATTACAGGTTTACCTAAAGAAGGGGCTTCTTCTTGAATCCCCCCTGAATCAGTTATGATAAGATAGACTTTATTCATTAAATTGGCAAATGATTTGTAATCAAGAGGTTTAATTAAATGAATCCTTTCAAATTGAGAAAACATCTCGTTTGCAGCATTCATAACATTAGGATTTAAATGGACTGGAAAAATCAACTGAGTGTCGGGATTTTCAATTACGATATCTCTTATTGCTTTGAATGCGCGTTTCATAGATTCCCCCCAATATTCTCTACGGTGAGCAGTCAATAGAATTATTTTTTTGGAATAATCAATTTTATTCAAAACTTCATCGGAAAAAATATAGTCATCAGTAATTACCATATGAAGAGCATCAATTACAGTATTTCCAGTTATTATTATGTTTTCTCTTTTCACGCCATTTGCCAATAGATTATCTGCATTGTTTTTTGTGGGTGCAAAATGAAAAGTTGCTATATTTGATATTATTTTTCGATTCATTTCTTCAGGATATGGCGAATATATGTCCCCACTCCTCAATCCTGCTTCAATGTGAGCTACTGGAATCTTTTGATAAAACGCAGCAAGAGCTGCTGTCATGGCTGTAGAAGTATCCCCTTGAACAAGAACTAAGTCTGGTTTTTCTTCTAAAAGAATAGATTCTATTTTAGAAAGAACTCTTGTTGTTATATCTGTAAGAGTCTGTCCCTTCTTCATTAAATCTGCATCATAATCTGGTTTGATATTAAATACTTCAAGGGCTGTATCCATCATTTCCCTGTGTTGAGCCATTGCACATACTACGCATGAAAACTTATCGCATTTCTCTAAAGTTTTTATGATTGGTGCAATTTTAATTACTTCAGGCCTTGTTCCAAGGACAAACATTATTTTTTTGATTTGAATCTCTCCTTAATTTTTACATATTTTTCAATAGTTCAATAAACTTTTCTGCAAGTGCAGGGTCAAACTGTGTCCCCGATTTCTCTTTAAATTCTTTTATTATATCTCCTCTCAACATTGCTTTTTTATAAGGTCGCCCACTACTCATTACCTCGTATGAATCGATTATAGCAATAACTCTTGATAAGTAAGGTATCTCCTCACCTTTTAATCCCCGAGGGTACCCCGTTCCATCCCACTTCTCATGGTGGTATAAAACATCTTGAGCCAAATCTTTTAAATAGTCTATAGATTTCAATAGGCGATACCCTGTGGTAGGATGCTCTTGAATTAGAGTATATTCTTCATCTGTTAATAAATCAGGTTTTGTTAATATTTCATTGGGTATTCTTATTTTACCTATATCATGCAACGTAATCAACGTATCTAACTTATTTAATTCATGTAGGGAAAATCCTAATTTTTCTCCAAATATAGCGCCTATCTCTCGCATATTTATTACATGCTTCTCTTCAAATCCTTTAGTTTTCAATGATGCCATTAAGGAATTAATCATGGCATAGTGAGAGCTGTCCTTGATTGTTAATTTGTGAGAATACATGCGGCTCTCTGCTTCCTTTATTATGCTATTAATGTTTTGATTGATATCTGATTTTGTGGCGGCGCCGATTGCAACTGAGATGGGTAGTTCCTTCCTAAATTTTACTTGATTGCACTTCTCCTTTATCCTTTTTATGATTTTATCGGTATCTTTTTTCATTGCGTTGGGCATTAATATAATAAATTCGTCTCCTCCCCAACGTGAAACAACATCTGTTTTTTTGCACGATTTTTTAATAATTTCAGCAATCAATTTAAGCAATTTGTCTCCTTCTAAATGTCCATATGTATCATTGATTACTTTTAAACCATTAACATCTATCATGATTATACTCAAGGGGATCTGATCTTGATTTGTCAACTTTTCCAATTCTTTATTGAAAAATCTTCTGTTGTATAGATTTGTCAATTCATCATAATAAGTTAAGTGATAAATTATTTTTTCAGCCTCTCTTTGCTCAGTAATATCAATAGCGGAACAGACAACAAACTCTATATTTCCATTGCTATCTAGTTTAGGAGTTTTTGTTATAGACAATAAACGTTTTATTCCTTTGAAATTTTGTACCCACTCTTCAGTTTTAACCTGAATTTTTTCTTCAAATGCCCTTCTATTTCCTCCAATACAAACTTTTATTTCATCACTTGAAGAAGTTTCCCGCATGTTTTTATATTCAAGCTCTTCTTTTTTAACTCCAAAAAAATCAGCACGCGCCTGATTAACAGCGCCATATTGCACAATATCAGTTAGATACCATATTTGAGCTTCTGTGTTGTCTAGTAGTATCTTTTGTTCTTCTACCAATTGATTAAGTTTTTCTTGGGCCTTTTTTCTTTCTGTTATGTCACTTAGTATTGAAATGTAACCTTTTGATGAATCAGCTTCATCTAGGGGATTTATGATTACATGTGCATCATGAATTTCGCCTTTCTTAGTTTTTATTCTAGTTTCAAATTCAATGCCATCCTTCTCTCCTAAATTGCTGTAAAGAATTGTTCCGACTCTAGCATCCTCCTCCTCTGAATCAAAAAGAAATCTTGTAGGCTTTCCAATCATCTCTTCTAGAGCGTATCCAGTTATTTCCTCCATAGCTTTGTTTGACCATTTGAATATCCTTTCCTGCAAAAGGCTAATTCCAATTGGTGCAGCGGATAGTATCCCTTTCAGTGTTTCTTCACGCACCTTTAACACATCTTCTATTTTTTTTCTATCAGTTACATCGACAACAGTTGCTAAAAAGGCAGGCTCGCCATCATATTCTATTAATGTCGGCGATGCTTCAAAGAATTTAAAAGATCCGTCTTTCAATTTAACTCTAGAGGTATAAAAAAGGGGGAGCTCTGGCGTCACCCCTTTTAGAGCCAATTTATTTACTTTTTCAAGCTTGAGTACATCTTCGTTAGGTATAAGATCATGAATACTTAGATTAAGAAGCTCTTTCCTTGAATAACCAGAAAGTCTAGAAAGCGCTTCGTTCACGTAAATAAATTTTTCATTCTGGAGCACATATATCCCAACGGATAACAAATCATAGAGAGACCAATTAGTACTTTTTACAATTTCTTTCTCTGGCATAGGAATTTCTGAATTCATGTGCTTCGTCCATTAATTATTATTCTTATATCTTCAATTATTAGTAATACCTTATTTGCTTAAAGTATATATAACAATATTTGATAGGAATCTTGATATTTAGCCCTACCCGATATTATTTTTGGTAATCAGTTTGGAAACTCCAATAGAAGACAAGGGGTATGAATTGTGTGAGAAATACCTGCCAAAATCAGTGAAAAAAAAGAATTTGAAGTACAATTGGCTGAAAAGAAGGCATTTCTTTCTAAACAA
>JBAYOH010000060.1:0-7572 GCA_041678455.1 Methanofastidiosum sp.
ATCGAAAAATTTTGGGAAGTGACCCAAAATTTGGATAAAAAGAGTTAAGAAACACGATGAAGCGCCCCAAGATTTATAAAATTGAAAAGATAGGAAAAAAATAGAGGTTAATCGTAATCCTCTAAACTCTATTCTGTTTATTCTGTTTTTTGTATTGGTCTATACAATAGGGCATGTTGGTTACTCTAAAAGATTGGAAGGTAAAGAAAAAGAAATACAAAAATATCCCATTTATTATGGTAAAAAAATAAGTGAAAAAAGAGATAAATATATTAGATAATCTAGTTGCAACACCAGTTCCCTGATGAGGCTTGAAGCCCAAAGGTATCGTTGTTGCTACCTGAGGTATTGTAGTCATAATTGAGTGTTATCGGGATTTCAATCCTTCTTCCACATCCATACCCTGAGAAATTTACATACATAGCGTAGCTTAAAGAGTGATCTGAACCTGTAGATGCAGTTCGTGATGTCGGTGTAATACTAACGGTAAAACACCTGTTACGATACTCACACTCTACAAGCTGATTCTGTAGGGATGCTATCGAAATATCTTTTGCTTTGATATCTGATTCTAGTCTTGATACTTTAGAGGTTAAAGACAAAACTTCCCTCTGTAGAAGTCTTATTGTAGCATCGCTGTCTCCTTTGACCTTTTCTAATTCTTTTTCAATGTCTGTTACTTCGCTTTGATAGCCACTTTTCTCCGCTTCAAGTACACTCTTTTCATATTGAAGCTTTGATATCTGGCCTCTTAATGAAGATGTCTCCACAATAAGGTCCGAGTTAGCTGAAGTTAATACTTGATTTGAGTTATATAGAAATGCCAAACCTGCAACTGAACCTGCAAAAAGAATACCAAGAATTAGAATGACTGCAATGGCAACTGTACCAAATTCGCCCTTCTTCTCAGTTTCTTTAATTTTGTCTCTTTCTTCTCTTGTAGATATTAATTCTTTCTTAAGATTTTCATTTTCTTGATTGATGGTATTATATTTGGATTCTAATTCGTCCTTTTTTAGTTTGTAGTCTCTAGCCTTCTTTTCCCATCTTCTGGAATATTTTTTCCATCTTGCTTCTTCTGCCATTAAAGTCCTCCCTCCTCAATAGCATTAATAAATTCTGTATACGATATCGCCTGGAAATTAATGTAGTCTGATATAACATTTGCAAAATCTTCGTTTCCTTCTTCTCTATATTTAATCGATTTTCTCTGAAGCTCTTTTAGAGAATCAGGACTAAAAGGTGAATCTTTATATGTGCCTGAACCAAAGAAAGAGTTCCACACATTCCCAAATCTTGTTAAAATAACATCTAAAGGTTCATCAAAGCTTTGTTTGTCATTTTTAGCATAGATTGAGAAAAGTGTCGTTGCAAGATATCTATTTTCACCATAAGACATTAACGCCATTTCTTTATATAAATTTGAATAATTTGAAGACTGATTCAAATAAGTCTCTGCTATTTTTTTAAGTTTTGTTTCTGTTTCTTCCAAACCATTCCCATTTATTTCATTAAGATCTTCATTAGCTTGTTTTAAGTATTCTTCTGAATTCGCTAAGTATCTAAGATTTGAAGTTTTGGCGGAATCCTCTATATATTTCTGCGAACGTGTAAGATTGTATTCAAGAATCAAAACATTGAACATGTCTTTTCTTTCTTCAGGTATTAGTTTAAGAGAGTTCATTATTTCCAGAGCCTTGTTCAAATTATCCTCTTTATTTCCTTTCTCACTTTCTATGATACCCTTTAATGCAAAATTGATTGACATCTTTGGATTGGTAATTGTGGTATCTTTTGCAAGGAGGAGGTATGGATTTTCTGGATCTATCCTTTCTAGGTATGAAATCGCAGAAGTTGTGGCAGTATTGTAGTCCTCAGAAAGTATTCCAATAGGTAGGGTCATTATTAGCAATGCTGGTATTAAGATTAGCATAGATATTTTCACTGTTTTATTCATTTTTACCACATAATTAGTTGTTTGAAACAATATAAAAGCATTATCTTGAAACGGTTTTATCGAAAGTTTCAGAAAATGAAACAGTCAATTTTAATAATCTAACTAGAAATTATATATTATGAACTACAAAGGGGCGTGTAAGAAGCTATCTGAAGAATTCTTAGAAGGAAAGATAAAAAATTCGAGAGAACTTGAGTTAAAAAAATCTGAAATTTCGAGTGCTTTTAACTTGGACAGGACCCCTAGAAATTCAGACATTTTAGAATTTCTTAAAGATAGACAAGAAGAGTTTGTGAGGATTCTAATTAAAAGACCAATAAGGACTATGTCAGGGGTAGCTGTCATAGCAGTAATGCCTTTACCCAGCAAATGCCCACATGGGAGATGCATATACTGTCCAGGTGACGCTGTAAATACTCCTCTAAGTTATACCGGAAAAGAACCTGCAACAATGAGGGCTATTAATTATAAATTTCATCCATTTCTTCAAACATTTCATAGATTAAAGCAGTTGTATAACACAGGCCATGAAATTGATAAAGTTGAACTAATTATAATGGGGGGAACATTCCCATCACAGTCTTTCGATTATCAAGAATATTTCATTAGAGAATGTATAAACGCAATGAATTATTTTGACCCTGAGGCAGATGAAACAAGTTTAGACAATATGTTTGATCTTAATCACATTTACAATTCTCTAGAGAAGAGATTTGGCCATAAAAATAGTTCTAATGATTTTGCATCTTATATCCTAGCAGAAGAACCGCTGACTTTGGATAAAGCTCAAAAAATTAATGAGAAATCAAAAATAAGATGTATAGGGATGACCTTTGAAACAAGACCTGACTGGGCAAAGGAAGTTCACTGTAATAGAATGCTCTCTTATGGTGGCACTAGAGTTGAACTTGGAGTTCAAATTATTTCTGATGAGATATACCAAAAAGTTAATCGAGGACACAAAGTTAATGATGTCGTTCAAGCTACAAGGATCCTAAAGGATTCAGGATTTAAGATAAACTATCACATGATGCCGGGATTGCCTGGATCTTCATTTGAAAAAGATATAGACACTTTTAGAACGATATTTTCTAATAAATTATTCATGCCTGATATGGTGAAGTTCTATTCATGTCTTGTCCTAGAGGGAACGGAATTATATGACATGTGGAAAAAAGGTGAATATGTACCTTACACTACTGAAGAAGCAATAGAGCTCATACTAGAGATCAAGGAGTTTATGCCAAAATGGGTAAGGACAATGAGAATCCAAAGAGATATACCATCTACACTTGTCCAAGCCGGGGTGAAACGCTCTAATCTTGGGCAGATGATTGAAGAAGAGCTTAAAATGCGAAATATACAGTGCAAATGTGTCAGATGCAGAGAAGTCGGAAGAAAAGCACACAAAGAAGGGATTTTTCCAGAACTTCAAGACATTAAGTTGTTGACTGAAAGATATGAGGCTTCAGAAGGGGTAGAGTACTTTATTAGTTTTGAAGATGTCAAGAGGGATATATTGATTGGGTATGCTAGACTAAGAAAACCTTCAGAGTTTGCGCATAGAAAAGAGATATCCAAAGTTCCAACTGGACTAATAAGAGAACTTCATGTCTATGGTGGCCTTATCAGTATAGGCGATAAAAAGAAATCTGGTTGGCAGCATCAGGGGTACGGGAGAAAATTATTGCTTGAAGCAGAAAGAATTGCAAAAGAAGATTTAGATTTAAAAAAGATGGTAATAATCTCCGGCATTGGAGCAAGAGAATACTATAGAAAATTTAAATATAAAAAAGAAGGGCCTTATATGTCAAAGATCCTTCAGTAATGCTTCGCAAACAGGATAACTTTCTTTGCTTCTTGGCCACATACAATACATTTTTTTTCTAATCCGTTTTGGTCTAGAGGGATACAACAAGAAGTTGCGCCTGTTTCGTCTTTGATCTTTTCTTCGCAGCATCCCCTTTCGCACCAGCTAATCTTTGCCATTCCTTTTTGATTATTTAATATATCTGATAATTCGTTGTAGTCTTTAGGTAAAAATGTATTTTTTTCTAGAAACTCTTTAGCATTTGAGAAAAGAGCGCTCTGAATGTCTTCAAGGATTATGTCTATTTCATGGCTAAGATTATCCATCGATAAAAAGATTTTTTGAGTGTTATCACGTCTTACGACAACAACTTTATTTTCTTTTACATCTCGTGGCCCTATCTCTATTCTAATTGGGATTCCTTTTAATTCCCACTCGTTAAATTTAAAGCCTGCAGTATGCCCTTCCCTGTCATCTAATTTTATTTTGTATTTCTTTCCAAGTAACTCTTGAACGTCCTTGCATCGTCCTATGACTTCCTCTTTACCATCTTTAAATATAATTGGTATAATAACAATCTTAATTGGGGCTGCTCTTGGCGGTAAAATAAGGCCTTTATTATCACTGTGAATCATCACAAGAGTACCTACTGTTCTAGTAGTCATCCCCCATGAAGTCTGCCAGACGTATTTCTTTTCTTTATCCTTGTCTTCAAACATTATGCCAAAGGCTTTAGAGAAATGTTGGCCTAAAAGGTGAGATGTACCTGCTTGCATCGCCTTTTTATCCGCCATCAAGGATTCAATAGTCATAGTGTAGACAGCCCCTGCAAACTTTTCATTATCAGTTTTATACCCAGGGATTGTTGGGATTGCAAGTAAATCTTCCATTGCTTCCCTATATACATCAAGCATTTTTTTTACTTCTTCCTCAGCCTCTTCTTTTGTAGCGTGGGCGGTATGCCCTTCTTGCCATAAAAACTCCCTAGTTCTTATGAAAAGTTTTGTCATTTTTGTTTCCCATCTAACTACATTAGCCCATTGATTTATCAACAAAGGAAGGTCACGCCAACTCCTTATCCATTTGGCATACATTGAGTATATAATAGTCTCAGAAGTTGGCCTTATAGCAAGCTTTCTTTCAAGAGGTGTGTCTCCGCCATGAGTTACCCATGCAACTTCAGGGGTGAATCCCTCAACATGCTCTTTTTCCATCTCAAAAAATTCTTCAGGAATAAATAAGGGAAAATATGCATTTTCATGGCCTGTATCCTTTATCCTCTTGTCAAGAAAATCCTTAATACTTTCCCATATTGCATAACCGTATGGTTTTATTACCATACATCCCTTAATGGGAGAATAATCAGCAAGACCTGCTTTTACAACAATTTGATTGTACCACTCAGAAAAATCTTCATCTCTAGAAATGGTAATCCCAAGATCTTCGGCCATTCATAGCACCTGCTGAAGTTATATTAAGATAATATAAAAAATTATCCTATAAAATCGTTTACTTTTATGAGAACGACATCAGAAACAGTTATTTTTAATTTGCTAATAGATTTGAGCCAATCTTTTATTTCTACTGCTAAATGATAATTGGCATTTGCTATGTCCAATTCTATTTTTCCTCCATAATGACTCATAGTTTCATTCATCTCAACTTCTTTATCAGAAACAAAGTTTAGCATGATAAGATTTAATAAGCGTCTTTATTATTTGCTCTAAAAAATTTCATAATCATTTCAGAACATCAGCAAATCCTGTTCTCAAACTCTTTCTTTCCTTTTTCTGTTATCTCAAGTCTCTTTGATCTTCCATCTACATGGGCAACTAGATATCTTCTATTCATGAGATTGGATATGTTTCTCTTGATTGTGGGCCTTGTTATCTTAAGCGCTTTGCAAATGTCGGTGTGTGTGGGCTTTGAGCCTACGCTGTTTTTATCATTTACAAACTTTAGTATTCTTTCCATGTTATAGTTAATTCTCTCTTCAGATATTTTTGTTATTTTGGAAGTCTCTTTCTCGAGTACATACCTGCTTTTTACATCAATTAGATCTAAATCAACGCATAGAATAAACACCGAGCATTTGATTAGGGCCAGTTCCTTAAGTGACTTGACAAAAAGAAGCGTGTTCATGTAACTAGCATTCGCCTCAAGATACTCAATGTCGTCTATTAGAACAACGCTTTTTCTGGGGATTTCTCCTATTCTTTGGTCAATTGAACTGTAATCAGGCTTAATAGACCCGGGCCTTTTTTGGCTGCTGATCCAGTAGAATTTAAAATCTGAATTAATATTTTCTCTGAGTTCCGCCTCATATTGTGAAGATATCACAATTCCGGAATAACTGCAGGCAACTAGGCTCTTAAAAGCATCAATTGCAGTTTCCCTATCCAAGCAATTGGCAAGGTAAACATTTCCATCTCTTATGTCATATTTCAAGCGCCTTCTTCTTTCATCTTCCTCATTTTTTCTCTTTTCAGTCATGTCCCTTGCAACCGTTAGGATTACATCCCTGCCTTCGATAAAGATACTTTTGCTCCTGCAATGGACGAATATGTTCCTGCCGTCTTTATTAATAAGGTCCAGAGTGAACTCAAAATAGGGTTTCTCGGATATTCCCTCAATCTTTTTTTCGATAATCCTGGCGTGCTCTTCTGCCATAACGTCTTTATAGGACATTTTTAGTAGGTCTTCCTTTCCATGCCCAAGCATCCGGCAGACCTCATTATTGACTTCGATAAATCTTCCTTCCATATCGGTTAGGATAATTGGAATGTCAACATTTTCAAAAAGAATCCTGCATTTTGTTTCTGCATCATCCAGCTTTTGTTTGAGCAAAGTCCAGCTGGAAAAATCAATTCCAATATTAGTTATCTCTCTGACCTCGCCGTTTTCAACAGCAGATGCAAAGTTTATCCAGTTCAAGGATAGAGAACTGCCATCTACATTTACTCTTGATTTTGAAAACATAATTGGATTTAATTTTTGAGATGAAAAACAATCTTTTGAGCCACAAATAATGGAAAGTTCCTCGCTAGTTATTTTGTCTCCTATATCCAATCCCAAATACTTCTGGCAGTTTGAGTTGCTGTAAAAAATATTAAAATCCAGATCATATTTGAACACAAAGATTGATGAATAAAAATCGTTATAGCACTCATCAGGAAAAATTTCTGCAGAGGAATCAAAAAAAGACATGATTATCCCAACATATCTAATCATATGAAATGATTTCCATATATTTAAGGATATGGAAAAAATTAGGGAAAATATGGAAAGCCTAAAATTTGAAGGTAACTGACTTAGATATTCTTTACATGTGTTACATATTTTTTCTATATCGTTATATAATGTGTAAAACTAAAGCCACCTCCAATGGAGTGATTTTATGCCAAAAAGTTTAGGTGGCTGGGCGCTGTTTTTTGTATTCCTGTTAGCAGGCGGTGCAGCTGCATTCGTTTTCGTAAATGGAGTATATGAAATAATATTGGGATTTGTAAAAAGTTTGAACATGGACAACATAGTGCTCGTTGTAATCGGTTTTATTTTTGCAATCCTGTTTGGATATCTTATTGTTAAAACTTGGGATAGATAATCGCTATATCTATCTTTTATTTTTTAGATCATTCAATATAACTAGATTCTAAATATTTCTTTCTTATCGCTTTATCACTCAAAACTTTACATGTGTTACATATTTTTTCCATATCGTTATATAATATGTAAAGTCGATAATTAAACATTAATAACAAAGGTGTAGTTATGGCATACAATAGAAAGATAACAATTATCAAAA
>JBAYOH010000061.1:0-7249 GCA_041678455.1 Methanofastidiosum sp.
CGATCTTGTATTGAACCCTGAAAAAGAGTTTGACATAAGGTATGATAACCTAAGAAGAGAGGGAGATACGATTGAAGGAGAATCAAAGATATTCAATTCCAAAGGAGAAATACTTAATGTATGGGCAAAGGCAACTACGCTTTGCGATGCCAGTGGTAACATTATAGGCGCAATTGAAAATATTAGGGACATAACAGAAACTAAATCAATAGAAGCTGATTTGAAAAAAGTATACATGGCAATTGAACAAGGCCCGGGTATAGTTGTAATCACAGATATAGATGGGAATATTGAATATGCCAACCCCAAATTTGTTGAAGTTACTGGATATAGTGCTAAAGATGTATTGGGCGAAAATCTTAGGATAATGAAATCAAATTTTTTGTCTTCAGAACTTTATACAAGTCTTTGGGATACAATATCTTCAGGTTATACGTGGAAAGGAGAATTTCACAATAAAAAGAAAGATGGAACTTGTTACTGGGAATATGCTACAATTTTTCCAGTTAGAAATGAAAAAGGAGAAATTACAAACTACATAAAAGTTTCTGAAGATATCTCGATGAAAAAGAGGGCTAAAAAACAATTAGATGAAAATCTTGAATATTTTGCCCATCTTGTAGATCAAATAAGGAATCCCTTAGCAATACTAAGTGGTCTTGCGCAAATCGAGATACAAAATGAAAATACTAGGGTTAGAATTTTGAGGCAAGTAGCAAGAATTGAAGAATTAATTAAAAAACTGGATCAGGGCTGGATGGATACAGAAGATACAAGAATATTCCTGAAAAAATACAGATAGATTAATATTTTTTAAGTCTTTCCAAGCGTGCAGTCAAAGATCTTCCCTGTAATGACTTCAGTTTGAATCAATAGATCAACTAGTGGAAAAATATCTTTGGGGTAAAGCTTTCTTTTTAGTAGCTGGCCTTCCATAATTTTTTCTTCTATTTCTACCACACTTCTGTTTTCTCTTCTTGATTGTATCTCTATCTCTTTCTCATGCCTTTCAGTAAAAACGTAAGTAGGCGATATTCCATTAACCTTGATATTGTATTTTGCAGCTTCATGTGCAGAATATCTTATTAGAGCTTCAAGTCCGGCCTTTGCAATTCCATATGGGGCTTTATTACGTGACACATCTTTTGATGAAGAAGAAACAAAATGCAATATATTGCCTCCTTGATCACCATTTCTTTTCATGTATTTGATTGATTCTTTTGTCAACATGAACGCAGTTTTAAGATTTATATCAATCACTTTATCATATTCTTCAATCGGGAAATCTTCAATTGCATGGGAATAAAGACTTCCCCCTATAGTATTGATCATCACATCAAGTCTCCCATATTCCTCAATGATGTAGCTAAAAAGGAATTTGAGATTGTCCTCTGAGTTTAAGTCCATGGGCATGTAGTTGAACTTTTCATCTTCCTTTATCCTTGTGAAATCTTGGAGATTCTTCCTACCGCTTCCTATTAGCACCTTAACATTTCTATTCAAGTGTTCGAAGATAGGTTTACCAATCCCTCCACTTGAACCTGTCAACAAAATTATCTTTTCAGAGAGTTCCATAATAGTAATTGTGGATTTACTAAATTAAATAATTATCTGATTAATTTGCATTTATATTCAATAATACCAATAGATTTATATAGTATTAGATAACTATATTGATTAGCAATAGTAATCAATACTTTGAGGAGATCAGTATGGGGGATGTTAAGGTTGTTGTCTTTGGAAAGGAAAACGCTGGGAAGAGTACTCTAATCAAAGCTATAGAACATGACGCAATAAACATTGATAAAAATAATACTACAGTTTCCATGGACTATGGAAGGGCAGTTGTCGGTGGAAGAAAAATTCATTTTTACGGAACTCCAGGACAAGAAAGATTTGACTTCATGCGGGACATCTTATCAAAGGGTGCGAACATAGGGATAATGGTTTTGGATTCTACGATGAATATTTCAGAATTTGACATACACCTTTTGCAGGAATTAAAACAGAAAGGGATCCCTTGCTTGATATTTTTGAACAAGAGTGACATTGCGGACACAGAAGCGATAAGGAGAAAATTCAATGGATTTCCCGTCATAGCCGGATCTGCGAAGATGGGGAATGGAATAAATGAATTAATCCATTCACTTATGAGTCTTGCATAGAATCCCAATAACCTTTTAAATTTATTAAAATAATCTTTAATATATGAAAGACAGCTACCTCTTACCTCTTTTAACATTAGCTAAGAAGGGCAAGGTCAAAGGATCTGTTTATATTTCTTCAAAGGATCTTGGAAAAGAGCTTGGAGTGTCTCAACAGACTGCTTCGAGGTGGCTAAAAGAGTTGGAATCTTCTGGTGCTATAGAAAGAATATTTGTGAAGGGAGGGCAGACAATTACGCTTACTGAACATGGAAAAAATTATCTGAAGACTTTCTTCGTCGATATGTGTGAGCTATTCAACAAAAAAAATGGTGAACTTATTATTGATGGAACAATAGTTTCTGGGATAGGCGAAGGCAAATATTATGTTTCAAGACCTTTTTACAAAAAACAGTTTGAAGATGGTCTTGGTTTTAGCCCTTATCCTGGAACACTTAATATTACCCTCACCGATGAAACAGACATCTTGCTTAGGAAATTCCTTGATAGATACCCTTCAGTTATATTGAAATCAGGCACTGACGAAGGAAGGTCTTTTGGAAACGTCAGATGCTACAAAGCATTGATTGACGGCAGGATAGAAGGTGCAGTTATAATACCTTTAAGGACTCATCATCCCCAAAATGTCGTTGAAATCATAGCCCCTAAAAATCTCAAAAACTTCTTAAAGAAAAAAGACGGTGAACTTATTAGAATTACAATTGAGGTTTAGTTTATGAGGATTGTTTTAAAGATTGGCGGATCTCTTGTTTTTCCAGATAAAATTGATGTTGAACTGGTAAAGAATGTTTCAAAACAAATAGTTTCACTTTCTAATAATCATGAATTCTTAATTGTTGTTGGAGGCGGAACAATCGCAAGAGGATATATCCGAGCTCTAAAAGATATTGGAAAGGATGACACGTTCCTTGATTTTGTCGGAATGGAAGTTACTAAATTAAATGCTTCTCTCTTCATGGGTGCTTTAGGGAAAAAGGCCCCTGTAGAAGTTTCAAATGATTTTAAGCATGCGTTGTCAACTTTGTATTTGGGTAAAATTCCCGTACTTGGTGGAACACATCCTGGGCATACAACTGATGCTGTTTCTTCAATGCTTGCTGAATTTGTAGGCGCAGATTTATTCTTGAGATTCACAAATGTAGATGGCGTATATGATAAAGACCCACGAAAATTCTCCGATGCAAAGAAGCTTGGAAAAATCAGCCACGAAACTCTTCTTGAGATAGTTGAAGGAACAAAGGCAGAAGCAGGGGTCAATGCAGTTATTGATCCATTGGCAGCAAAAATTCTTAAGAGATCAAAAATAAAAACCATAGTCTGTGGGAAGGAAGAACTCACGAACATTAAGGCCATCATAGAGGGAAAGCATAAAGGGACAGAAATATTCTAATCGTTAGATGCCATGATGGGTGCAAGAGTCTCTAGGTCAGAAGCAGAAGAGCACAGGATTTCTCTTTTAGATATGGGAGTCCTTGATATTAATTTTAAAATTGCCTATGATGGCGACTATGTAATAATGCCGCTCAAAGAGAAGATTAAGGGTTATGATATTGTAGATTATGATTTCATACCACTTGAGAAGAGAAAAAGCTCTCTAAGAGAAATACTATCAAAAAAAATCCCCGTATCATATCTTTTAAAACTCCGGGCTTTTGATGCAATAGGGAATATAGCATTGATACAGTTGAGCGATGATCTGATCCCTTACCAAAATATAATAGGTGAAGCGCTTTTAGAGTTAAATCCATTTATCAAAGCAGTTTTTAGAAAGGATAGCATTGAAGGGGAGTATAGGGTTCCCAAACTAGAGCTTATCGCTGGAGACCATATTACAGAAACTATCTATCGGGAGTTTGGGGTAAGAATTTTACTTGATGTTTCCCAGGTATATTTTTCACCAAGGTTATCTGAGGAGAGGAAGAGGATAACCTCTCTTGTTAAGAAAGATGAAATAGTTTTGGACATGTTTTGTGGTGTTGGACCATTTTCTCTCATGATTTCTAAAAAGTCAGAACCTAAAAAAATATATTCGATTGATATAAATGAAATGGCTATATACTACCTTAAGAAAAATATCGCCCTGAACAAGACCTATAATATTGTCCCAATACATGGCGATTCAAGAATCGAAATAAGGAATATTGAAAGCCCAGATAGGATAATCATGAATTTGCCTCACTCTTCATTTGAATTTCTCCCAGATGTCTTTTCAACATATGAGAATGCCATAGTTCACTTCTACGCAGTTTCTGAGAATATTAATCTCGTCAAGAAAAGGATAACTGAAGAGTCAGAAAAATATGATAAGAAGATTGGGTTTCTATCTGAACGGACGGTAAAGAGCTATTCGCCGAACACAGATATCTATTGTATAGATTTTGATTTCTCATAAACAGTTACTTTCATTTCTTTACCTTTTTTTAGAGCTTCAATTAAGCCTCTATCAATGTCAAGCGAGGCTTTGCTTGATGCTATGGCATAGGTTCTGCCTGAGATAAACGAAGATGTTCTTATGACAAGCTCCCGTGGATCAGTTATTTTGTGATTTTTTGGTATAGTGGCTTCAAAAGTCTCTTTGATGTTATCCATCTTCATTACAAAAACTAATCTTCCATTTAGTTGATTAAGGTCGCTAATATTATGATCTGATGAGATTCCCAATATGCAATCGCCGTTGCCTTTGATATGGTCGTCTTTTGTGAATTCCAAAGTGCTTCTGTGATCAGCGGTAATTCTCGGATGACCCTTAACCGTAAATGAAATCATAACCTAAAGAAAACCTTTAATCTTAAAAGATTTACTTTTGAATTAGTATTGTGTCTGGATATATTGCACAGTTAGAATCATTATCTAAAGAAATAGGTTTGAAAGAGTTCATAGAATTTGATCCATCTTTATTAATCCCTGAAGAAAGAATCAGGGGGTATTGTTACCAGGATTTATGTGGCAATTATGGAAAACATTACATGTGCCCCCCATTTATAGGCACAGTTGAAGAGATCAAGTCTAGACTGGGAGGCTATAACAAAGCTATTTTGGTAAGATACACAGAAGAATTTGATGCAACACGAGACAAAATGAAAGTCAAGAGGTCTAAAATTGACTTTCATAAGAAGATACTTGAACTGGAAAATTTTCTTTCCCAAAAGGGAATTGAGTCGTGGGGATTAGTCGGAGGCAGCTGTTCTTTTTGCATTGAGTGTAAAGCTATAACAAATAGGTCGTGCAAACATCCTCACAAGGCAAGACCTTCACTTGAATCACTTGGAATTGATGTACAGAAGCTTCTTGATAATTTTGGTCTCGACAATAAGTTTTACCCAGATAAGATTGTCTGGACCGGCTGCATTCTGATTAACGACAGAAAAGATAAGTTTAAATAACACCAAATGTTTAGGTATTTCCAAGGAAAGAAATACTGTTATTTTGAAGCAACAGATGTAAGATGGAAACTTGGGATGATTTCCATTAAATATTTAACTTATAGCCCTATCATTATACTTATATAGCGATTTTTTATAATAAATAATTTAAACTTCTTTTCTTATCTTATCTTTATGAAGCTTATTTTCCTAGGAACATCTGCATCCAAACCTACTTCGGATAGAAATCTTCCTTCTGTAGCTTTACAATATAATAATGGCGAGTTCATGCTTTTTGACTGCGGTGAGGGTACACAGAGACAGATGATAAGGAAGGTTTCACCGATGAAAATATCAAAAATCTTCATAACACATCTTCATGCTGACCACGTAATGGGGCTTGTAGGTCTAATACAATCCATGAAACTAAACGGCAGAACGCAGTTACTTGAGATATTTGTTCCAAAGGACACCATCGTATATATGAAACAATTATTCTCAATACCTTACTTTTCTGCAGATTTTGATATCCACGTCATAGAAGTATTTGATGAAAAGATAGAGTTTGACGGGTATTGGATAAAGCCATTTCCGGTTTCTCACGGAGTTCCTGCAATTGGGTATGTTTTTGCTGTAAATGATTCAAGAGGAAAATTTAACAAAAAACTTTGTGATGAACTTGGTATAAAGGGTGAGATGTTCAATTTGCTGGAGAAGAATGGAAAAATTCAAGTCAATGGTAGAGAGATATCGATTGAAGAAGTAACAGGTAAAAATAGAAAAGGGAAAAAGATAGTCTATACTGGTGACACAGAGAAGATAGATACATTCCCAGAGGAAGCATATCACTGTGATGTCCTAATCCATGACTCTACATTCATATCTCAAGAAGATAAGAAAGAAACATATCATTCTACCGTTAAGGAGGCGTGTGAAGTTGCACAGCTTCTTTCTGCAAAAAAGCTTGTTTTGACCCATATAAGTCAGCGATACGAAACAAAAGAAGTTGAAGAAGAATCAAAAAAATACTGTGAAAATGCAATAGTCGCAGAAGACTTCTTGGAAATAAATCTATAATTTTACTATTTGAATTGTCGCTTATTATTTTTCTATATAAAGATACATTATTTTTAGTAGCTTCTTATTTAAATTTTAATTTATGATTACCATTATTGATTATTAATATTTTGAAAAGATTTATATAGTAATGCAAAATTAATAGGTCTATAATGTATAGCAAGAAGGTAATAATATGTTATCAATAAAAAAAATAATAACTTCATTCATAATATTTTCGTTAATTATGCCCTGCTTTTTAGTTTCTTCAGTTTGGGCTTCCGGAGGCGCAGTAGACGATTCTGCCATATGTAACAAAGGCAGTACTGTCTTGATTGACGTATTGGCTAATGATACAGGATTGACTCGAATAGGGCCTATTAGCTCACCAAAACACGGTACGACCATTATCGAAAAGGGTAAGATAAGGTATACTCCAGATCCAAATTGGTATGGAATTGATACATTTACATACTCCGCCACTACTGATACAGCACTATTTTGTCCGGACACTGGACACTATTATGAATTTGTCTCAGATGTTCTTACATGGGGAGATGCAAACAAGGCAGCATCAGATAAGACCTTCTATGGGTTAGAAGGATACCTTGTAACAATAACTTCTAAAGCAGAAAATATTTGTGTTACTTCTTTATTATCTGAAGA
>JBAYOH010000062.1:0-6866 GCA_041678455.1 Methanofastidiosum sp.
GCAATCTTTATATTCATCAAAAATTGCTTTCAGTATGGTTTGGGTGCGAGCACAACCCCAAACCAAACCCCTAAGTATTTAAAATTAACCATTTTAGAAATCTATTTTGCACATACCTCATATAATATTTCTTTTGATTTTATATTCTAGTCTTTTAGTTTTCTAAGTATTAATTTTTAAAAAAATAAAATAAAACATAATTAATAAACTAATTAAAAAGATTATATATTATTATAGAATATTAGTTAATCCTATAATATTTAGATATATATAAAATATTGATAGCTAAAAATCTTAGAAAGATTAGTATAATGACGAAAAGAAAAGAATTAAATATTTTTATTAAAAAAATCCAATAATGCTTTAGATTCATCTTCTGCTACATTCTTTGAATAATACTGGCGAATGCTGTCATATCTAATTTCTAATAGTTTAATATCTCTAACTACATACGCTTCAAGTCTATCAATCATGTAGTATGCACCAGCTTCAGTATCTAGATAATTATCTTCTTGGTGAGGTAAAGATTTCTTAGAATCTCTGGCAAGTTCAATGAACTTCTTTATATTTTCTTTTGCCCTTACTCTTTCAAATCCTGCTTTCATATAAGCATCGACTAAATCTATAATCTCGGTATAATTGATAGATTTTAAAGTTTTAATCCTCTCAACTTCCTGTACGTAATGAGCAAGTAATTGTTTCGCAGTATTTTCATGTTGATAAAAGCTCTCTAAAGATTTTTCTAAAGTTTCTGCATCTCTTTTTGATAAAAACAATTTTATAGTAGGTACGAAATAATCTGCCTTTGATTTATAGTCTTTAACTTTATCGATCTCCTCCAGATTTCTCACTATATACTTAAGATTTTCTGAAGGGGTTATCCTGATAAAAAGATTTACGGCAAGACAAATTTTATAAGCTTTTTCTTTATCTTTTAGAATCTTTCCATCTTCATCAACGATGACTAACTTAGAAAGCTCTTCTTTTCTCAAAGTCTTTAAATAGTATAAGCTACTATAATATAGATGATTGCCCAATTTAACAGGGATATACGTTTCAAATATCTCTTTCTCACCTTTCAAAGCAGTAAAGGCTTCAAGTATTGGACCATCTTCTAAATATGTTATCCAAGGAAGTAAAGAGAACTTTTTATTGAGTATTTTATCAAACACATGAACACCCCTCTCAATATTTATCCGGTCTTGCTATTACGAAGTATGTTACTGAACAAAGAACAACAGCTATTAACAAATACTTAAGTGTCAACTGGCCGGTCATATATGCCCTAATACCATAAACTACACATACCAACAAAAGTACATATCTAAAAATATCTCTAAATTCCATACTATCACTTCTTCACTATATATTTCACATTGATATACTGAACTATTAAGAAAGTTATGATAAACCATCCCCACTGTGCTGTGTTGCGGAGAGGATCGCCTTCTAATAATCTACCTATTAGAAAAAGTCCACCAATAACAACAATTAGGCTTAATGCAAAGAAAGGCAAGCTCCTTTTCAAAAATGCCTTTGATCCCATCTTTTTTCTTTTCGAAATCTTTACAGTTACCATTGTATCTCCTACGTTAAGAATTTAAAAAGTTTATAAGAGTTTCCCCCTAAAACAAAATATCAAAAAATGTATTTATACTTAAAAAAACATTTAATTATAAAAAAATAAAAAAGAAAATTAAATTAATTTATTTCTTCTTTGCCTTTCCCTTACCTTCGTATTCGAGTAATAGCCAGAGAATTATACCTGTTACTAGACCCATTGCGGGTGCAGAGAAGAATGGGCTTCCCCAGAGTTGGACATAGTTTGCCATAAGTAATGCTGCGGCCATTATGCCTGCGATGGATCTCTGAATGTTAGTTTCACACATCTCCATAGCAAGGTATGAACATAGGTACCCCTGAATTAAATAGGTTAAACCTAATCCAATAAACTTGGCAGGTAGCATTATCTGAACTATTGGGTGAAGCAATAGTGCAAGAGTCATACCCCAGAACATGCTTGTTGCCCCTCCCCAGTAGGTGTATTCCTGCTCGGGTGTTGCGTGCATATATCTCTGAACTACTAGCGCCTGACCTCCAGTCCACTGTGGACCACAGAATGGGAGGTATGGTACGAAAAGTCCTTGGAGTAGATTTCTCCACCCAGTGATTATGTGGTTTCTGCTTATGTGCACTAGAAGTTTCTCATCTGGTCTTGCCTCGTCAGCCTGTTTAATTAAAGCTTTGAGAACAATGACATCCCCGAATGCGATGATGTATGCAACTACTGCAACAGCTATACCTGCGCCCCAAAGGGTGGCGCTTGGCCATCCAACTCCGAACGCAGTGAATTCATTTATCAATCTGTCAACTGGCATTTCAATTATAACTCTAGATGTAACTACTGCCATGTCGACCTTGATTTCTCCAGTAATAACTCCCAAGATATATCCTATTATAAATCCGGGAACTATTCCAAATCCAGCAACCCATTGCATTATCTTGTTACTCTTACGCATTGCCACTGCTCGCTTAGAGAACAAAAGGAATACAGACAAGATTGCGGATACTATGAAAGATACTGGTAAGTCTTTTACGTAAGCACTTGCTGGGCTAAAGATAGCTGTTAAGGATGAAAGTCCAGATCCTAGAAGAATACCTGCTACGATTGAGGTTGGAATACGCGCTACAAACTCTCTACCTACTCCAGATACACCAAGCACTAGGAACATGACAGCCAATATTAACTGACATGCGATAAGAGCTTGTAATCTTTCGATATAGACACCTGTTGGACCAATTAGTGTACTTGAGAATGTCGAAAAGTACGCTGCATAAATTGGTATACCGGGTGTAATCCAGCCAGCTATTGATGGGTCACCAAAAGAAGTGTGCCATAGGTAGAAAAGGTTGTTTATCATTACCATGAATACTGCTATCTCGATTGGTACTCCCAATGTAGGTTGCATTGTTGCCGTGATACCTAAAGGTACACACGCCAAAATCATCCCTTGGATAAAGTCCTGGTACTCGATTGGGTAGTGGTAGAATGGTAGCCTAAGCTTCAAGAAGTTAGGGCTTATAGAAGGCTGCTCTTCGTATCCAGGCTTTCTCTTTGGACCAAAATATCCAATTCCTGACATTGTTTTTTTCCTCCATTTTTTTGTTTGAAAAAGTCGATTGACTTAATCAACATGATTGAATATATACTCTTTTGCAGATATTAGCTAAGAATAAGATACTCAAACATACATATTTTAAGGCGATTATATATAAACTTTTCGGTGTTTACAGATAATAATTGCCGTGTAGGGAATCCTAATTTATAGTAGTTTGACACATTATTAATCGAAAAATAGCGAAATACTCAGGGGGATGTCTCCCCCATCATCGTAATTGGAGTTTTATATGCAGGAATCTGCTCCAAGATCCCTACTAACGGATACGTTTTGCCAATATTGATTGGCAATAGTAACTATATTGATACTAATATATAAAGTTATTGGTTAGCAATAAATATTACAATATTGACAATCAATAGTAATTATATTCTAATGGGCCCTATACCCCAACAAGAAGCAAATATGGTTGTTAAAAAATATAATTAGACTTATGCTAAACTTAATGGAAATATTAAATCAATTATAGAAAAAATACTCTAATTTCTATTTATTTATCATAGTTATGGGGAGTAATAATAATTTATTCCTGTTTGGAAATCATAAATACTATTTCTCGCTTTGTTAAGAGATATATGCCCCTCATATGTTAGACTCAATTAAGATGAATAATATGGATTCTAAAGTTATTGAATTAATAAACAGGCATGGTGGATTTCTAGATGCAAATGAGATCTCAGTATTAACAAAAATTAATTATAGAAGGGTGAAAAAAGATATTCAAACATTAAACGAATGCATTACAAAAAAAAGATAGCAATATCAGGTAATTATTTTTTTTAACTAGTAGCCATAAATAAAAAAAACGAGCACAATACTCTTTTTGATTAAAAATAACGATGAATTAAAAAAAAATATGTAGCAATCTTTAGACAAAGAGGAATAGGCTTAATTCAATTCTATATAAGACAAATATTAAAACAAAAGACATTTTAACTTTTGGCTATCAATTTAATAAGTAAAGTAGATGAGTAGAGTTGAGTAAAATAGAACAGATAAAAATAATCGTTGAAAACACATTGACGGGCATATAGCTTATCCTCTTAATCTAAAGGGCGCGTTTGTTGAAGAGGGCATTATAAAAACTTTTATTGTAGAAGTGGTAGTTTAGTTGGCTAAATTCCCGTTATATCCGCCAACTAAGAAGGTAATCAAAACTTTTGAATTACTTGGATTTGTAGTGGTGAGAGAAGGAAATCATGTCTCTATGATTGGGGGAAATGAGGACGATACTAAGACTCCGCTGACTATGCCAAGTCATGAGAGAATTAAAAGCTCAACTTTGAGAATCATGTGCCGGCAAGTTGGAGTTTCTAGGGAAGAATCCATATCTACATATGAGCATATATAAAAAAAATTAGTTCAATTTTAAGGCCAATTTTTGAGACCCTGTGCAACGAAAACTACAAAGATCTAATCGGATCCTTTGTTGATTCAAGGGTAATGCTTGAGCTACTCTGGAAGAACAAGGAGATTAACAATAATGACAGGGCTAATAAAAGGTGAAGCTTAATTTCAAAATAATAAGAAAAGAATAGAAAAGAAAAAAAGATTTATTTTTCCTTGCCAAGGCCAAACTTTTTCATGACCCAGTCCATCGGAAGTGATCTTGGCAATATTTTGACCGTAGTTTCTTCGTTACTACAAGGAATATTTTTGAAAACCAATGTGCCTGGAAAAACTGCTTTCATAGTTATTATATATCTATCTGACCCGAGATCTTGTACGCCTATAACTTCAATGGGGGATCCCGATGGAAATGGATACTGAGGAGGGCCAATAATAAGAGTAGACCATACAGTTTGAACATCACAAGGATCCTCAAAACCTACTCCTTCTAAACAGAACAAGCAATAATAGTTTACTGTAAGGGTAAATGTTTCTCCGACTTTTACTGACGTTTTGCTTATATCAAAATTTTCTGGATCGCAGCAATCAGGATCATCTGATGAAGCAATACCAAACGTGCTGACTACAAACAACAATGAGATTAGTATAGCAAATATTTTTTTCATAATTAGTCACCACTATTGTTACTATAATGTGGATGTTTATCCTATTTAAATTTTTGCCTAACTCAGCTAAGTCATTTGCCACTAAAATAAAATCCTAGAACGCTGGGCACGTCTTGTCATACCCGCTCTTGATCATCCTCTTCGACTCATGCACGTACCTTTCAGTAGTTGAAATCTGGCTGTGGCCCATGATGTTCTTCAGTATCAAAAGATTGCCGTTGTTCTCAACAAAGAGCGTTGCAAAGGTGTGGCGCAGCATATAGGGCGTGACCTTAAATCCGAGCTTTCTGGAGTATCTCAAAATGAGTTTAGAGAACCTGTCTCTACTCATTGCAAATAACCTCCCGCCCTTATGCCGTTGTTGTAGGCAAAGCGCTTTAGCTCTACCATGGTCTTTTTGTTAATCGGCACGATGCGCTCACGGTAGGTCTTTGTCCTCTTCACAAGAGGTAGCCCTCCTCAAAGTCTATGTCGCCAAGCTCCAGGCCAAGCACTTCCGATGTGCGCAATCCCGTGTTCAATGCCATGTACACCGCAAGCTTAAGGTCCTCCTCTGTGATGGCCTCCAAAAGCGCCCAGCACTTCTCTAGCGATATGTTCATCCTCACTTTCCGTTCCAGCCTGTTCTTCTTCATGTTAAACGGCCTATTGTGCATTCTGGCATACCATTTCAATGCAAAGTACATGTTGTGCTTGAAGGGTGAGGAATAGCGCTCGTTTAAGAGCACGCCGAAGTAGTATTCCTCCTCCGTTTTGCCGCTCTTAAGATACATGGCAATGCATCTTCGATATATTTCAGCTGTTGTGGGGCTGACACACCTCTCAGAGATAAGATAGGAAACATAGCCATCCCATGTATATATTGGTCTACGGGTATTTTCCAAAAGTAACGCCTCCAGAAAATAAGCCTATATGGAGCCCTGATTCTGAAATAACCGCCAGAAAAATTATTGGCGGGCAGTAAGGGATTCGAACCCCTGGCCCGTAGATTAAGAGTCTACTGCTCTACCAGACTGAGCTAACTGCCCTTAACGCACAAATTCAAACTCGATATTTAAGTTTTTTGGATTATGCTGCTTTGTTGCATAATTCCACTCAAAAGACACTTATCCCTTTTTCTCTTTGGCTTTACACTAGCTGTTGCAGCTAGCCATACAGCAGAAATTCGTCATACTCCCTTTTGTGCCATGTCGAATCGTTTGGCCGTAGTTCCTTCGCCAAATGGACGCTTGACTGCAGAAAAGTATGCTCTATGCGCCACCGCTTGTCATATTCGTATTTCTCTTTCCATGAAACCTGGCCAATCTTTTTCACTTCCCGCATTGACTTAGCACGCAGAGGCGAGCCTAAGGGGCGTGTTGAGACATTTTTTCGTATCTTTATTATTGGAACTGCATTCTTTTTAGCGGCAAGATCAAACATGTTTCTTGTGTCGTAGGCACCGTCTGCTATAAGAACTTTGAAAGCTACCCCATCAGCTAAAAATATGCCCATTTCGCTATCGTGGGTATCTCTATCTGTAACAACAATTCCGATTAACTTTCCTGTCTTTGCATCAATGGCGACATGTGTCTTTAGGTAGCTTATCCAGCTGCCCGGATCAGCCACCTTAAAGCCGGTGCTGTCACGTACCGCAGTAAGCTCTGAAACATCTTCTATCGCCTCAAGCTCA
>JBAYOH010000063.1:0-6438 GCA_041678455.1 Methanofastidiosum sp.
AAATTTTGGGAAGTGACCCAAAATTTGGATAAAAAGAGTTAAGAAACACGATGAAGCGCCCCAAGATTTATAAAATTGAAAAGATAGGAAAAAAATAGAGGTTAATCGTAATCCTCTTAATTTTTAAATTGTTTCTATTTTTTTCCTAAACCACAACTTTTATAATGAATACGTATTAGAAATAATTGGTGATTTAATGCCAGAAGATTTTTTTACATATGAGAATACAGTCACCTGGAAGAAGGAAAAGATTGGAGAATTATCGTGGAGGGGAAAACCCACAATAGAGATCGCAACACCACCTGAATTTAAAGGCCACGAGGGAATTATAACTCCAGAAGACCTCTATGTTGCAGCTGAAAATGTTTGCATCTTTACTACTTTTCTTTCAAGGTCAAAGCTTGTCAACTGTAACTTCAAAAGTTATAAAACAGATGCAAAGGGATTTTTAGAAAAATCCCCAAATGGATATGTCTTTACTAAGATCCTAATTAATGTCTATGTAACAGTTGCTACAAAGGAAGATATTCCAAGGGCAGAAGAAGCAATAAAGCTTGCAAAAGAAAGATGCTTTATTGGAAACTCGATTAAAACAGAGGTAGAGATTAAATCATTTATCGAAGTAGCATCATAATATCTTTTTTATTCCGCCTATGCCCTTTGATTTTGCTTCTCTGAAAATGAATTTGTCACCCTCGCTAAGATAATAACTATTATATTTAAATTTCATTTTTATTAAAGCCCTGTCCCCTGTGGATAGGTACTCTCGATTGTAAATCTTTTCAAAAGTGACAGTCTCAGATATAGTCTCAAGATGTATTATCGGCTCGTAACCTTCTTTTATTCTTGTCGGGTGATTTAGAATAAATACTTCAGCAAGAAACTCTCTGACTGATCTACTTTCCCCGTTTTCATCTTTTACCACCATCCCTCTTCTTATGAGGTCGGCATCTACACCTTTAATTGCTATCCCAAGGATGTCACCGACTTCACCCTTTGCTTGAACAAGGTGATGCTGCTTTATAGACTGGCACGATACAGTTTCGTATCTGTCATTTATCGGCCCTAAAAGCAGATCTTGGCCTTTTTTTACAATTCCTTGTTTGACTCTTCCGCTAATAACAGTTCCTGTCCACCTAACTTTGTAAACTTTATCAATGTACATCAAAAACGATTTTTTATAGAGCTCCCCATTTGTTTTTTCTGGGAGATTCAAAAATAATTCATTTAGTATATCAAGACCTTCTAAGGTAATTGAAGAAGCTTTTATTATGGGGATCAAAAATCTCCCAGATACCTTCTTTGAAATATTATGTGCAGTTTCTTTGTCCTTAACAGTAAGAGGTATTTTGCCGACTTTTCTCAAAAGTGCCGAGACATCTGATATAACTTGTTTTGTATCTTCATAGGAAACTTTGTCAGTCTTCGTTATTACTATGATAAGGGGAATATCTATTGCAAGTGCAATCCCGAGATGCTCCTTTGTTATTGGTGTTACTCCGTCATCTGAAGCAACTATCAAAAGGACATAATCTACCCTCTGCCCGAGGATTCCTCTAACAGTAGTCCTAAGCCATGGCGCATGGCCTGGGCAATCAACAAATGAAACAATCTTTGTTGACCTATCAATTAGATCGGCCACTTCTTTTTTGTTAAGGGGATTTTTTAGGTATACTCTTTCATCGCCTTTAAACCCAAAAACAGCATGTGTAATCTCGGCAGTCAATCCTCTTTCTATTTCATGTGGAAGAAAATCAAGAAATATCCGGGTCTTTCCAACACCGTCGTCTTCCATACCTGTAAGTAGAGTCCCAATGAGCGTTGATTTTCCATGATCGACATGGCCGATGGTGCCTATAGTGATGTGCTCTTTTATACCTTTTTCAGAATTTGCTTCTTCAATTGAGATCCTCGCATAAAAGCCATTATCATTATATCTTTCTATGTCAGTTATTTTAGCGCCTATGCCGTCTGTAAGTTTCTTTACAACGTCAAGTGTTTTTTCAAACTCTTCTTGGAATTGGCAGACCACATCGCCATCATCAGATACACCTATTATATAGTAGGCCTTTCCGCCGCCTGTTTTTAATCTGTACTTCATCTGGGCGGACAATCTCTCCCTCCTATCCTTTAAGAGATGCTCATCGCCTAACGCTGACTTGAACTCTATGTTCTTTCTCTCACCTTTTTCAAGGACCTGGTGTATACTTTCCTTCATTCGAAAGAATTACCTGAAGATACCATAAAAAGGTAACTACTATTAAAAAGTGAAAATCGGTAAGCAATATTTAGAAATATACATTTTTTTATAGAAAACCTTTAAATAGCAAGATTTATAAGTTATAATGTATATTAGCATTAATGAGATGATAGAATGGTTGGCAATGATTATGATGACCTCAAAATGGAGTATGTCAAGCTAAAGCAACAGCTTGATACCTTCATGCAGATCATGCCTCGAATGGGGTACAGTGGCGCCCCTGTAGAATCAAAGGAAATTGTCACAAAGCTCGACGAGATAAAAGAGATATTAAGTGCGGTAGCAGTTGAAGAAGGAGGGGTCTATGAAGATCCCATCGTTGGAAAACTCGAGAAGCTGATAAATCTCTTGGAATCAAGCATGGTAGTTGAAGGCGCAGAAGGTGAAGAGGATAAATTAATGGAATCCCTCTCAAAAGTTGCCGCAACTATGGAGCAGGTAGCTGAGTCAATCAGGATGAACACAGAAAAGCTCCAGGAGATGGAGAAAACTTTTAAGACGATGGGTCAGACTTATTCAACAAAACAGGAACCACCAAAAAAGATGCAATATGAACCGGAAGATCGGTTTGAGAGAAAGATAACAAAGGAAAAAAAAGAGTTTTCAAATAGGGAAAAGCATGAAGCCCTAATCGATGAAACACTAGATGAATTTTCTGAAAGTGAATTCCTAAGAAAGGTAAACCAAGTACTTCCTGAGGAAAGGATAGAAACTATTTTTTCAAAAAAGAGCATGGAACCTAAAACAGAAACAGTCCTAATGGACGATGAGCCTTCTATGGAAGACATCTTAAGAGAAGCCCAAGAACTTGGGATAGACACAAAAGAACTCATGAAGGATCTAAAGGGAGGTAGCACAAAAACAAAAACTTCAGGATCCATATTTGCACCCATAACGCTTTACATTCTTGGTATTTTCTGGCTTGTATTCGCTATACTCTTTTTGTTCAATAATATGGGGATACTGCCAACAAACAATCCAATTTCTTCAGTATTCAATATTTTGAGAACTAGTTTTATGGGTCTAATATTCTACATAGTAATGATGATTACATGTATACCGCCCATACTCTTTGGAATGAAAGCAAGAACGCCCTCAAGTTCAAAGGGGAGCGATAATGCTGTACTCTATATAGTGGGTGTGCTGTGGCTTGTCGCAGGGATACTGTTCCTAGTTTTCAAAGGGTTTCCAGGGCTTCCTCTACCTGACCTTGGTATAGCTCTTGACCTAGGGCTTTCACTGATGCTAATATTCTCTTCTGCCCTTGCTATAGTTATGGGGACAGAGTTTTCAAGGAAGAAGATATTAATATGATCTTTGAGATATTCGCAAAACAAAGGACAACTATTAAATAATCTTTTATTATTTTTATTATGTACTCAAGGTAGTTCCATGAGTTTAAAGATAATAAGAAAAAAAGGGCTAGTATCAAGAAAGGCCCAAGTAGAAGTAATTACAGTAATGCTAATTTTAGCTATTACAGTTGCAGCTGTTTTTGCCGCATACCGTTTCGCTGGGCCTCAGATTGAGAGATCAAGAGATGTGTCAAGGATTAATTCAATGCAGAATGCTCTTTTAGAACTTGATAAAAAGATCAGAGAAGTCAGATTTGAAGGGGAAGGGGCTCAGCGTTATATTGACATTAATTTTGACAAGGGAAATATCAGCGTTGACCAGAACAACGATACGATTTTATTTTATATGGGCGCACCTGGAATTGAAATCGCACCCCAACAGATGGGGATGGATACTTATTTTAATGGAAGAAGTATTAATATTAGACTTCAATACGGCGGGGAAATAGATATAATCTCCCGATTCGAAGTGCTGAATTTTGGGCAGTATAGAATTTATATAAAAAATGAAGGTGCAAATGAGGTCCTCCTAAGTCTTTCCCCAGAGATTCCAGTTACGGGTGACACCTGGACCTTACAAGGTTATGTTTATGATAATACTGAAGGTCAAACAAGTGAACCAATAGAGAGCAATCCTGTAATGAATACTACAGGCGATACTATTGATCCCCCTCTTGCAAATGCTGAAATTGTTTTTATTAATGATAAACTAGAAACAATTGCTGTTACAAGAACAAACTCTCAAGGGAGATATGCGGTAAAACTTCCTAAATCTGACGGACCAAACGATTTGAAATTGTATATTCGTGTTAATTTATCTTCTTATGTGATGAAGGAAATTGAAGTTGATAAGTTTATAAATACTAACCAATATGAAAAAGGTTTTACGATAGGTTCTGATCCTTGGGAGGTGAATATGTATGAATTAATTGCAACTCCAAAAAATGATTTTGAAATTTATTATGACGATAACGACTTCTTTAACATCCCTATGTATAAATTAACAAAACAGGATATTTTCCAATCTGTACCCATTGCAGTTATTTTATATGCACAAGGGCCTATTACAGGAGGGTATAATATTAATTCTGGAAATGAATTGGGCCACCTCCTTTATGATACTATGGATGCATTTGATAGCTCCTCGACAAGTAATTACAACTGCAATTATTTTGTTGTATATGGAAGCGTTGATAATCCCATTGGGCTAAGAGACAAAAATAGCAATCCAATTAATTATCCAAACACAAATATTAATGTCGAGATGTACCCTATAAAATGGCTACTTGATACAACTGCAAGAAAAAGTCCTTCTGATTATAGCACTCTAAATCCACGATTGGTGGATATTGCAGCAATTGACGGCAATCCTGATATATTAAATTATAGGGATTTTTCGCTTATAGTTGTAGGTTCAGGTGCAACTAACGATCTCAACTTATTACCAAAACTCAATGCCTATAGGGGAGATTTGTCAAATTTCTTAGCCCTTAACAGATTATCCTTTAAGGGCGTAGATTATTCTAGGGGCCTTATTACCTTTGGGCAATTTTCAATTGTTGATGGAACAGATCCAGATAGTTTAAACTATTTCCCATATCCTTCTCTTACAAATGATTTAACACCTCCAAGAGTAACAAATGTTAACATTGTTCCAGATGGTCAGAGTGTAGGAGTTCCATTAGTTCAACATCCATATGTATGGATTAATGAAAATGGGGGAAAAATTAATATATATTCCCATATAAAAGATGTAAGCAGTATAATCTATTCTGGAGCAACAGTAAAAAAAGGCACTGAAATAATTGCAGGTACATTTTTATTTGATGATGGGCGTCTTCCAGATAGGATTTCTGGGGATAGTACTTATTCTGCAGAATTAATACTTCCTGGGGGCTTATCAGAGGGAACTTATCAAGTTTCAGTTCAAGCAACTGATGAATATGGAAATATTGCAGATCGTTATCTTTTCAATCCTACAGATACACTCTCAACATATAAATTTGAACTGAAAAAAGATTTAGACCCTCCAATAACCTCTGTACCCTTAATATCTTCTATACCAGTACTCACAACAAGCCCTTATACTAAACTGACTTCTTCAGTTTCAGATGCTTTAAGTGGAATTGATAGGTCAACTTATGGAACGCAAATATTAAAATATGAAGGCAATCCTTTGAGAAACGATCCTCACCCTTATTTCCATTACTTAGCTTTATCTGAAGATTCATTTAATTATCCCGTAATAACATATGATAAAGCTCAGAATACTTTAACTCAAAATATTGTACTGTTAAAAGATACATCTCCACCAAGTATTTCTGAATACATCCCGCAAGGAGCGATAACTACTGATACCCCTGAGATTAGGGTCGATTATCATGACGATGGCGCAGGAATACGCGGATCTAGATTGTATCTTGATGGAAACTATACAAATGTAAGTGGTGATTTTGGAAGCAATATGATTACATATACCTCAGCTGGTGAAGCTAATGGTAGCCACACAGCTTCAGTTTATATTGAAGATAACTTGGGTAACTTTTTAGTTTTCCCTTGGAATTTTAACATCAACTCGTTAGGGCCACAGATTACAATAACTGAACCACAATCTTTTTTGACGTTTACTAACGCTTCACCTATAGATGTAAAAGGTTCTAAATTGACATCCGGCAAGATTACATTGGACATAAATAGTTCAGGCGCTCTATCCACTTTTAATCAAAACTTTACTTTTTCAGTTCCCCTTGATCCGAATAAAGTACATATTGTAAGAATAAATGTAGACGGAGAATCTATAGGTGATGATGATAATAACACTAT
>JBAYOH010000064.1:0-6010 GCA_041678455.1 Methanofastidiosum sp.
TATAACAAAGAGTTTGAAGAATACTATGAAGGGCATATTTCTTCAATTGCTCAGAATATTTTTCTCCTAAAAAACAGGATAGAAAGAAATGGTCTAAAAGAATCCGTCTTGCTTGAACATATCACAGAAGTTGAAGATGGCTTAGATGCAATTTTGACTGTAACAGGTTTTTCAAAAGAAAGTCTGCAAAGATTGGTAACTTTCATCAGAGCCACGGATGATAAGACTTTATCCAGCCTAGTTAATAAAGATTCTTGGCCAAGCGAAGATTTTAAAACAGAATGGAGTCTGGATAAGATAAAATCTATTGTCAAAACAAACAGAAAGTTCGCCGAGGGTATTGTAAATCTATTCTTCAGGGGACCTACAGTTCCTGTAATAAAAAAGGTTCTTCCACTTTTTGAGTTTAAGAAGCTTGATATAAAGAAGTTTAGTTTTTCAATAGAATCTCTGGTAGATACAATCATAAGATACAAGACAAAGGGCGCCTATAAAGCCTCCAGAGAAGGAAATCCTGAAGTTGTAATCGAACAAATTTTAACATTCCATAAACTAACCTTTGAGAAAGGCAAGTTCAGAATTCCAAAGACAGGGAACATCCCAAGAACAATGGATTTTATAGTTCCAAACAAGACTTCGCCGAAGATAATAATTGAATGTTCGTATTCTGTTACTACAGCTTCAGGAATGGGAGACAAAGCAAAGACGGAAAAGACTGTTGCTGATTATTTGAAGAAAAACTATCCAAATGTAATTTTTGTTGGATTTGTGGATGGAATTGGTTGGTATGTAAGAAGAGGCGACCTGAAGCGAATGGTAGATGCTTATGATTTTGTCTTTACATTTCACAATGACGAACTTGAGAAGTTTGAAAATCTACTGAAAGAGACCTTCTATGGAAAATAAAGATTTTTTTGAGTCGATAGTAAATAAGGTTATTCAAGGAGATTGTCTAGAAGTTATGAAAAAAATACCAAATAATAGTGTTGATGTTACTTTTGCAGATCCCCCATTCAATCTAAAAAAGAAATACAATAGCTATTATGATAAACATGAGTTTGAAGAATATCTCTTTTGGTGTAAAAAATGGCTTAATGAGATGGTTCGTGTTACCAAGCCTACAGGTTCTATCTTGGTTCATAATATTCCAAAATGGCTAATCTACCTTGGCTCTTATCTAAATGAAATTGCTATCTTTCGTCACTGGATCGCTTGGGATGCAATGGGTTCTCCTCTTGGGAAAACTCTTTTACCAAATCACTACGGAATTTTATATTATGTGAAGTCTGAGGATTTTAAGTTTTATGACATTAGAATGTTGCACAAACGCTGTAGAAACTGCCATTATATTTTACAAGACTATGGTGGTAAAAAAAGTCGGATGCATCAATTTGGCCCTCTTGTTTCAGATGTATGGACGGACATTCACAGAATTAGGCACAAAAAAAGGAGGGACGAACATCCTTGTCAATTACCTATACATTTACTTGAAAGATTATTGCTTTTTAGCAGTGATGAGGGAGATATTGTGCTCGACCCGTTTATAGGAACTGGAACAACCGCTATTGCGGCAAAAAAATTAGGAAGAAAATTTATAGGGATTGATATTGATTCCAAGTATGTTGAAATTACGAACAAAAAATTAGAAGATGTGCAACCGACATTAATTAATGGATGTTATGTAAGTAATTTCCTCGATAATGTAATTACCGTCAGAGATAAGGACTGGGATAAAATTAAAGAGGCATTTTTTATCCCACGGGATCCGCTAGAATTGGAAAAAAGAGAAATCTACTTGCTTCATAAAAATGGAAAGAGAGTAAAGTACCGAATGACGGAGAGTATTCAGAGCGACTTATTTTCAATATGTGGTGAAGATAAATGACCGCCACTTCATATAGCAGAGCGTATCTGGCTTCGCTATTCTTTTACCCAAATTTCCCTTCGGGGAACTTAAGATACGCTCAAAACATTAGGCGATATTGCTGAAAAATAAAAGGGAGTAATACTATGAAAGAAGACCGACATTATACAGATTTGCTCCAGGCTCATAAAATCTTGAGGCTCATCGGGAAACGCTGGGGGTTCTATGATACATATATGAAGAACAAAGACCCTGATGCGTGGTTCAAATCAGCAAATATTCCTATTATAGAGGGGTTGCTTCTATTTGGTTTTGTACATAGCTGGGATCCGTATTTTCAAGGGGATTTGGTCAATTTTTTTAATATATACAAGGATATTTTCTCAATTATTAAAAAGTTTGAACACACAACGATTATAAATATTGATCTTAGTAACGAAGTCAAAAACTCTATATCCGAAATATTCGATAAAATTGCTAGGTGTTCCAAAAAACAACGATTTGAATCTACTGATGCAAGTAAAATACTACACGCAATAATCCCAAATCTTTTCGTAATGTGGGATAGACGCATCCGGAAGGCAATTATTGGAAATGAGGAAGATAATGGTAGATGCTACGCATTCGAGTTTTTACCAAAGATGCAAGAATCAGCAAAAGAATATCTGGATGACTATGTCAAAGAGAATGGAGGCAATTATGAGTCCGCTACCCTTCAAATTTCAAATATGGCTGATAACCACACTCTGGCAAAATTGATTGATGAATATAACTATGTGAGATATACAAAGCGAAAAAGTTTAACAGATATTCGTAATATGACACTATGAAGAAGAGTAAGGCAACATTGCCTAAGAGAGTGTATCTGGCTTCGCTATTCCTAAACCCAAATTTCCCTTCGGGAAGCTTTAGATACGCTCGGGACACTAGGCAACATTGCTGAAAAATAAATGGGAGTAAAACTATGAAAGAATACCGACATTATACAGATTTGCTCAAGGCTCATAAAATCTTGACCGACATTGAAATGCTGGCTTAATGATGTTGAATTGAAGGACGATACAAAATTGAATGTGAGAATTGACAAAAGGGAAGTATACAAACTTGGTGCTTGGACAGCATCTATGGGTATCTATATCCATTTTATTCCAATGTCTTTAACGAGAACATCAAAATTAATTTAGAAAGAGACAAGTGAGCTCGCTGTAGCCATCCATCCAGAAGTATGGCCTCATCTTAGGAAAAATGATGTAAGAATATTTATTAATGAAAATGAAGTACCTATTTCAACATTTAACGAATACGAAGATTTCATCGGTGTACATAACGGGAAAAAAGTTACTTGCCCAGGATATATTTTATTCATTGCACGGAAAGATTGGAAAAATGGAGTCATAAAAGTGGAGATAAAACATCGTTTAAAATTAGGTACAAGGAAATATTGGAAAAAGGAGAGGGATACTTTTTCGGGTTATTGCGCAATAAATGGTCGGAAACATAATGCTGTTTTGCTTCAAATGCGTTCAACACAGTATAAACGTTTCGCTATCGCTCACTCAAATTTTTGTTTCGCAAAAACTTCTTTTATTCTGAGAATATTAGGCGACATTTTGCTTGATGGCTTGAGTAAGCAAAGAAAATTAAATTGGGAAAATATACAGTTAAATAAAGAAGGATGATGAATCATGAGCAAAGTAATAAACACAATTAACATAAAAGGGGACGTATGTAAGACCCAGATGACATGGGGTATTAACCGAATTTCTGGCGATGGAATATAATAAGAAAGTTTTTTTGATTGACTTGGACACACAGATCAATACAAAGGTTTCATTAATGGACAAAACTGTATGGCTCAGAAAAACCAAAATGGAGACACTCTTCTTCATCTTTTTAAGGATAATATATGCTGAAAACATTAGCTGATATTTACTCCACCACAAAAAGGTAAACAAACATGGCAAATAAGAAATTTGAAGAGTTAATAATAAAGCGAAAAGACTGGGTAAGGTCTTCAAGGGAAAATAATTTTGATGTTGATAGTATTTTGGTGGGATTATATACTGACCCTTCTCATTTCATTTATGAATTATTACAAAATGCTGAAGATGAGGGTGCTAAAGAAATTAGATTTGAACTTTTCAAAGATAGGTTAGATGTTTATCATAATGGGAAAGATTTTGACCTTCAAGATATTGATGGAGTGACAGGAATCGGTATTTCTAAAAAGAAAGAGGATTTAAATTTTATCGGAAAATTTGGTGTTGGCTTCAAATCCGTTTTTGCTGTTACTCAAACCCCTTATATTATTTCTGGAGAATACGAGATAAAAATTGAAGACTTTGTAATCCCTACACCTACAGATGGTAGTAGCACAAATCAGAAAAATGGAACTCTAATCAAAACACCTTTCAATCATAAATATCGTTCACGCGAGGAAATCTTCACACTTATACACAAAAGACTTGAAAATTTGGAATTAAAAACATTGTTGTTCTTAAAAAATATTGAAGAAATTAAATGGCAAACACCGTCTTTGAAAGGACACTACCTAAAATCAACTGAGAATTTTCTAAAAATACCAAATACAAAGAGGGTAACATTAGTATCATCAAGTGTTACCGAGGAATATTTAGTCATTAGAAAACCAATAAAAATGGAGTGTAAAAAATTATGGGTTGAAGTAGCATATAAACTGGGTAAAGATCAAAATGGTAAAGAGATATTAGTTCCAGAGCCTAACTCAAAGTTAGTTGTATTTTTCCCGACAGAGAAAGTAACCTTTCTTAATTTTCTTATTCAAGGTCCTTTCAAAACCACTCCAAACAGAGAGAACATTCCTTTAGAAGATGAGCAAAATAAGTTAATTCTTGAAGAAATTGGAAATCTTATTGCTGAAAGCTTAACTATTATCAGGGATTTAGGCTATCTTGATACAAATTTCTTGAGTATCTTGCCTCTCAGTTCAAATCTTGCTAAAAGTGAAAAAATTTATTCAGTGATTTATGAAAAGGTAAAAGAAAAGTTTCTTTCCGAGAAGTTGCTTCCCACATCAGATGGCACATATACCAAGGCAGGAGATGCTTTATTAGCACGTGGTAAAGAATTAACTGAGTTTTTAGATAAAAACGACATTCAGTATCTATTTTCTAAACAAAATTGGTTAGATACAAATATAACCTATGATAAAACAAGAGAACTAAGAGATTATCTATTTAATGACCTCAAAGTAACTGAAGTTGATTTTGAAAGTTTTGCAAAAAAAATAACCGTTGAATTTTTACTGACAAAATCTGATAAATGGATGATTGATTTTTATAAGCGGCTTTTAGAACAACCGTCTTTATGGAGTAAGAAAGAATCTTCAAAGGGTATTTTGAGGACTAAACCTATCATTAGATTGGAAAATAATGAACACATAGCCCCATTTGATAATAACGGAAAAATCCAGGTTTACTTGCCATCAAAACCCAAATCTGAATATAGAACCGTTAAGCATACTCTTATTAAAAATAAAGAATCTTTAGAGTTCTTAATAAAGCTTGGACTAACTAATCCAGACCTTTTCGCTGAAATTAGAGAATTTATACTCCCTAAATACCAGACAGAGAGTCCTGTAAAGGATGAAAGGTATTTTGATGACTTTGAAAAACTTTTGAGAGGATATGAAAGTATACCGCCAAATAATAAAGAAGACTTTGTCAATGAATTATCAAATACATCCTTTATCTGGGCAGTTAAAAATGATAACACAGGCGAAAGTTATTTATTAAAGCCAAACCAGATTTATTTTGGCGATAAGGAATTAAGAAAATACTTTAGGGGTTATGAAGTGTATTTCGTCTCCGAAGAACTTTATAAGAAATTTGAGAAAAAAAAAGTAAGGGAGTTTCTTAAAGTTTTAGGCGTTGAGGATAAACCAAGACGGATTAAAATAGATGTCAATTTGTCTTGGGAAGAAAAGAGGAGATTAAGAGATAATAGAGGTTGCAGCTGGGATATTCATCAAAAAGATTATGAATATGAAGGTTTGGATAATTTTATAGATAAAATAACTCCTCAAAAATCATACTTGCTGTGGAAATTTTTGCTAAAAAGTATTGAAAGTTTAGGAAGTTATCAAGCACAAAAATTTTTTAAAGGTGA
>JBAYOH010000065.1:0-5440 GCA_041678455.1 Methanofastidiosum sp.
ACTAGAACTAAGACCATGCTCTTTCATCTTGATTATCCAGGCAATTTTTTTGTCGTTGAGCTTTGCCATACTCCAATAACATTTCCTCACGGGAAATGATTTTGGGATAAGACAAATAACTAAAAATTAGAAAACCTTATAAATATCCTATCTGTTTTCACTATGGGGGATTCAATGAGGGAGAATTTATTTAAACCTACTTATGTTCTTTTTGAGAATGCTCTCTCTTCCGTTTATTGCTATTATTACGGCTATTGAATTCCCTCGTGAAATTTTATCCCCAACTTGGGGAAATTTAACGGGGTGTTTTTTTGGAGTTCAAATCTAGAGAGGAGCTAATAGAATATCAGAATAAAAAACTAAGAAATTGCGTAGATTACGCCTCAAAAAACTCTCGATTTTTTAAGGATACATTGAAAAAATGCAATTTGAAAGCAGATGATATAAAAAATATCGACGATCTTCAAAAACTTCCATTTACAACAAAAAACGATCTTAGAGACAACTACCCCTTTGGGCTTATGGCAGTTCCAATGGAAGATATAGTTAGATTTCATGCATCTTCTGGAACTACCGGGAAATCTACAGTTGTTTACTACACAAAAAATGATCTTGGTATGTGGTCTAACCTAATGGCGAGAGTTTTGGCAACGACTGGTCTAACAAAAAAAGATTCTATGCAGATTATCTACAACTATGGCTTCTTTACAGGAGGATTTGGTTTTCACTACGGTGCTGAAAGGCTTGGCATTTCTGTAATCCCAACAGGGTCCGGCAATACCAAGAAACAGATAGAAATAATGCGTGATTTTGGTACAACCTCCTTTACAAGCACACCCTCATATGCAATATACCTTGGGGAATCAGTTGAAGAAATGGGGATTGATCCTAAAAAGGACCTTAAATTAAAGATTGGAGTCTTTGGAGCAGAACCTTGGGGTGAGGGTATGAGACAGAGAATTGAAGAGCTGTTTAATATCAATGCTTACGACAACTATGGAATTTCTGAGCTCTGCGGTCCTGGCGTAGCTGTCGAGTGTAAAGAAAAAGACGGACTTCATGTATGGGAAGATCATTTCATAATGGAAGTAATCGACCCAAAAACTGGAGAAGTTCTAGGAGAAGGTGAAAAGGGAGAACTAGTATTCACCCCCTTATGGAAGGAAGCAATGCCACTCTTTAGATACCGTACTAAGGATATATCTGCAATATACGAAGACAAGTGTAATTGTGGGCTTCCTTTTAGAAAAATTGAAAGGCTTCATGGAAGAAGTGATGACATGCTCATCATAAGAGGCGTCAATGTTTTCCCAAGTCAGATTGAGGAGGTAATTCTAAAGAATTCGGCCTTTAAAGGCCATTATGCCATAATTGTTGAAAGAAAGGGACCTCTTGATTATTTGACAATTGAGATAGAGGTAACGAAAGATCTTTTCACAGGAAATCTGAAAGATCTGATTCAGCTTAAAGACAAAGTCGAAGATGATATAAAAAGTGCTCTTCTTGTGAAAGCAAACGTTAAGCTTGTTGAAGAAGGGGCTATACCAAGGTCCCAAGGTAAAGCTCAACGAGTCATCGATAAAAGAAATTTAGAAAGATAGGAGGAATTAAATGATATTTGGTCTACCAGAAACAACATTTTATGTTGTTCTAATAGTTCCGGCGGTAATAGCTCTTTTGCTTTTGTTTTGGGGATTTAAATATAAATCGGAGGAGGATGAATAATGGCATCAATAATGACGACCTCCCTAGTTGTACTCTACTTTATTGTGATGCTTGCAATAGGTGCTTGGGCATCTAGGAAAGTAAAAAGTAGTGAAGATTACATAGTAGCGGGGAGGAGTTTAGGATTTTGGTTTTTTGTTATATTAATTGTTGCTTCTACAACAAGCGGTATGACGATATTGGGAGTTGCAGGACTAGGGTATACTGCAGGATGGCCTAGTATATGGGAACAGATATTTGTCCCTTTGACCACTGCAGTTTGTATATTGTTCTACGGAACAAAATTGCATAAAATCTCTGAAAAGATGGGCTATATGACCGTTCAAGACTACTTTTCACACAGATTTTACAGTCCAAAACTAATGAGGGCCCTTGCAGGACTTGCAGTAGTTGTTACTAGCGGCATCTATCTTGTTGGTCAATACACGGCAATAAGTATAGTTCTTGTATGGCTTTTTGGTATAACCCATACTGAAGCACTTTTAATAGCAGGTATAATAGTTTTAATGTATGTGACTTTGGGGGGATTATATGCAGTTGCATGGACAAATATGATTCAAGGTGCGTTCATTATAGGTGGAGCTCTTATAGTCGCACCTATAGCTATAAAGGCAGCTGGAGGATTAACACATATAAATACTGTATTAGCCTCTATAGATCCAAATATGGTAAATCTTGCTTACCCACAAATGCACCCACCATATGCAGGATACGCATTTCTGACACCATTATATCTAGTATCGTTCTTTTTCCTATTGGCAATAGGACTTGGATCTGCCCCACATATCGTTAACAATGTACTTGCTGTTAAAAAGGACAAATACTTTAAATTTGCACCATTTGTATCATTTGGAATATACGTTGTAGTAATGTACTTAGTGAAGATTGTTGGATTTGGAGCCAAGGCAATGGTGGCCGATGGAGTATTAAGTGTACCTTATGCAGATTATTCTTTTGTGTCGATAGTTAGCTCTGCTCTGCCTCAATTTATATGGCCTTTGTTTGCCGTAATGGTTTTATCGGCAGTCATGTCGACTACAGATAGGCTTATGCTTACAGTAGGAACTTCAGTTAGTTGGGATATCTATAAGAATCTAATAAATCCAAAAGCTAGTGACAAAAAGATCACCGCAGTTAGCAGGGCAGCAGTTATAGTTGCCGCAGCATTAACACTTTACCTTGCCTTAAAACCACCACAACTCCTAGCACTATTAATCTGGATGGGAATTGGAGTAATGCTTTCAACATTTGTAACGCCTTTACTTGCTGGGCTTTACTGGAAGAGAGCTACAAGAGAAGGAGCAATAGCTTCAATGGCCGTTGGATTTTCAACATCTATAGCCTTCGGATTTGTCCACCAGTTCATAGTGAGCTTACCAATGCACTTTAGTATGTACAGCTTTATTTTAGCCGTAATTGCAATGGTCGTTGTAAGCATTGCTACAAAGAATCCATCCGAGAAAGTTCTAAAAGAAACATTGACTGGACCATTCATCCAGACAAAGAAAAGGTGAAACACTTGAAGATACTATCAGTATTCATCGAAAATAAACCAAAAAGACTTTCAAAGATAATTGAGGAACTATCTAAAGAAGGGCTCTCCATATCTGGGCTTGCAATTGCGGACGCTGGAGACTTTGGCATAGTGAGACTCATTATAGACGATGTAAAGAAAGGCGCTTCAATACTCTCAAAGCATGAAATGATTGCAAATATACAAGAGGTAGTTGGTGTTAATGTAAATAATACTACTATCTCTGAGATTGCAAAAATTCTAGGGATTAACGATGTGAATATTGAAGATGCGCTGGGCTTTGGATTTATTAACAATGAAAAGATACTGGTACTAAAAGTGGACGATATTGAACTTGCAAATAAGGTCCTTTCTAAAGAAGGATTTAAAATATATTAATTTATTTTTTTTTTCAAAAGCAATAGTTCAAGATAGGACCTTCTTTCACTTTCTAGAAAAAGGACCTCAAATAGATTTTCTATTCTTTTAATATCTTGAAGATTCTCTGATTTTAGTTCTATTTCGATATACCCACCAAGATCTTCAACATCGTCTATTGATACTGTATAATCTTTATACAGGTACACTTTTCTTTTTTTTCTTACATTTAATATCTTTTTATATCCTAGTTTTTGAAGGATTTCCTCTATTTCCCCGGAAACAAACGCCTCAAATTCTTCCCTTGATTTGGAAATCTTATCTAGTTTTGGGCCTTTATATGTTAAAATTGAATTTTCACCCGAATACCTTATTCTTAGTGCCTCGTCTGTTTCTCTAAAATCTCTAATTGGTGAAGAAAAATAAATGTCTTCTTCAACTTTTTCTTCAATAAACTTTGCTTCTCTTAAGATTCGATCAATTCTTCCTCTTGTATACTTGTCTATCTTTGCTTTCATCTCGAGTTCAAGCATAAGTTATTTTAATGCGATTGTATTTTATATGTTTGTTGATTTGATGAAATTAAGTGACATAGCGAAAGAGTACGGGTATAGCTTTGACAATCTCAAACGATATAATGAAATGTTTGGTGAGAAACTGCCCGAGTTCATAGCAGCCAATGAAACAGAGAACAAAGATTCAATTAGGATAAATACCCTGAAAATATCAAGAGATGAACTGTATCAAAGACTAACAGAAAATGGATTTGTATTAAAAAATATTAATGATTTTGGTTTTATTATAGAAGAATCAAAATTCTCAATTTCTTCTACACAAGAAAATCTCCTAGGATATTTTTACATTCAAGGTGTTGCAGAAATGATTGTTTCTCCTATCCTTTCGCCAGATAAAAATGATTTTGTAATAGATATGTGCGCCGCCCCCGGAGGGAAGACAACTCATTTTTCTGCAATGATGCAGAATCAAGGTTTGATTTATGCTTTTGATATAAACAAGAGAAGACTTTCTGCTCTCAAGAACAATATTTCCAGATTAGGGTGCTTGAATATTGCCGTCTTTAATTTGAATGGAGAAGAGATAACAAAAGTAAAAGATTGCCCAGATAAAATTCTCCTCGACGCACCTTGCACGGGCAGTGGTGTAATGAGGAAAGATAGTTTGAGAAAATCTATGAAGAGTACCCACGATGTAATTTTCTTAAGTGAAATTCAGAAAAAACTTCTAAAAGCATCTATTCAAAGTTTAAAAAGCGGTGGAACTCTTCTTTATACAACATGTAGCCTAGAGCCAGAAGAAAACGAATTTGTTGTGCAATGGGCTTTAGATAATTTTGACATAAAACTGTTGAAGATTGATGCCGATATTAATGGTATTCCACTTGAAAAAGGGTTCAACGAAATATTTGGGAGAAAACTATCTGATGAAATTCTATTATGCCGAAGATCACTCCCACATGTTCACAATACCAATGGATTGTTCATGGCAAAAATAACTAAGTCTTAAAAAAAGTGTAGAACGGAACCTATAATTCCCCCAGCAAGGGTAGCCGTAATATTAGTATGATTGTTTCCAAAAAACTCATACCATGTCTCAAGTGTTGCACCTATTATGCTATCAATGTTTGCCCCTACGAATCCTGCGACACCTGTGATTAATATAATACGTGCATCCCCAAGCCCTACAAGGTATGCCGCTATTCCTATTAAAAAAGCAACAATAAGTTCGGCCAATTCCCCTAAAAGGGTTACCCCCCCATCAGAACCAGTTTCCACAACTTTTAAATTAGTTATCAATCTCGGCTTA
>JBAYOH010000066.1:0-5194 GCA_041678455.1 Methanofastidiosum sp.
AAATTTTGGGAAGTGACCCAAAATTTGGATAAAAAGAGTTAAGAAACACGATGAAGCGCCCCAAGATTTATAAAATTGAAAAGATAGGAAAAAAATAGAGGTTAATCGTAATCCTCTTAATTTATATTTATAAAGATAATCGGTGATTAGATATAGTTACTCAAATAAGGAAAGAAGAAAAAGGTAACAGATTCTTTTTCTTGATTTTGATCGATGAGGGCGAAAGTCCGCCTTTGTCATAACACTATAATAAAGACGGATAAACATATAGTTGAATCAGCTGTTCAATCTCTCCAATGGTTCAAAAATCTATTGAATCAAATAAATATACCTATCACAAGATAATATGTATATATCTGTTTTAATAATTAGATATGATGGAAATATCTGATTCTAAAAAGGATAGGATATCTGAGTTGATATCTGATAAAGATGTTAAAATAATTGGGGATGTAGTGATAGCTTTTCCACACAAAAAGCCTTTGAAGTCTTTTTTCAGGGACCATATGGAAGTTGATGAAAAAAAATGGGATGAGATGGTAGAAGACGAAGCTTATGAATGGACATACTAGATGTTGAAAGTTTTTCTAAGGGATTAATCTTTATAGATACAAATGTTTTCTTATATGCGTTTAATAAAAAGCATAGATTTTATGAAAGTTCATTGAGATTTCTCTCAAAATGTCAGGAGGGAGATATTCTAGGTTTTTCCTCAGTTAATTGTATTAACGAATTTTTTTATAAAATTACTATATCTGAGTTAGAAGAAATGACAAGAATGAATAAAACAGAATTACTCCAGTATATCAAGAAAGACCCTACACTTATATCGAAATGTCATTTCACACAAAGAGCTATAGAAGATATATTTAAATCAAGAATAGTATATTGAAATGAAATCAAAAGGCCAAATATCTATTCCTTCTAAGTTTAGAGGTGATATCAAAGATGGGGATAAGCTTATTATTGTCAAAAATGATGACCAGTTAATTCTTAAAAAGGCAGATTTTATTAAAGGGTTTGAAGAATACCTCATATTTGCTAAAAAGACTGAAGAGGCCTTCAAAAGATATCAAAATGGTAAATTTCTAGAGATGGATTTTGACGAATTTATGGAAGAAGCTAGCAAATTGTAAAAGCTAACTGTTATTATAGTTAAAGAAAAGGTTTATAATAATTTTTAATAAAATATAATTGGAAGTTTATACTTAAATTCGGTGTATAAATGAAAGATATCCACAAAAGAAAAGTGGAGTTCCCTCTTAATTTTGTTAATATATTAAAATCAATTAAGAAAAGAGATAAGCAGTTATATGAAAAACTTATTAAAAAGATAGAAGAGATAAGAAGAATTGAAAATGAAAATCATTATAAAAATCTAAAACATGATTTAAAAGAATATAAAAGGGTGCATATATCTCATTATGTATTAATATTTAAATACAATGATGACGGAAGCATCAGACTTGAAGATTTCGATCATCACGATAATATTTATATTAAGAAAAAGAGAGGAGTATAATAAGTAAGCATTCCAAAGAGTTTATAAATCTTAAAAATAATAATAAATCAGCTCAAAGGGGATTAAATTGACTAAAGTTCTTGTAGAATTAAAGGAAAATGAAAGTAAAATTATTAATCAAATTAAATCAGAGTATGGAATAAAGAATCCTGAAGATGCAATCCACTTTATTATATCTAAATTTGATGAAGACTCTGAATATGAAGTAAGGCCAGAGTACCTCGAAAAACTTAAGAAAATAGATGAAGGCGAATTTATATCAGTGTCCTCTATTGAAGAATTAAGAAAGATTGTCGAAGAAGACTAGTTACCAGATTGTAAATATGAGAGTTTTAGAATCTATTCTTTATAAATTTAAATTCTTAGAGTAATTAGAAATAAAATAAGAAAAGAAGAAAAAGATTAAAAATAAAATTTTAAAGATTCTTTTTCTTTACTCTGATTGATGGCGAAAGTCCGCCTTTGCTTACTATATTCTTTTATACGTTATCAAAATGGTAAATTTCTAGAGATGGATTTTGACGAATTTATGGAAGAAGCTAACAAATGGTAAAAGTTAAATTTGACTCTCCTTTTAGAGAAATAATTATCCCAATTATGTATACAATAAAAATATAAATATGTAAAACTAATATGAATTATGATTGAGAGTGAGATTGAATCAAAAATGCAAGGATTGCCCCCTGAATTAAAAAGAGAACTGTTGGATTACTTGGATTTTCTAATGCAAAAATACAAATCTTCTGAAAAAAAGGCCAAGAAGTTCCGATTTGATTGGGAAGGTGGGCTATCGCATCTTAAAAATGAATTTACTTCTGTCAAATTATCCCATAAATCCTTAGAGTGGAGATAATGTATCTAATTGATACAAATATCTTTTTAGAAGTTCTATTAAAACAAGAGCATTCAAATAAATGTAAAACTTTTTTAGATGAGAATATTGATGATTTGAATATTTCGGATTTTTCTATTCACTCTATTGGAATTATTTTATTTAAGTATAATCAAGAAAATATTTTTTCTAGGTTTATCGAAGACGTTGTTTCAAATGTAAATACTTTATCTTTGCCAAGGTTAATAATCTTTCTCTTGTTACTTTGGACAAGGATTTTAAAAAAATAAAAGATAAAAACATTGTTTTTCTCTGATCTTTACAGGATAGAAAAGAAGAAAAAGATTAAAAATTAAATTTTATAGATTCTTTTTCTTGATTTTGATCGATGATGGTGGAAGTCCACCTTTGTGCCTGTGGGGCCTTAGCTTTGGTGCGCCTGGTCTTCCTGGTAGGGCTGGTCCCTTTGGCATTGTTGGTCTCTTGGGTCCTTGCTTTCTGAATTTGAAGTAATAGAGTGCGCCTGCAAGTATCAATAATCCAAGCCCTATACCAAGGTATAAAGGCAAGTTGTTCTTTCTAAGTGCTGTGTCGACAATTACTGTTGATTCTCCAGCTGTTACCTGCTCTTCAACTGTTGTGAATCCGCCTTTAGTGATTCTGACTGTGTGTGTTCCAAGCTTAAGTCCTGTGATAAGTAGCTCCCCTTCTGAATCTGTTATCCCTGAAAGTGAGCCGTCGACATAGACGCTTGCACCTGCAAGTGGTGCGCCGCTTGCATCCTTTGCAGCGACCCTAATTGAGCCAGTTGCCGGGGCTAAAGTAATGGATACTGATGAGGTCTGATTTGATGTGATGTTTGTAGTCTGCTGAAGGCTTTCTGCAAATCCGCTAGATACTGCTGATACCCTGTATGCGCCAGGCGCAAGCTGAGTTGATCCAGTGCCACCTGATGTAGTTATGGATTTAACTACAGCACCGGTGCTTGACCTGACTGTAACTGTTGCGGTGTTGATTGTTGCACCCTTGTCATCCTTGACAGATACAGTTAGAGTACCTCTTATTGCATTTAACACAATATTTCCTAAGACAGTTTGCAAGTTAACAGTCTGTTTTGATTGAACGCTAAAGGATGAGGATGTGTATGCATCGTATCCTGCCTTTGAAATTGTTACAACGTAAGTTCCAGGCAGTGCGTCAAATGAGAACTGACCGATGGTGTTTGTTGTCTTTGTGTCGACAAACTCTTCACCTGGGTACTTTTTCAATACCACAGTTGCAGAAGAAACTATCTGCCCCCCGTCATCCTGGACTATCCCTGTGACTGTACCCTTTGTTTCAAGGATTACAATCTTTTCCCCAGTTGTGAGTGATGTAGGCTGTAAGTCCCTTAGCTCTTTTTCATATGCTGGGATCTTTGCGTAGTAGGTGCCTGTCGATGGGAGCGGTGAAGACTGGAATCTTCCTTCGCTGTTTGTAAGCCTGCTATCCACCTTTACATCTGTGGACTGATTGTATATGTCTATCAAGACATTTGGTGCTGCTGCTCCTATCGTATCAAAGTAGATTGTTCCCCAGATATATCCTTCTGTACCCGGTACTGTCATTGTGATGGTCTGTGTTGTGTTTCCGTTGACAAGTATTGTACTTGTTCCGTAGTCGTTGTATCCAGAGGCTGTGACGTTGTTTAGTGTGTGGCTTCCTCCTGTTAATGCAGCAAATGTTACCTGCCCAGCGGCGTCAGTTGTCTGTGCGACATCGTCAACAGTGACTGTTGCACCAGATATTGCTGTGCCTCCTGCATTTTGGACTGTTAAGGTTAAGTTTCCTGCTGAGTAGGTAACGGCTACGCACGCTCCATTCTGACAAGTGAAGCCACTTGGACATGGAACTGTAGATGAGCACTGTGGTGTCATTCCTGGTCCCTCATTGTCAGGAACATTAACAGTAAAGCTCCATGGAGCTGTGAACTGAGTTCTATTTCCTGCTGTGTCTACTGCACATATCCTCCAGAAATATGTTCCATTGTAAAGTGGTGTCTGTATAGTATATCCCATGTTGACGTAAAGATTATTGTCAACATTAATTCCCAAAACTTGGAATATTCCTGAAACATCAGTTGTTTTATCTGGTGGGAAGGTGATGTCTTTTGAATATTGGATTATGTAGCTTGATATCTCTTTTACTACACAGTCACATCTGGAATGTCTCCATTCAAGTTGGGGATTGGTTGAATTAAGAGTAAATCCATTTGAAGGTGATCTTAGTGCGAGAGCTAATTGATCCCTATCTTGGTCATCCCCTGTTTTACACCCAGTTGGCCAGGGAGATTCACAAACAGGATTAGTTCCTGATCCAGCAGGGAAGTCACCCCACATTAACGGAGCAGAAGTGCTTACACGGAAGTTCCTAGAGTATGAATTTGATCCAATGTTACCTGCTGAATCAACTGCATACACTCTCCAGTAGTAAACATGACTTGGGTTTGTCAACAATGTTTCAGGGAAATCTTGTGATGGAACAAAGTTAGTGACTGTTAGAGGCCCCCTCTGATATGTCACATCTTTCCATGCGTCAAATGAAGATGTACTTGGCCATGTCAATACAGGATCCCATTCTGTAGTCCCAGGGACTGAATCAGGAAAACTTGAGTTACCAGATATTTGAATGTAATATCTAACTGGATTTGAAAGATTATTAACATCACTCACTGCTTGCCAAGTAAACTCTGGCCTCTTGTTCTGGCTTACTTGGCCATTTGTCAAAGTAAGTAGGTTTGGTGCTGGTGGCCCTGTAGAATCAACAGTAAATCTCCAAACAGGAGAATATGAGGTAGAGTC
>JBAYOH010000067.1:0-5073 GCA_041678455.1 Methanofastidiosum sp.
TAAAATTAGCCCCTCTCCACTAACTGTTTATTATATTTGGTCCAATCCATTTGCATGAATAATTAGGATTTGTAAAGAGTTTAAGCTTTGCGGTTCATTTGAGAGGAATTATTCAACAAAGCAATTAAACTGGATAACTTAATAAATGTATTTAGAATAATGTGGCATAATTTACTATCGGAGGTTAATTATGGCAAAAAAAAGATTAGAATCGAAAAAGGCGCCCGCTCCGGTGGGCCCATATTCCCAAGCAGTCGTTGCTGGCGAATTTGTTTACGTATCTGGGCAAATACCCCTGTTATTATCTGGGGAATTAATCCAGAATAATATCGAAAAAGCAACTGACATTGTTATAGATAACATAGAGGCTATACTCAAGGAAGAAAATTTGTCTTTAGAAGACATTGTTAAATCAGAAATTTTTTTAAAAGACTTGTCTAATTTCGAGAAGTTTAACAGAATTTACGAAAAAAGATTTGCGGCCTCAATAAAACCAGCTCGTGTAACAATTGAAGTACCGAAATTACCTAAAAATGCGGATATCGAAATATCTTGCATTGCATATAAAAAAAAGAATTAAAATTAGTATTGCCCAAATAGTTCTTTTATCTTTTTTATTTTATCTATTCTAGCAGATATTATCACTTTGTCATCCTCTTTAACAAAGTCATCCCCTGTTGGAATAATCAAATTATCGTCTCTGACTATAATTAAGAACAATATATCTCCGGGTAAAGATATTGATTTAAGCGGTTTTCCTAATATTTTAGTATTTTTTGACGTTGTGAGTTCAACAATTTCGACTTCGCCATTTGGAAGTCTAATGAGAGATTTTAAACCACCCATTCTGATAAATCTCATAACGTTTTCTGCAGTGGATACTTTTGGGCTAATGACCACGTCTACCCCCATATCTTCAAAAAATTTTAGTAGTTCTAGATTTTCTACTCTCGCTACAGTTTTTGGCGCCCCAAGATATTTTGCTAAAAGACAGGAGAATAAATTAAGTTGATCGTGCTTAGTCAAAGATACAAATGCGTCAACATCTCCGATACTCTCATCTTTTAGAAGAGCGAGGTCTAGTATGTCCCCTTTAGTAACAAGAGTTTTATGTAGAATCTTTGATACCTCCTCGCATCGTTCTGCGTCACTGTCAATTAATTTCACAGACATGCCTCTTTCTAGCATCTTTGCTAGTTGAACTGCAGTATTACTTGCACCTACTATCATTACTTTTCTTATCCTTTGACAGTCGCTACATTTTTCTATTATCTTTTCAATAACTTTGGGTTTACCTAGAATAAAGGCTTTATCTCCTTCTTCAAAAACATAGCTACCTGTTGGAATTATTGTTTCTTCTTCTCTAATAATTGCACCTATAATTGTTCCTTCGGGAAAGATCTTATCTTTCAAAGCCTTTCCTACATATTTAGAATCTTCCATTACCTTGAATTCAGCCATAGTTACTTTTCCATCGGCCAAAGCTTGAATTGCAAGAGCACTTGGGAGCTCCAATATCCGTTCTACATCATAGGCAATAATTGTACCCGGTGAAAAGGCGTAATCGACACCTACTTTTGCCAAGTCAAGGTCTCCGGTAAAAGTGTACTCAATTGCAATTCTAGCCACAGTTTTTCTGACCCCAAGATTTTTTCCAGTTATGCATGATATTAAATTAACTTCAGAAGAGCTAGTAACTGCTACCAAAAGGTCAGCATCTTTAACTCCGGCCTCAATGAGAACTTTAGGATTCGAACCATTACCTTGTATTACAAGTGCATCAATTTTCTTGGATATTTCTTGACATCTCGCTAGATCTTTTTCTATAACAACTACGTCAATGCCATCCTCAACAAGAAGTTTAGCAATGTTATACCCGGTAAGGCCCCCCCCTACCACTATGACATACATAAGGTAAACATGATACTAACGGGTATATAAAGATATAGTAGTCTGCCTTATGACAAATCGACAGAAGAGGATATATTTTCAATAGGCTCTTCTAGATAATTATCTGGAATAATTAGCTCTATGGCATTAGATCTACACTTCTGAACACATCTGCCACAACCTCTGCAGTCATTATTTATAACTGCTTTACTATTAATGATTGATATGGCACGCACAAAACAAAGACTGACACATTCCTTGCAACCTGTACATCTATCGGTCACTTTTATTTCCAAATCAGATATTTTAGTCACCTTTGAATTTATTGCTTTAGAAAGATTTGGCAGCATCATCCAAAGACAACAGCATTCACAGCAGTTACATATAGTCAACAATTTCTCAGGGGGTTTGGCTTTTAACCAAACAGAATCAAGTTTGTTTCGGCCTATTAAATGAACAAGACCTGCTTCACGGCACTTGTTGACATATTCTTTTGCTTCTTCTTTTGTGACTAGTCTTCCAAGTCTTGAGTCTATGTTTAGAGTAGCCTCTCCAAGAAAAAGACATCCGTACTCTTTAGGATAGTTATTACAATCTTTAGAGATTCTGCAAATACAGAAATTCATAATAAACCGATGTTCTGATTTGTCAATAAAATACTCAACAACTTTTGAGGGAAGAATAGTAGAATCTTCTTGATTAATATTCTGTTCAATCTCAACTACTTTATCTATTGGGAGATAATATATCCTATCCTCCTCAAAGAACATTTTATCGATAACATTGCCTATACCTGAAATTTTAGTAAATCTTGCAAATAGAAATCTGTATGGAAAAAGTTTTGTTAGAATTCTAATTGATAACGGGATCTTTTCCATAATCATCCTTCAAAATATCTATTATTATTTGAACTATGAAGGGCATATGCGTTTTTTGATACACTCACAGATTAATTAGATATCAGGCGATACAAATGAATTTTTCAATATCATTTTAGTTATTTCCTTCCAGGTTTTTCGTATTTCTGTTATTTTTATGCCCATTTGAATCGCTTCCATAAGGCCGTCTTGAAGTGAAATTATCCCCATTGACAGGGAAAATGTATCTATGTTTTTTTTTATAATACCTCTTTTTTTGTAGTCTTCAAAGTAATCCGCCATCAATTTAATTGAATCCCTGTAGTAATTTGTCATTTCTCCTTTCATGAGGGGATTACTTGTCATTAGCTCAGAGATGGCAAGATTAAAATCAAGAGGAGGAAATAGTCTATCTAATAAAGTTAGATTTTCGATTGACTGAGATTGTCCCATGTTGAACATTATATCAAAAAACTCATCTGTTGCGATAGACTTAGGTGGTTTTACATTTAAGAATGATATTAGCTCTTTTTGAGTATAATCAACATAGTACCTGATTACTTCTAAAAACAGTTCTTCCTTACTATTAAAATACTGGTAGATAGCACCTTTACTGACACCAAGACTTTCCGCAATTTCAGACATTTTTGTTTTGTGGTATCCTTTTTCAGAAAAAAACTTAACAGATTCTTTTATTATTCTGTTTTTAGCCTCTTCTCTATAATCAGGAAAAACTTTGGGCATTGATATCAATAAAAATATTATGATTATGTTTAAAAATATTTCGACTTAGGGGAAAAAATAATGACTTATAAGTAACTTTTTTGTATACTATTCAACATAATATGTAAATACTTTTATACTGATAAAAATTGATATTCTCATGGTGCGGAGATGGAAATATTTTTCTGGTTATTACTTATTCTAATTTTTCTAGCAAGAGTGGTTGATGTCAGCCTTGGAACCATGAGAATAATATTTGTTTCAAAGAATCTTAAGAAACTTGCACCCCTAGTTGGATTTTTTGAAGTTTTCATCTGGATTAATGTAATGGGACAAGTGATGCAAAATGTCAATAGCATTATACACTATGTCGCTTATGCCGCTGGATTTGCAGCAGGAAACTATGTCGGGATTGTAATCGAAGAAAGGATAGCAATGGGCCATGTAATTGTTAGGATTATTACAAAAGAAGATACTGACGACATTCTAAAATACTTAGAAAGAGAAAAGTGCGGGGCAACAATTGTTGACGCCCAAGGGAAAAAAGGAGAAGTAAAGATATTATTAACCGTTATTAAAAGAAAGAAGCTTTATGAGATATATGAAGCTATTGAAAAGTTTGTTCCTGATTCCTTTGTTTCAATTGAAGATGTTAAATCTGTAAGTGATGAATCGTTCCTAGGTTTGCCCAGTAAGGAAAAGAGATTTATGGGTACGTTTAGATCACTAAGAAAGGGTAAGTGAAGTTTTAAAAATGCAATTGAAGATTAAATAAAGTATACCGGCGTGAAGTATCTAAGATATGTTTGGTTTTATATTCTTGGATATGTAAGCAGTAAAATCATCGGCTATTGAATAGCTATCGAGTAGTTTAAAGTTTGTTTGGTCTAATAGCTTTTTTACTTCTAATTCACTAAGTCTATATTTTAACGGGGGCCCTTTTTCTGTTTCTTTCTTCTGCCATTCTATGATACAAAGTTTTCCATTAGTTTTTAGAACCCTATTTGTTTCACTCAAGAAGATTAATTTATCGTCAACTTCATGGAGAACGTTTGATATTAAAGCGAATGTTCCTGTGTCTTGATCCAGATGGAAGTTATAAGGTGTCGAATGAATATTTTCTATGTTTGTTATTTTATCTTCATTTATTCTTCTATTAAGTTCCTCTAGCATTTCTTTAGATGTATCAAGTGCAAAGACCTTCCCTTTAGGCCCTACAATTTTTGAAGCAGGGATGGAAAAATATCCGATTCCGCATCCAATATCGATGAAAATATCGTTTTTAGTCAATCCCGCGTTAAAAAGAGTTTCTTCTGGGGGTAACATCTTTCTCCTCTCCGGAGAATCTAATCTATACATATGTTTTACATTGATTTTGTGGGCCATATCTTATTGAATTTTATGTCAAGTTAAAAAGATTATTATCTTTTTCTAAATATAAAAATAGAAAATTATCTGTAAAATTAATAAATTCTTTCTGGAGGTATGTGCAAAACTTTCTTAGTTTTGCATATTTTAATTGTTGCCGTCTATTTTAACTGTTTTTACTAATGTAATTAATCAGAACTACTGCCTTCTGTTCATTAAAAATCTATAGATTTCA
>JBAYOH010000068.1:0-4528 GCA_041678455.1 Methanofastidiosum sp.
AACACTTTCAGTTTCAATGTTTAATCCTGATTCTGGATGGATTTCATTATTTAAATGAATAATAATAAGTTAGCCATTGACCATTCCAAGTTTCAATTTGTTTGTCTTTTACATTTGGAGTTTGCTGTAAATAAAGTCTATAGTAGTCCCATCCTTTATATAGCGCATTTAAAATCTCATCATCCTCTATCAGCATTACATATCCTCCATTGACACCTATACCCAATGCTCCACCTATCCAAGATGAATACATCTCATTTTTATCTACATTAAATTCCATATCTGTTACTTGACCAGAAGTTGTTCCGAAAATATCTCTTGCCTGCGCACCTACATAAATAGACATATTGGGTATATCTTCTTCTATATTAGCTCTAAGATTAGCATATTGTGCCAAAGACCTCCCACCGTGCTTTGAAACATCTTCTTCTTTAGGTTTTTGAAAAAACGGAGAATTACCAACGTGCATTAAGTGCGCTTCATCTGTGAAAAATAATTTGAAGAACACTTCGTCAAAAAACTCTTCAGCAGAATAATTTGTCCCATTTTCATTATTGTAAAGCGTTAAAAACTTTTTCCCTATATAACTTGTGTACATATTCAAATAAAATTATCGTGTTCAACTAATTGTAATCCTAATTGTTTATAATCCTCTATCGACTGCGGTACTACAAAAGGATTTGAACCCAAATCTAACTGTTCGTATTTATCCTTATGCCAGCGCAAAACCTTCCAACTAATGGGTATCTCCATACTTATTCGTTCCTGCCATTCTGCTTCAATATATTCATCTCTATCTGACTCTAATATGCAAGTAGCACCTTCAATTTCCAATGCATCTATAAGAACAGAGCGTTTATTATCTGTGAGTTCTTTCAGAATAAAACGACCATTTTTAAATTTTAGATGAATATCAATTAGTGAGGGCTCTATATTAGGATAAACAGCATCAATTTTTTTCTGATTATCTTTTTCTTTTAATACAGCTCCATTTTCTGGAAGTTGATTAAAAGTTCTATCTAAAACCTCTTTCTTGTATGGTAAACCCTTCCCCTGTGGTTTAAGAACATATACCGATTTTAATTTCCCAATTGTATTGTGGTTTCTTACTCTATTAATTCTTCCAAACCGCTGTACTAAAGCATCAAAAGGTGCACATTCGGTAATCAACAAATCAAAACTAATATCTAAACTAACCTCAACCACTTGAGTTGAAATAACAATGCAAGGATTCAAGCCATTATTCCTTCCATCTCCATTAAACTCTTCCTTGAGCTTAATCTCTTTCTCATATCTATCTTTTCTTCTGAATCGACTATGAATCAGCAACTTTGGAATATCAGGGTAGTTTTCATATATTTTCTCAAAAAATTCCTGTGCTTTTCTAACGGTATTGAAGACTATAAGAATTTTACTCTTTTCCTCGATTCCTTTTTCTAGTATAATATCAACTTCTTTTTCATTTTCAATTTTAAAAACTTTATGGCGATTATATTGATTTAATTCTTCATTGCTCAACTTCACTTCATAAACTTCATTCTTACCACCTAATATGACTAAAAGTTTATTATATAATTCAGATGGAATTGTAGCTGTTCCAATATGAATGCGACAATTCAAGTGTTTTAAAACTTTAACAATCTCAAGAATCATACTTTGGGAATAACCCGAATAAGTGTGTACTTCATCTAATATTATATCACATCCTTTTAAGTCTAAAAGAATGGTTTCATATCCAGAAATTCCAAAAACAATACCGGCAAGTTGATGTGGTGTCAATACTTTTATTGATGAACCAACCAAAGGTTGCAACATTTGCTCATCAATATTCTTTTTCCCAACTGTAATCTTAGAGGTTGCGTGTAATAACCGAATATCTTTATTTGGTATTGTATCTTTGAATCGTTTCCACATTGCATTAATGGAAGCCTGAAAAGGAAGTGTGTAAAAGATTCTGCCTGTAGTTCTTTTTAGTAGAAAATCTGTTTTTCCTGATCCGGTTGGTGCAACTACTAAAGTATGGAGTCGTTTATCTGCGACATTTACCATTGATAGGTGATATAATTTATTTCTTCTATTTGGATTTTGATAAAATGACAAATCAGGAATTTGAAAAAGATGGTTTAATTGATCTTCAGTTTTATCAATAAAAGCAGAAGCAAAGTGATCTGCCGCTTTTAAAATGCCACGATATGCAGACCACCCTTGTTTTTTACTTTCACAATAATTGACACAAAAAAGAAGTGTGTTTGTTGCATCCTGTATCGGAATAAAATCAGGGCACTCATACCCAAAATATTCTATAATTTCTTTTCCATAATAAAACCATTCATTCCAATTATCAAGATGCTCTCTTATCCAGTGACGATATCTTGACTTAATATTTAAAATACCTCTTTCTCCATCTATTGACTTATGATGAGCAACTACCATATCAATCAATAGAGGCCATTCTTCTTTTGGAAAAGCTGGTAAAAAAACTAAAGATGAGAGTTCATGTCTATGTACTTTACTTTTATCTTTTAATTGTTCTAAAAGACTTTCTGTATTCTTATTACCAATTCTTTTTTGAAAATAAGGATGAGCTTTTCCTAAATCATGAAGAATAGCGCCTTTTTTCAAAATATCTTTATCAAATGGATATTCAAAATTTTCTCCAAATTTCTCTATACATAAAACAACATCCTCTGTATGGTGCAACAAACTTGTTTCACCGTACAATTTACTTTTAGCTAATATTTCAGATAGTTGCTTCATTATTTATCTCGAATAGGATTTCCAAATACTTTTAATTTTCCATACATTTCTGATGCTTCATCAAAACGATTATGTCCTACTTTAAAACCTTGAATTTCATCTGTAAACAGAAGCTCAAATCCATTAATATCATCGAAATCTTCATTGTTTATTTCAATTATATTTTCCGGATATAATAAATCTTCATTACGGCATAAACATATCGTCTGCGACATAGCTGTTTTTGCATCTTCCTTTTCTTTAAATGCTAAGTAAAGATTAGGTTCAAGCATCACTCCTCGATTTATTATACCAAGATTTGTTTTATAAATTCCTTTCTCAGTTTTTGCTTTAAAGCCCCCTTTTGCCCATGTTCTTTCTTGTTGTATATCGATCCCTAAATAATTCAACCTATGCCTCCTAATTTTTTTAATTCCAGTTTCTTCTAATAATTCAGGAAACAACTTCTTTTCAATTCCTTCCACAATGGAAGGTGTCAAAAACTGCTGAGAAAAAGTCTCACTGTCTCTCACTGCTGTCCATGGTTTAATAAACCCAAAAGGACCTGAATACTTTATCACATAAAATTTCTCCATAATATCTTTTATTTTAATGCCCCAAAACCTATTCCGGTAGAATTACCTATTCCGGCTGACCAAGCATATTCGATTTGCTCCTGATTTCCGCATATAACAATGGGTGCAAGAGAGGCTCTGTTTTTGATCCCTTTATAATCAACCAACTTGGTAGTTCTAAAACTGGAATCCGGATCTAATTGAATAGTCAACTCCTTGGAAGAAATCCCTGCCTTTTCAAGTTTATTTTTAAAGCTAACAGTCAATTTCTCTTCAAAATCTTCATCTTCAATTGTGACGTGACGTATTGAGTTGTCATCTTTTACTTTTACTAAAACAGGACTCGCCATTAAAAATTTTTGAACATTTGAAAATTGAGGGGGATTTTCTATATGAACATCAGTCACATTTATACCACAAAACATTTCGGGGTCTTCTAATATTCCTTTTATCAATTCTTTTATTAAAGTATCCCTTGGAGAACTAATAAAGAAATAAGCACCATGCTCAAGATTGATTCCGTTTTTATTTGATTTTGTATTCTGAATCCATGAAAAAGAAAATTGGCCGGTTTTTCCGTGATATTCATTACTTTCTCCAATCCATTTGTGAATTACTCCCGTAAGCAATTCCTGATAATTAAATGGTATGATTTTTTGATTACTACTTAATTTTAGATATATCCTCATATTAAAATATCTTTAGTTTTGAGAAACTATTTCTGAAGTGTAATATTGTTTTGTTCTAACTGGGTTACACTCCCCACCATCTTTCTTCCCATATACCACACTTTCTATCTGCCTTAATGCCCCAATATTTTCAAACACTTTCTTGATTATTATCTTGGATTCATAAAAATATGCTTATTACTCTTGCAGCAATTTTATTTTATAATTTCGTCATTTTTAAAAGATAAAAAAACATTCTCAACAAATCTAACCCCTTAGACTGTCAAATTCTGTCAGTCAAAAAACTTTTTTCTCTTTTTCTTCAAAAAAGATTTAAACTCTTCCGGCTCTTTTACAAAAACATCACCCGGAAGACCCAAAACGAAACGACCGATACCATTAAAATCAGCAATTGGTATATCTAAAAGATATCGGTCGTTCTCTTTGGTCAAGTATTGTTCAGTAGATGGATACTCTTCACGTATAAGGTTGTATGCTTTTAATGTCAGTATAGCTTTTACTTGAGTTGTGGGTTCTGTCGAAGTCATA
>JBAYOH010000069.1:0-4084 GCA_041678455.1 Methanofastidiosum sp.
AAGGCGTTCATACTCCATTTTCAAGGCAAAATCAATCAAGCTGTCCATGACAACTAAAACCCGCTATTGGGCTGTAAATTTAACCAATAGTGGGGATAGAACCGAAGTTAATCAAAATTCTCTTAATTATTAATCATTATCGATTCCGCTATAATCTCAATTCCTTTTTTTAAATAGACGGGGCATCTCAATCTTTTCTCTGCTATACTTAATATTTTGAACATACTAATACAGTTTTACCGTTGCCATCAATCAGCTTTAACTTTCCACCTTCAATTTTGTAAGTTTTTACCGATTCAAGTCTCATAAAGTATGTTTGCTCTTGTTCCATTACACCTGGATTGGAACAATACATCTTTGTAGCGCCAATTAATCCAAATGACATAGAATTCTTTTCTACTGTGTACTTAGCAAAAAAGCTGTTGCAACCAGAAGATCCAGAGATCCGCCCATCTTTGAATTCAAGTGTCAGACTTGTGCTTGACATCGGACTAACAAGGTGGTCTATATTACTTAGATAGGTATCTATCTTCCACGATGTTCCTTCAAAATCTTGCAGTGTTTGATTTCCACATCCAATTAAAAATATAGAAATTAAGAATATTGCAACAGTTAATACTATTTTATTTTTCATAAACATCTCTCCCTATATTATTATCCAGTATTATTTTTATCTTTCTATATATAATCCTATCCCTATGACGTGTCTGTAATTTTCTTACTAATGCTCTATCTTTTTAATAGTTACCTATTTAAGGACAAAATATAATAGAAATTGTTGATATGACCAGTAAGAAAGACTATAATAAATTACTTCTCTTTTTATATAAAGAATTAATTAAAGAAAAGAAAGATGGGATTGGGCCAAAAAATGTTGTTCAAGAGTTTGAGGACTGGTCACCCGAAAGAATCAATAACTCTTATGTCTATTTAAGGGATAATCATTATTTAAAATTTATTTCATTGCCTTCAAATTATAACGGTGTATTTGATTTCTGGATTCAAGGTCTTTACCCCTATGCAATTAAACTAGTAGAGAATGAATTAGAAAACAAAAAGCAGGAAAAACTAAGAGAGATATTCAATGAAAATCCATGGGAACCTATAAAGTTGATAAAAAAAGATGAAAATAAAACTCTTTTTTTGGATGCCTCTATAGGTGGAGATGTAATATTCATTGCGGATACTACTATAGCGGTAAATGAAGGAAATATAATAGAAAGAAATCTAGAAGATGGGCCAACTGAAAGTTATATTGTTTTGGATAGAGGTTTAATAAATGAGAAAGACGATATACCCAGTCACTACAAAGTAAAAGTAAAAAAAGAATAGATATCTTAATAATTTTCTAATTGAAGGCTGTATCTATTATTGAAATATTTCTTTTACTCGCCCAACTTCTCCACTTGTAAGTCTTACTTTAATCCCATGCGGATGGGTACTAGAATTAGTAAGAATATCTTTGACAATACCTTTTGTTAGTTTTCCAGATAATTGGTCTTGCTTTAAGACAATTGATACTTCCATACCTCTCTTGATGTCGCTTCTAGTGTTTCCTTCCATAATGATACCTTTTGAGGCATATTTTTGATTTATTATTTCTTGTTTCTCATTCAATCTTAGGCCCCACGATATTATCTATACTCCCTTTTTATGGGTATCTTCAATTAATAATAAATACCTAGAAAATAATTCATTTAGTGATTGTATGGATCATATTAAAGAATTTGCTGAAAACGACAAATTTGCAAAGTCAATAGGGATAGAGTTGTTAGATGTATCACATGGCTACGCAAAAGCAAAAATGGAAGTAAAAAATACTCACCACAATTCAGTTAATACTGTACACGGTGGAGCAATATTTACTCTAGCAGATTTTACTTTTGCAATTGCGGCAAATACTCATGAGAAGATGTCTGTTGCATTGAATGTTAATATTTCTTTTCTAAAAGCTGTATCTGGGGGAATACTAATTGCTGAAGCAAAAGAGGTCTCTATTAATCCAAAAATAGCTACTTATAAAATTCTTATATCAAACGAGCAAGAAGAATTGATAGCGACATTTGAAGGAATGGCGTATAGAAAAGATAAATCTCTAAAACAATAAGATTACGAATAATTTTTTAATTGCCCATACTTTATTCATATAGGTGATGTTATGCCTCTAGTAGAAATATATTTATGGAAAGAAACAAGTGATGATATAAAAAAAGAAAAATTGATTAAAGAAATATCAAAAAGTGTAAGTGAAATAACTGGAGCACCTCTTGATGCAGTTGAAGTTTTAATCACTGAAATACCTAAGGCAAATTGGGGTAAGGGTGGTGTTCCAGCCTCAAAATGGCAACATATATAGAAAGAATAAAGTATAAATAATCATATTTCAATCAGATTATAATCTTTGTTTCCTAGCCCTATGCTTTCACTATAATCAAGAATATACCTGCCCTTCTTAAATACAGTTCTATCCTCTCTTTCAGATAGTTTATCAAGGCAAGCCATGTCAATAGCTACAGGATCAGTTGATGCAAATATCCCTAAATCTCTCACAAAAGGTTTCATACTGCGCCCTTCACAGTCACAGTTTTTGGTTATATTAAGTGCAAATGAAATGTATATATTTTGCTTGTTCTTTTGAGCAGCGTATGCATATTCTGCCATTCTTTCATAATATTTTTTAGATATTGTACCGATCCAGTTAATTTTAATCGATCCGTGGGGGCAAACTGAAATACAGGCCGCACATCCTATGCACTTATTTTTGCTGATTCTAGGAAATAATCCAATATTTATTGCATCAGAAGGGCATTTTTCAATACATGTTTTACATTTTTTGCACTGGAGGGGATTGATTACCGGTGCGGTGTTTGCGTGCTGTTCGAGTTTTCCTCCTCTTGCAGCACACCCCATGCCTAGTTGTTTTATGGCCCCTCCAAAACCAGCACCAATATGCCCTTTAAAATGTGATAAAACTATCATTTGTTTTTGTTTTGAAATTTCTTTAGCTATTTTACACTTATTGAGATTTTTCAAATCTATTTCTACTTCTTCATAATCTTCGCCAATATTTCCATCGGCTATAACAATTGGGATCTGATTAAATCCATGCTTTAAGGCGAGTTTAACATGATTTTTTCTTGTAGTCCTCTGGCCTCTATACAAAACATTTGTTTCAATGAAGAAAGGTTCATTGCCACTTTCTTTTAAATAATTTATTATGTCTTCATAGTTATCAGATTTGATAAAAGTAAGATTACCTTTTTCTCCGAAATGAACTTTCAACGGAATTCTTTTTTCTAGTATGATACCTTCATCTTTAACAATTCTCTTTAGTAATTCTTTTGCTATTTTACTAATTTTTTTAGTCTCAGAGTATGATGAAATGGGGCTAAAATATACGTTTGTCAACAAAGTCACCTGTTATAACTTGAAATGGATAAAATTTAGCGTTTTTATTCTTTTCTATGAATATACTCTTATATACTATCACAAGAATATTTATCAAACTTCATAAAGGTGACCTATTTGGCATTAAGAGAAATGACCCCTCATAGGAGATTTATATCAGCCATGACTGGGGGTAGAGTTGATAGAATTCCAGTGATGACGTTTTCAAACTTTTGTAAAGAATTAATGGCTTCAACAAATGTTACTTGGCCAGAATGTCAGACTGATCCAAAGGTCATGGCACAGTTTCAAGAGGGCAGATACAAGATATGGGGGATTGATGTCTTGTACTCTCACAATGACTTGGTATCGGAAGCAACTATGCTTGGGGCAGAAATAGATCTTGGTACAGACATTAGACACCCATCGGTATTAAAACACGTATTAAAAAATATCAATCCGTTAAAATATAACTTACCCAATGAAGTCTTATCAAAGGGAAGAAATCCTGTAGTTGAAGGATCTACTAAAATTCTCGTTGAAAAATATGAGAAATACGTTCCCGTTCTAAGAGCTGTTACAGGTCCAATGACAATTGCAGGTCACCTCTGGGGTGTTGACAAAATATTAATGTGGTCAAAGCAAGAAGAAAAGAAGTTTGAAGCTTGTCTTGATATTTGTACTGACCTTTGTATTG
>JBAYOH010000070.1:0-3764 GCA_041678455.1 Methanofastidiosum sp.
AGGATTTCGTTTTCTTTGATATTGAAACATTAGGGTTATTTAATAGGCCAATCATACTCATAGGCCTCGCAAAATTTAATGGAGAAACTCTTACGATAAATCAATATTTTTTGAGGGATTTAAATCAAGAACCTGCGGCTTTGAATGAATTCCTTTCTCACATTGGCCCAAATGCAGTCTTGGTGTCATACAACGGTAAATCTTTCGATGTACCATATATCCGAGAAAGGCTTTCGTATTATGGGATGCACGGCCTTACAGATAAACTACACTTTGACATGCTGCATTTTTCAAGAAAAGCGTGGAGAAACAAATATCCAAACTGCAGGCTTGTAACGCTAGAAAAATGTCTTTTTGGCATAGAAAGAAACGACGATGTGCCAAGCGCTCTAGTTCCAGAGTTCTATGAAACTTATCTTAGAACTGGAAATATTGGTCCAGTAATACCTATAATTGAGCATAACAAACAGGATCTCATCACCCTTACAAAAATATTTTCTAAGCTGTACGAGGAATGGGGCCAGTGATTGAAAATATTCTCTTAAAACTAAGAAAAGATCCTTCTTTTGATAGGAACATCGCGCATGTTGAACTATTGCCTGAAAAAGGGGCAGTATATGGTGAGCTCAAAGAGCAACCGCCCGATAAGATTAATGATTACTTAGATATTCACAATATCAGATTGTACAAACACCAGTGCGATAGCCTAGAGGAGATAAGAAAAGGGAATAATATTGTTATAACAACTCCGACCGCATCTGGTAAAACGCTTGCATTCAATATCCCTATTTTTGAATCACTGGCAAAAGACCCCAATTCTACTGCGTTATATCTCTATCCTACAAAGGCACTCTCAAATGACCAGCTGAAGGTCTTAAGAAAACTTGAACTTGAGACTGAGATTAGGGTTAATCCTAACGTCTATGATGGGGATACGCCCTCGGCTATAAGGCCAAAAATAAGAAACGAATCTAGGATAATAGTTTCAAATCCCTATGAGATCCACCACATTCTTTCTTGGCACTACAAGTGGCAGCACTTCTTTTCAAACCTAAAATTTATAGTACTCGATGAGGCGCACATGTATAGGGGCGTTTTCGGCTCAAATGTTTCACTTTTAATAAGAAGATTGGAGAGGATATGCGAGTACTATGGATCAAAACCTCAAGTTATTATTTCTACCGCCACACTGGCAAATCCGATAGAGTTTGCCGAAAAGCTCACTGGATTAAAAGTTGAGCTTATCTCAGAAGACGGCTCACCCAAGGGCAAGAAATATTTTATTTTTTATAATCCACATTCAGACGGCGGGCATATATCAACTCACCAAGAATCAAAAAGATTGTTTCTGTTTTTTGTAAGGGAAGGGTTTCAAACATTGTGTTTTACTGTATCGAGGAAAATGTCAGAATTAATTGCAAGATGGTCAAAAGAGTCGCTTGACCCTTCAGAAGAATCTTTAAAAGAAAAGATAATGGCTTATCGGGCGGGGTATCTACCAGAGGAGCGGAGAAGGATTGAAAATGGCCTTAAAAATGGATCTATTAGAGGAGTAACATCAACAAATGCGCTTGAGCTTGGGATTGACATAGGTGGGCTTGATAGTGTGATTATATCTGGATACCCTGGGACTGTAATATCTACGTGGCAGCAAGCTGGCAGAGCCGGTAGAGGTGTAAACGACTCAGTCGCAACGCTTGTAGCATTTCACAATCAGCTTGACCAGTACTTCATGAGGCATCCTGATGCATTTTTCGGGAAGCCCCATGAGCATGCTATAGTTGACCTATCAAATCCTTATGTATTATTTGGCCATACGATGTGCGCAGCATCAGAGCTACCGATAGTTTTAGATAGGGATAAAAAATATATTGGGGAGAATTTGGCAGATATTCTAGACGAGCTTAAAGATGAATCACTTGTGAAAGAAACGCCAAACGGCTGGATATATTCTGGGACAAAGAGCGCTTCTATGGTAGTCAGTCTTGATAGCATTTCTAGCGACATATTCAAAGTAATGTACCAGAATAGAACACTTGAAACAATGGACAGGGGCCAGGCTTATAGGGAGGCACATGAAGGTGCTGTGCTGCTTCATCAGGGCGAGACATACATTGTCGATTCAATGGATCTAAAGAAGGGGATAGTTAGAGTAAATAAGACTGATGTTGACTTTTATACTCAAGTGATGAAAGAAACGTTTGTTTCTATTATCGATATTATAGACAAAAAATCAATTGGCGATATGGGGCTATTCCTCGGGCATCTTAAGGTAACAGAAAATTATAATGCGTATAAGATTATGAAGGGAGACAGCGCAATCGGCTATAAACAAATTTATCTGCCACCACTAGAATTTAATACTGTTGGTTTCTTTTTTACCTTTCCCGCTTCAATAGAAGATGAGCTGTGGGAAAAGAGATTTAAATATAATGATATTCAAGAGCTGCTCATTAAAAAGAAGAATGTTGACATAAGAAAAGAAGTGTTTAGCGGATCACTCCATGGAATTGAGCATGCGATGATTGGCATAATGCCATTTCATGTGATGTGTGATAGGTGGGACATTGGGGGATTGTCAACTAACTTTCACCCTTCAACTGGGAAGCCTACGGTATTTATATACGATGGGTTTGACGGGGGCATAGGACTCTCTGAGAAGGGTTATGAGTTATTTGGTGAAATAGCTAAAACGACTTTAGAGCTAGTTAAAGAATGTAGCTGTGAACAAGGATGCCCTGCATGTGTTTACTCGCCGAAGTGCGGCAATGACAACAAGCCGATGGATAAGAAGGGGGCTATCTTTCTTTTAGATAAGATAAAGAGCAATATTTCTTTTTAATTGACACTTATTACTGTAAAGACATTTGGCGTTAATTAATTCGGGGATAGTATGAAATAATTATATTCTTTTTCAATTAAATATAATAATGTAGCCAGTATGAGATCTATAATTTTAAATTAATTTAATTATTTGTAGTTTAAATATTAATAAATATTCAATTTAAATAAAGCTTAGCCATAAAATTGTTTTTATTTCAAAAAAATTTAAGAAAACCGCAAATCATTTAAATTAAAAAAATCCATTTTTTAACATACAATATTGGTGATTACTATGAAAAGTAAAATAATTTCGATAGGATTGGTATTAGTTTTATTATTGACTTTTTTTTCTAGTTTTGTATTTGCTGATTTTGCATCATCATCGTTAAATGTTAGCCAAGTAGGCAATACTGTAACTATCACCATGACAGTAAAAAATAGTACCCCTAAACTATTTAATGTGGCTGCTAATTTGGAGGTAACAGGTGATAATAGTGCAATTTCTTATTCCTCAGGACCGACCCCCCCATCAGTAGACATTCCCGCAAACAATACTCAAATTTTCACGTGGATATACACAGCAAATCATGATGGGATTGTTAATTTTTCCGGAACTGCTACTGGAAAAAGAGGTAGCGGTCAAGAGTATACTACTACGGCAACCTCAAACAATGTAACTATCTCTACCCCTTTAGGAGTCCTCACATCCTCAATATCTGCAACACCTGCGACCGTCACGCCAGGCCAGACCATAACTGTTGTGATGACAGTTAACAACACCGGAGGGGAGCAGGTAGATAATGTCGCACCGTCATCTCTAACATTAGGAGGAACAAGCACTGGAACAGCAACAGGGTCATCCCCTGCATCTGCAAGCATAGCCGCAGGTGGGAGTGCAACATTCACATGGACGTACACCGCCGGATCAGCAGGCACAGTCA
>JBAYOH010000071.1:0-3662 GCA_041678455.1 Methanofastidiosum sp.
ACAAATAGCTAAATAGTAGAAAATTGGCCCTATTTCTCAATCTTCACTTTATAGACCCTCTTTATCTTTATGTCCTCCTTTCTTAATCGATGAAGTGAAACTTTTTTGGTAGGGGACAAATCATCGAAATTTGCAGCCATCAGACTTTTTTTCCCTTTGTTTAGTTTGTATGCCAGCCAGTAATGAGAATCCTTTTCATGATCAATTTTTGAGTGAACTATTGCCACATTTTGAGTTTTGCTACCAGGATCCTCTTGTTCTAACCATTCAACAATCACATCTACTTTGGGTTTTCTATATACCTTTACTTTTTTGACCTTTGGGATGCTTTTCAATGCTTTGGCATATTTTATTGGCTCTAAGACTCCCTCGTGCTTAATTATGCCCGCTTTGTGTGGAACAATTTTCTTCTTAGTCCTAGCAATTCGTTTTAGGTTTTCAATTGCTTGAACTCCACAGTCCCAGTCATTTGTATTGTTTGTTAATTTTCTTCTAATATTCATAATCCCCTCTACTAATTGTAATTAAAATAAGAATTAATCCTATTTTATTTCATCTAAAAGATAATATAAATCCTTTCTATTGATATATCTTTCCCCATCAAAAGCTTTAATACCAAATAATGGGATTACCTTGATATGGAAATAGTGAAGGCTGAAAAATCCCATGCCAGAGAACTTTCCGCTCTCCTAAAGAGCCTAGACACTGAAGAATATTCATTTTCCGATGTTGAAAAGATCACGCCCCTAATTAAAAAAGGCAACTACTATATTGCAATTGATGAAGGCAAAATCGTTGGTGCTATAGGATTACTCATAGTTGAAGAGTCATGCGAGATAGATGCACTGATCACTTCACAGAAGGGTGTGGGCAAGGCCTTGATAGATTTCACAGTTGAGCTTTGTAAAAATCAGCATGTAAAAAAGCTCTGGTGTTGGAGCCTAAAGCGATACAACGCAATTGGATTCTATGATAAGATGGGATTTAAAGAGCAGTTTCTTTTGAAAAAGCATTGGTGCGGCGAGGACTGTTATATCTTTGGCAGGGTAATTGAATAAGTTTAAGGTAGGTATATCTCTCCTTCTAAAACAGTAACGGCGGTAGATATTAGCTTAGAAGAAAAGCAGTTATATTCATCTTTTGTTACATTTATTATTACTCGGCCAGGCCTGCCCATGATATCGCCCTGTTCTGATTTGATATTAACTTCGCTTCCACAAAATTCAATTATTCCGTTAATTAATAGGTATACACCAAGCGGCCCTTGCGCAGAGCCGGTCACTGGGTCCTCTCTAATACCATAAAGAGGGGCAAAGAATCTTGAGTGTACTATCGAATCTTTATCAAAAGTTTCAGTTGTGAATAGATTTACCCCGGGGAAATTGTACCTCTCACAGAACTTAAGTAGCTTTGAATAATCATAGTCTATATTTTTTAGTGCATCTAGCCCATTAATTGGAACATAGAGGTAGTCAAGGTTACTCTCCCTCATTATCGAATAATTATAGTCAAGCTCATCTTGTTTTATCTTAAGCGCATCAAGAAATGTGGGCATATCGATATTTTCCCTTACAAGTACTATCTTGGGCGAGTGCAGTATTATCTGAATTTTATCAGATTTTACCACATCTACTGTGATTACCCCAATTCTAGTTTCGACTTTGAATGAGTATTCACCGTCATTTTCCATTCCAAACTTTCCTTCTTCGGCTAGCGCATATATGCTTGCAACTGTTGCATGGCCGCAGAACAAAACTTCTTTTGAGGGAGTAAACCATCTTATCCTAAAATCTGCTATATCGCTAATTAAAATAAAAGCAGTTTCAGAAGCATTTACTTCGTTTGCTATTGATTGCATCTCTTTGTCAGTTAATCCATCGGCTGATGGCACAACGCCGGCTGGGTTTCCTCCAAAGGGCTTATCTGTAAATGCGTCAATCTGTTTTATCTTATAACGCCTCATAAAACTAGTAAAGAGCAATTCAATAAAAAATTATCTGAAAAAGAGTATGTATATTAAGACATAATAAAAAAATAAAGCCGTGCATAAAGATCAAGACTTTAAGAAAAAAATTGAAGAGTTAAAAAAGACCATTGAGGATAAATTATTTTTACAAGATTTATACGAACTATGAAAGGTTATGAAGACAATGATTTGGGGGATGTAAAAACCTGACAAGATTCAAGTGTGAATGTGGAAGCGATGAATTCATATCAGAGCCTAATAGTTATGACATTGTTATAGTAGAAGAAGAGATAATAATAGATCGCAGTGAGATAATAGACACGTCAAAATACTACTGTCGAGAGTGTGGAAAAGAATATGAAGAAATAAATGGACGATTAATTGAGTCTAGTGAACAATAGGGTCTATCCCCCCTTAATAGTGACAAGCGTTACCCCAAATATTGCAATTATACCGCCTATCACAGAAATTATGCCAGGGATCTCACCTAGCCAAATCCATGCTATGATAATAGTTAGAAATGGAGACACGGCAAGGAAGCTTGAGGCAATTGAAGCAGGCATCCTAGCTAGGACATAAGTCCATGTCACATAAGATACCCCCGCTGGGAATATGCCAAGGTATACGATTGCAAGTGTTGATCCTATTGGCGCTGCTCTTATCTCGCTAAAAAGTCCCGGTAAGAAAACAAGCAAAAATATTGTCCCAAACCAGATTGTATATGATGCGAAGTCAAATGATTTGTATCTTGAAAGGTATGGTTTTTGTAAGACGAATGAAAGGCTTGTGGTAAATGCAGCAATTAATACTAGAATTACCCTTAGGTCAAAGCTTATCCCCCCACCTTCCCCCAAGGCTATCAATGCGACTCCAAAAAAGCTAATGAATATGCCGATCCACCCCAATATTTTCAATCGCTCATTTAGTATTGAAGCTGCCAAGAGTGCTGTAAATATTGGACCGGCACCTATTATGAGACTTGCAGCACCTGCGGTGACAGTTACCTCGCCATATGAAAGGAAAGAATGGTAGAGCGTTATTGCAAGAAAGGATATGACTATTATCATCGGGATATCCTTTTTCTCTGGGAGCTTGACCTTCTTGTAAGCTGCACAGAATAACAAAAATATAGATGCTACTAAAAATCTCAAGAGAGCAACGTGCCCTGGCTCGTACGCCTTAAGACCTGCTCTAATCCCGGCAAATGCGGACGCCCAGAATACTAAAGTAATAAAGAGGGCAAATGCGGTCTTTCTGTCAATCTTTTTTAGTTTGGAAAAGTCAATTGGCATTGTATCAGGTCTTCTTGATAGCGAAGGATAATTCAGGATAAATATAAGGCTTACTGCATAGAAAAAGAATAATTGATAAAAATAAATAAAATAATTTAGGCTGATTCGTTTCCAAATCCAAGTATCTTCATGAAATTAAGCATTGGAAGAGAGTTTGAAGTAATTGTTACTGGGTTTGAAACTTTAGTATTTCCTGATGTTGTAACTAGAGGTTTAAAATCGAATTTGATCGTTCCAGGTGCTGTTGCTCTGTAGACCCATGTGAAAGTTTGCTCAGCTGAGGAAAGACCTTTTCCTGCTACTCCTACTTCAGGTCTTGATACTAATTCAGCGCCACCTTTGGGCTTATTGCCGTCTGCGATTATAGTAGGATCACTACCAAAATAACAAAAGCTAGTTACTGT
>JBAYOH010000072.1:0-3657 GCA_041678455.1 Methanofastidiosum sp.
AAAAATTTTGGGAAGTGACCCAAAATTTGGATAAAAAGAGTTAAGAAACACGATGAAGCGCCCCAAGATTTATAAAATTGAAAAGATAGGAAAAAAATAGAGGTTAATCGTAATCCTCTTAATATTAATGTTGTTTTCATTTGCTTCTTTTCTTAATTTAATGAGTTCTTCTTGTAATATTTCAGTACTAACCATGGCCGAAGTCAAAGGATTATTAATTCCATGAATTATCCCCGGAACTAAATCCAAAATAATTATAGATTCTCTAGATAAATCATCTTTAGGAATAGTAATGTTTTCGTACTCTTTATCTGACAAGGAGGTCATATCACTGCCTCATTCATTTTTTTATCTCCATTTTGACATAAATAGTTAAAAACAAAAAAATTGAAAATCTGTAATACAATAATAAATGTTAGTATTCATCTATATAAACTTTTCGGTTTATTATTGACTTTTAATAATTATAAATTATTTTATATTATTGAAAAATAAATTGAACAATTTTAGGTTATTTGGAGAATCTATATTTTACTTATATTTACTAGTTTATGGCCGTAAAACAGCTATTAAACCACAAAAGTTATAAAGAAGATTTAGTATACACGTCCTATGGCTTCCAAGCAACATAATGACTTAGAGTTAATAAATGAAGTCAAGACACTCATCGATGATGTTATAGACAAGGTGCCACAAAAAAGAGATATGCAAATGTCAAACTTAGGCTCGCTAATTGTTTTCAGTTTGGGATGTATTATAGGATTTGAGATGTTTGTTTTCAACCTTTTCATGACGTCTATAGTAATGCTTAGCTTTATGCTTCTGGGGTTCTTTTTTATAATTGGATTTCTAATGGGAATTTTTATTGAAAAAGTTGAGGCTTTACATAAATCTTCTAATCCCTTGTATACAAATTATTAATCCAATAGAAAACTTTTTATTAACATCTTTATTATTATCATCATGATTATAATAAAAGCAGGGGGCTCAGCAATCACTAAAAAAAGTGAAGACTTTACCCCAAATATGGAAGTAATTTCTACTCTCGCCCAAGAGATTAAAGAGTCTGGAAGAGTATCAATATTGATCCACGGAGCTGGCTCTTATGGACACCCTATTGCAAAGAAATATTCTTTGGGAAAAGGTTATTTTGATGATTACCAACTTAAAGGTTTTTCTGAAACACGAGCTAGTATTAGTGAACTTGACGGCATTATACTAAAATCTCTGATGCAAAATGGGTTAACGCCCGTGAAGATAGGTACTTTTTCTAATTTTATTACCTCAAACGGCAGAATCGTTGAATTTCATAAAGAACCTTTACTAAGGGCGATAGAACTTGGATTACTACCGGTATTTACAGGAGACCTTGTCTTTGATAGAACTAGAGTATTCTCAATATTATCAGGGGATCAAATAGTATCGTATCTATCAAAACTGCTTAAGCCTTCAAGAGTCATATTCGGAACGGACGTAGATGGCATATATACTGGAGATCCAAAGAAAGAAAATGTTAAATTAATTGATACTATAACAGAAGGCAATATCAAAGAAGTCTTTAAATTTGCCAAAGATACTGGAGATGCTTCAGGGGGGATGGAAGGCAAATTTTCAGAGATACTTCCAATATTTGACTTGGGCATAGAAATAGATGTTATCAATTTAACTAAAAAAAGTAATTTGATAGAAGCACTTAGAGGAAATATAAAAGGAACTGTAATTAAAAAGAAGAATCTTTCATAATAAAAGTTTTATTTTAAATAATATCTATTCTTTATCTGAAAAATAAAATAATGCCCTCTAAGGTTATATATAAAAAAAATAATAGCAGTTTTTATGACTTCCCTTGATAAAATAATTCATCTTGCAACTCAAAGCGAGTATGATTGTATTGGGGATGAGGGAAAAATATTTGAAAGTATTGATTTGTCAAAGATAGATGTCTTGGGTCAAGGAACTAAACATGATATTTGTACCTCTTCCTCAACTAGAAGAGTTGTTGACCAAAATGAAGTTTTGGGTGACGTAACAAGGTCAGGAATTTGTCATTCTTTTACTGCAAATGGTCGTTGCGTTTCTATGTTCAAAACTCTGTTCACAAACTACTGCACCCATGATTGCAAATACTGCCAAAATTCAACTGATTACAAAGGCTCTAAAAGCATTTATTCATATACTCCAGAAGAGCTAGCAAGGATCACCATCTCATTATACAAGGGAAATTACATAGAAGGACTTTTTTTAAGTTCTGGTGTTAGTTCAGATGAGGATATAATTACAGAAAAAATGATAGAGACTCTAAAAATTTTAAATGACAAATATAATTTTGCGGGGTACGTCCACTTTAAGATCTTGCCTGGGGTATCTTACGAATATATCAAGCAGGCATCGGAGATTGCTGACAGGCTAAGTGTAAATATTGAAACTCCTTCTAAAAATTACCTTTCTGAATTAAGTAGTACCAAAAATTATGCGAGTGATATCTTAAAGAGGCAGCATTATATCAAAAAATTAGAAATAAAAAAAGAATTACCTGCTGGCCAGACAACTCAACTAGTTGTGGGGGCTTGTGGGGAAAGTGATTTTGATATATTCAAAAGAACTCTTAAAGAATACAAAGAAATGATGTTAAAAAGAGTATATTATTCCGCTTTTAATCCCATCGCCACGACCTCTTTAGAAGGACTATCTGCACAGCCTACTTGGAGGGAACACAGACTTTACCAGATGGATTGGTTATACAGAGTGTATAAATTTTCTGAAAGTGAAATTGAAATAGCATTTGATGAAGAGGGTTTCCTGAATAATAAAGATCCAAAACTTTACATTGCATTGAATACTCTCGATTCCTCTACAGATCCAAATGATGCATCATATGATGAACTCTTGAGAGTTCCAGGAATAGGGCCAAAAAGTGCACATAGAATTGTGAATTATAGAAAAAAGAACAAAATTTACAAAAAAGAGCAACTTCTAAACTTAGGAGTACGAGTAAAAAATGCTACACCATTTTTGAAAATAAATGGCGGAGAATATTCTAGATTAGACCAGTGGATTGGATGTCAGACTCAATAAGCGTATCGGAATATCTTTTAATGAATAGGAATGTTCCTCTAATTCTTTTAGAAATATCAACAAAAATATCTTGGCATGAATTGAATACTTCAACAGATTCTGAAATATTAAAGATTAGAAGGAAAGTTGGAGAAGTTAGGTCAGAGATACATCGAATGATGGGATTTGTTAGATTCAATTTGATAAATGATAAGATACTTTTTGGTTATATGAAGCCCAAACATAGAATAGGAAGATTAGTTACAGATATTTTTGCTAGAAGATTTCAAAAAAATATGATTATTCTAGGCAATGAACATAGAGTTTGGATATCTTATTATTGTGCTAATTCTTACAAAAGATATGAAGATTCAAGAAGCCTAAACGAAATAATAGAGAAAGTTAAGCTATTAATTGACTTAGACAATGAAGTCGACATAGAAAAAATATGGAAAGTATACTATGATTCTCAATATATAAAAGAAAGAGAAAATCATAAACTCTTCTATAAGAACATGCCAAAAAAACATCTTAAATCAACAGGAAACAGCATAGAACTAAAGTTAAACACTAAGACTTTAGATGATTATATACACTCTGATT
>JBAYOH010000073.1:0-3579 GCA_041678455.1 Methanofastidiosum sp.
AGTTGAATCGAAAACATACCTAATATTATCGAGATGATTCTTTTCAATTTCATCTTTCACGGTCTTATTTAAGGCATAAGAAATAGCAATACTGTCATCTTCTGTTGAAACGTAAATAGCTTTGTTGTATTTAGGGTTAAGATTCCAACCAAGAAATTGTTTCCTATCTTCAGCAATTGAAAGAATCAGTTGTCTTGCTAAAGTACTTTTCCCTACATCACTACTGCCCGCAAGCACCATTATTCCGGTTTTTAAGAACAAGCCCTCAACCAGCATCGGAATTTTCTTGACACCCAATTCATAAAGCTCTTTCCCTGTGTAATAATCTTTAATGGGTCTTTGCTTGCCAGACGCATTGGTTGATTCATGGGGTGGCAGAGCTAACGGCAGATTCAAATTTAATTCTAACATGACTAAACCCTCCCAGCTTTGATAGGTTTAACTTCATTTTTCAACAAAAATTCCTGAAGCTGTTGCTCAGTCATGTAAGATTTAGAACCAATAATGGTTATTGGTAATCTGCCCTCATCTTTCCAGTTGTAGATGGTTCTTTTAGTTACACCAAACAGTTTAGCCAATTCATTCAGTGAATAAACTCTCAGTTTCGTTTCTTTTGAAGTACTGTTTTTTAAGAAGTCCAAAATTTGTTCTTGTCCTTCTTTCAATTTTTTAAATTCAATTACTAAATCCATTTTTCTAAAGTTTTAGCGTTAATAATTTTAGAACCACCAGTCGAAAGAAGCTAAGCTGGTGTGTACTCAGCTTCAATCTTCGGAACTAAGGTATGGAGTATAGCAATAGAATTTCATGTCGACAAGGTGTCATTTTGATGTCGACATGTTGTGTAATTAGCAGAATATTAGAAAATTATGTCAGAATTTTTTTAAAGAGATTCTCATATTTGTTAGTAAGATTTCCAAGTTTTTTACAGAATTAGGTTCTGGATCATTAAATACATTTTTAATAGATCCTTCATTAAACAGGTCTTTGCCTGGTGCATTAAACGAATTTTGAATAACTCTGTGAATATGCGTATTTCTTTTAGCTTTAAAAACTTTATTTTCTTCAAGCAATCGAAACAATAATGTAATATCAGATAATGGTACTATAAGTTCAAGCCTTTCATGTGTTTTATCTTCAATGATTTCTTTTTTATTGATATACGATTCAATTGATTTAATCATAACTTGAATTAGCTCATGACGAAAAAAATTATATTTAGCGAACTCACCTTTAAGCCAGTTACCCGGGTTATTTAATTCATATTTTTTTTCGGTCAAAAAATGGGGTAAATCAGAAGTGAAATACGCATGTATATGGCAGATATATTCCTTTTCTTCAAATGTTATAGTTATAAAATTATTTTCTTCAAATTTCAAGTCATCCAGATAGCTATATAAATATTCATCGTTTATTTTTTGATTAGAATGGTCGATTTTTAATTGACGTAATATTTTTCTTCCATTCTCAAACATAGTAACTCTATAACTTTCTGAATTTTTAAAATTTTTATATCGCACTATTACAAAATCTTCATCAATTCCAGTTATTTCATAATTGTTATCAAGATCTTGAATGTAATGGGGGTCCTGATCAAAAAGTAGTTCAAAAAATTCATCAATATTTAATTTCATTTCTTCTAACCCAATTTGTTTATCATTATGCAATATTTTTTTCAATTCGTTAATTAATTTAATGGTATAATCATATTTTAACTGAGATACTTTAACTACTTCATCAAATAAATATTTATCAACATTCTCAATTGTGAAATATTGCAATAGGCCATCATAAACAGAAATTAATGCATCGGACTGAAAATAAAATTTTATTCCCCTGATATTTTTTTGCTCGTAAGCACTGATAGTCATCGAAAGTTCATCAAGAAGTAATTTGAGATACTCCTTTGAAATCTTATCGAAGATTATATTCTTTTTTAATTCAAAAATTAAATCATCCACCTTCCTGCCAAAACTGTTTTTAAAAGAAAAAGAACTTTTATAACCTTCAAATTGTAATTCAAATTCTATGTAATCAGGAGCTTTAAGATTAAAGAAATAATTTGGAAACCTGTTGTTTAAAAGTGATTTAACTTTTTCAATTTTTTTATTAATTTCTTCTTCCATAATTAATTATCAGCTTATGATTAAATCGTTAGCATCATCCAGTACATTATTTTCAAAACTGTCAAGGTACACCTGGGTAGTTTCTTCCGATTCATGACCTAACCCTTCAGAAATAACCGCAGTGGCAATACCAGAGCGTTTTGCTATAGTTGCCCAAGAGTGTCTTGAAACGTAAGTGGTTAAAGGTACGTCAAGCTTTAATAAATTGGAAATTTTTTTCAGTTTTTTATTCATCAGCCTCATCGCATTCCGATAGTCCATATATTCTTTCCCTTTTCGGTAAATAATAGGGAACACATATGATTCAGGGTCTTTCAAGTCATTATACCGATCAATAATTACTCTAGCTTTTTCAGTAATTTTAATACTGAATTGCTGACCGGTTTTTTGTCTGGTGTAGTTTAATCTGGCATTTTCAATGTTTTTTACTTTCAAAAAGGCCATATCAACGAAATTCATTCCCCTGTTGTAAAAACTAAACATGAACAAGTCTTTCCAGAATTGCAGGTTCTCCTCTTTTGAAACATCCAGCTCTTCCACCATTTTGATCACATCCTTATTTACAGCCCTTTTGCGGGTCTTTTGGGACTTGATTGATATGTTCTTGAAGGGATAGGAGGTTTCATCAATTAAATCGTCTTTTATGGCTTTGTTGATGATTGCTCGCAGTGTTCTTAGATAAAAAGAAATCCCATTATCTGACAATTTCTTAATGTACTCTTTATCAGTTCCTTTATTTACAATTTGTTCTTTCTTCTGAAGATATTCTTTATAGTTTTTCACAAATTTATAATCAATCTCATCTAACAAAATCTCTTTATCTCCAATAAATGAATTAACTGATTTAGAGCAATATAAATAAGCATTAGAATTACCTGTTTTCCCTGATTCTTTTAAAGAATTAACTAGTTGGTTACAATACTCCTGAAAAGTAATATCCGTTTTTTTCCTTTTAAAAGCATTTATAATATCTTCAACATTAAATGGTTTACGCTTATTCTCTAAAGTAAGTACAATATCATTGATATCAGTTTTTATTCTTTTTATCCTGCTGGTTAAAAGAGATTGATTTGGATGTTTACTATTTGGTAGGTCAGATTTTTTATTCCACTGGGACTTTAGTGCTGAATGTCCTGTTGATATAGTTTTCCTTTTCCTGTCTTTTATTACTTGAACAAGGATTGGATGTGAGCCATCTTTTAACTTTTTATGTTCGTATAAAATTACTTTTACTGATGCCATAATATTTTCTCTGGTTGAAACATGGTTGAAACATTTTATTCACATAGATGCATTTTATTTCATATATCTATTTTGTAAATTCCTCTAAAATAGTAATGTTTGTTGATATTCTAAGAAATCAAATGAAAATATATGAAATAAAAATATAGTCTGGGGGGCGAGGGGTCGCAAGTTCAAATCTTGTCACCCCGACAATTTTTCTTCACGATAT
>JBAYOH010000074.1:0-3546 GCA_041678455.1 Methanofastidiosum sp.
CACCTACAACAAATCCACCAAGATGCGCCATATAGGCAACTCCTCCATATGGGTCAGTAAAATTGAATACTAATTGTAGAACAAACCATATCACAAGGTAATAAAGGGCCTCAATTTTATAAATCCTAATAAATCCAAAAGGTATTATTGTGCTAATCTTATTTTTTGGGTAAAGAATTATATACGCGCCTAGAACTCCAGATATCGCCCCGGATGCACCCACCGTTGGAATAAATGAATCAAGATTAAATGCAACATGTGAAAGTGCAGCAATAATCCCACAAAGTAGATAAAAAAAAAGGTACTTTCCCTTTCCAATAGTTGCCTCAATATTATCGCCAAATATTATAAGAAACCACATATTTCCTAAAAGATGGCCCCACCCACCATGCATAAATTGGTGAGTAATAATTGTCCAAGGTTCCATACCCAAAAGAAAATTTTTGGGAACAAAAGCAAATATGTTGTTTAATGAGTTTCCAGTAAGAAAATTAATTGTATATAAGACAATATTTGAGATTATCAATCCATATGTTATATAAGGTCTTTCTACCGAAAAATTTTCGTCTGCAATAGGGAACATATTATTCTTGTCATTAACTAATATTTATAAAGTTTTAGAATATTTTGATAAATTAATTTAGAGGATTACGATTAATCTCTATTTTTTTTATCTTTTTAATTTTATAAATCTTCGGGCGCTCCATAGTGTTTCTTAACTCTTTTTATCCAAATTTTGGGCCATTTCCCAAATTCTTCGATGGCTAATGCTAGACCCTCCTTTTAGAAGGGGTATGAAGCTGATAATATCGTTTAATCTGTCGCCTAGCTTTTGAAGGCGTTCATACTCCATTTTCAAGGCAAAATCAATCAAGCTATCCATGACAACTAAAACCTGCTATTGACATATAAATTTAACTAATAGCGAAAATAGGTCTGAAACTAATCAAAATTCTTTGGATTTAATATTAAAAATCTATTCCAGGCTTAAAATCGATATTTAGATTAAATTTGAACTTTAAATAATATTTAAAATATAAATTAAGACTTTTTATTTTTTTTATTAATTTATTCGTAATCAATTTGAGTAATACTTTCTATTAAAGGATTAAAGGGGTATTTGCCTAATAATTGCGTTCCAAAACCCTTAAATACCCATATAATAGTTTTAAACCATGGTGCCTAAAAGGGTGTTCTTTGTTAAAGGAAAAGGAGTTCACAAAGACCAACTTCAGTCTTTTGAGCTTGCACTAAGAGAAGCAGGAATAGAAAAATGCAATCTTGTTTACGTATCAAGCATTCTTCCCCCTCATTGTGAGATTATATCGAGAGAAGAAGGGCTTAAATGTTTGAAGACAGGCCAAATAGCTTATTGTGTAATGGCAAGAAATGCTACAGATGAGCCCCATAGGCAATTATCTTCTGCAGTAGGACTTGCAGTTCCTTCAGAGAAAGGTGCATATGGGTACCTAAGTGAAGTGCACATGTTTGGGCAAGATGAAAAGTTTTCTGGAGATTATGCTGAAGACCTTGCAGCTACAATGTTAGCAACGACTTTAGGTATAGACTTTAATCCAGATACGGCTTGGGACGAAAGAAATGAGATATATAAAGCAAGTGGTAAAATAATTGACAGTGAAAGCATAGCCATTGCAACAAAAGGCGATGCGTGTGGTAAATGGACAACTGCCATAGCTGCCGCAATATTCTTGATGGATTAACCTTTCTTTGTATTTATTTTAATACTACTTTTAATTTTATAAATTGAAGTATTTATTAATTCTTTACCCAAGGGCACACCTTTAAACATATGTCACAAATCATAACACCTAAATCAGAATCTTTTGAAAATTCTTGAAGTTTTGAAACACATTTATCTATGTTAAGGGCAATTTCTATTTTCTTGAGGTAACCCTTGAAAATAGTAATTTTTAATGCTCCAACAATATAACTATCAATGCAATCTTGGTATTCGCCACATCTGTTTCCTAAAGGTTTCCCCATTCCAAGGGAGGCATTTGTCAATATCGACGCAAAACGGATTCTTGGGCCATATTCTTTAGTTATTAAATTTAATGATTTTCCAATCCATTCTACGCCGGCAGTTCTTGCAATAGCACGGTGAAAAATAAAACCCTCCCATTTAAGATCTTTTAGTGGTTTAGAAGCAGGTATAGGAAGAGCTTTATATTTTTTAGATTCTAAAAATCTTGAAATATTATAGGCTATAGAATCTAATCTGTCATTAATCATAACATGATGTTTTGCATAGATAGGCCTACTCTATGGAAGTTTTTCAATAACTTCACCTGGAACTTTTAAACCGATACTAATCTCTCTGAAATAGTTTTCTAGTAAATTTTTGGGATAAGTTTCATATTCTCTTAGTAACTCTAGATCTGCAATTTCCCAGTTTATATGCTTACTCTATTAATCCGCAAGTTATATCAGATTCTATTCCATGTGAGATATCACTATTTTTCATATAGATAAGATTATTCTGAGCCATAGAAATATATTGCAGTTTTTTAATTCTCTTTTATTGCCAAATAGTTTGATATGAGGATTAATCCTCCTCCAACAAATATACTTGAATTAAGATACTGGCTAAATACTATCATCGCCACGATAGATGCAACAACTGGCTCTAGAAGGAGTATTATACCCGCTTTTGACGCTTCTACTTTCTCGATAGCTTTATAGAATAAGGAGTTTGGCAAGAATGCAGCAATTAGACAAAATAAACTAAAGTATACCCAATAAATAGTGGGAAAATTGTAGGATAGTCTTGTCAGATATTCATTTTGATAGAAGAATTTAATCAAAGGAAATAAAAGTATTAACCAAAAAAATGATATTAAAGAATAAGCAGAGACTGTATTTATATAATAGTCCTTTTTTATCCCTGTTTTTCTAGCAAAAATGACCCATAGAGAAAGGAATATCCCAGCAAGCAAAGAAGAAATCAATCCTTTTGTGCTACCAACATTACCAATGTTCCAAGGAGAAAGAAGAAAGACGACACCAAGAAATGCGACTGTAACTGACAATGTTTTCATTTTAGATATTTTTTCATTGAGTAGTATCCTCCCAAAAAATGTTGTCCATATAGGCTGTGTGTAAAGTAATAGGGCAACAATAGCAACAGGAGTTCCAAATATAACACCGCCATATTGGGTCAATTGTAATAAAGCGCCAATAAGTCCATACATTAAAAAAAAGAAAAGATTATCCCGCCTAATAGGAATTATTTTTTTAATAACAATTATGGGTAATGTAAACACAAAAATAAACAATAAAGAGTAGACTGAGATTTCATAAAGAGAAAAACCTAGGTTAGAAAAAAACTGTCCACCGGGGATTATTAGACCAAAAAAGATAGCAGAAATGACAATGGTCAAATAGTTCTTTTTCATGAAAAGAAGATAAATAATTTGTTTATTAACTTATTCATGATCTTCAAGAGCATGTGTTATCTGATAATTATTTCGCTTTATAGTTTTCTACCTCCTTTTCTAAAAGTCCTATGAAGTTCCCCAGCGGCAC
>JBAYOH010000075.1:0-3448 GCA_041678455.1 Methanofastidiosum sp.
GCCTTAGAAAAACTATTCCAGTCTCTCTTAAATGATCTGATGACTGGAAAAATTAGAGTAAGGGAGGAGGTAGCCTGACAACTGGTGCAGAAAAACCATCTGTTCAGAGGCCATTCATAAAATATGCTATTGAGTCAGGATGGGAATACCTAGATCCAGAAGAAGCAGAAGCCCTTAGAAATGGTAAATCTGGCATAATCTTAAGGGATATTTTTATTGCCCAGCTTATCAAACTAAATCCCGATTCAATAACAAGAGAAAATGCCAAAGAGCTAATAAGAAAGCTAGAGCAGCTTCAGCCATCAATTGAAGGAAATCTTAACGCATGGGAATATTTGAAAGGACTAAAGACTGTATTTGTCCAGGAAGAAAAACGTGAGAAAAATATCAAGTTTATCGATACTAAGGATGTCAATAACAATAAGTTCCACATAACAGAAGAATATGAATATACAAACGGCAAGTACAGAATAAGGCCAGACATCATCCTTTTCATAAATGGCTTTCCAGTAGCGGTCGTTGAGGCAAAGGGCCCCTATATTAAGGAAGGAATTACAAAAGCGTTTAGGCAGATTAAAAGATACCATAGAGAAGGACCAGAACTTATGGCCGTCCTCCAAATATATTCACTTACACACCTTATCAGGTATTTTTACAGCCCGACATGGAATATCTCTGAAAAAGGCCTTCTTAACTGGAAGGACGAAAAGAAAGGAAACTTTGAAGAGGTTGTTAAGGCATTTATTGATAGGAGCCATATCTCCAGAGTAATTTCTGACTTCATTTTATTTTCAAGATCTGACGACGAGCTAAAAAAGGTCGTTATGAGGCCACACCAGATGAGGGCAGTTTCAAAGCTAGTTGAAAGGGCCTCTGACCCCAATAAAAAGCGTGGCCTTATCTGGCATACTCAAGGATCAGGTAAAACTTACACAATGATCCTAACTGCTAAAGCATTGTTAGAAAATCAAGTGCTTCAGAATCCAACTGTTTTAATGCTAGTCGATAGAAATGAGCTGGAATCACAACTTTTTGGGAATCTCTCATCTATAGGTATAGATTACTTGGAAGTTGCAGAAAGCAAGGACCATTTAAGGCACTTACTATCAGAAGACAGGAGAGGCCTAATAGTCTCAATGATCCATAAGTTTGAGGGCATGCCTGAAAACATAAACAAAAGAGGCAATATCTTTGTTTTGGTAGATGAAGCACACAGGACGACAGGCGGAAAGCTTGGAAACTACCTTATGGGAGCCCTTCCCAATGCAACTTATCTTGGATTTACTGGAACTCCAATTGATAGAACATCTCACGGTTCAAGTACCTTTATCACATTTGGAAAGGATGATCTTCCAAAAGGCTACCTCGATAAATACGGCATAGCAGAATCAATAGACGATGGTACAACTGTTCCATTAAACTATACGTTGGCCCCAAATAAGCTTCTCGTGGATAGGGAAGTTCTTGAAAAAGAATTTCTTGATCTAAAGGAGGCTGAAGGGGTAAGCGATATAGATCAGCTTAATAAGATCTTGGAGAGAGCGGTCACTCTAAAAACAATGATGAAATCTCCTCAAAGAATAGATGAAATTGCAAAGTATGTTGCCATGCACTACAAAGACTACATAGAGCCTATGGGGTACAAGGCATTTCTTGTTGGAGTCGATAGGGAAGCATGCGCCTTATACAAATCAGCCTTAGATAAATATCTTCCAGAAGAATATTCTAGCGTAGTTTATAGTCCTGCTCAAAACGATAGTGAAGAGCTATCAAGATACCACCTCAGTACAACAGAGGAAAAAGAGATAAGAAAGTCATTTAGATCTCCTGAAAAGCTCCCAAAGATTTTGATCGTGACTGAAAAACTTTTGACTGGTTTTGATGCACCAATCCTTTACTGCATGTATCTGGATAAACCGATGAGGGATCATGTTCTCCTCCAGGCTATAGCGAGAGTCAATAGACCTTATGAGGACAAAAATGGAAAGAAAAAGAGATCCGGGTTTGTTTTGGATTTCGTAGGCATCTTTTCAAATCTAAAGAAAGCCCTGGCATTTGATGAGACAGACATTACTGGAGCAGTTCACGACATAAAAACGATAAAAGATCATTTTATTAAATTGCACAAAGAGCTAAGTACAAAATACCTATCAATTGGGAATGGATTGTCAGGGGATAAAAAGACTGAAGCTATAATAGATCATTTTCTTGATAAGAATGCAAGAGAATCCTTCTACAAAGAGTATAAAGAGCTTGAAACATCATATGAAATACTCTCCCCGGACTCATTTTTAAGGCCATTTATTCAGGACATGATAGAACTCACAAGGATTTATGAGATTGTTAGAGAGATGTATGAGCCTCATGTGCCAATTGACAAAGAGATATCTAGGAAAACTATGGAGCTTGTCCAGGCCAAAACTTCTTCTAGTGATGTAAGAGGCGGGTTTGATATCTATGAAATCAATAGTGATACGATTGAAAAGATAAAAAAGGAAAAGAGGCCAGATAAGATTAAGATTTTTAACACTTACAAATCTCTTGATTTCTTTATTGAAAAAAATGTCGGGGGCTCGCCATACCTTCTTTCTATTGGGCAGAAGGCAGAGGAGATAGTCTCCCATTATCTTGAAAGACAAACTGAAACAAAAGAGACTCTTGACGGATTATTGAGGCTTACAGAAGAGATAGAAAAAGCAGAAGAAGAGAAGGAAAAACTAAAAATGCCCCTTGAAATATTCTCTGTTTACTGGATACTTAGGGATAAAAAAATTAAGGATGCTGAAAAGCTCTCTTGGGAGTTAAAGGAGACATTCGAAAAATATCCTTCATGGAAGGAAAGTGAGCAGCATGAGAGAGAGATTAGAAAAGCGATATACCAGATGCTAATCCATAGTGGCATAGAAGATCCAAAGGAGCTAAATACCTTTGCAAAAGAAACTATGAATCTTCTAAAAGGTGTACCAAATGATAACACGTGAGGATTTCAAGATAGAAGTAGGTGAAATTGCAAAAGACCTTGATGTCATGCCTAAGTCGATTCAGTTTAGGACTATGACAAGAAAACTTGCAAGCTGCTCAATTAATGGCAGGCTTACTTTTGATTTATCGCTTTTATCAAAATCTAAAGATTTTAGGAGAGAGATCATACTCCATGAATTATTGCATCTTAGATATCCAACACATGGCAGGATGTTCAAGACAACATTAAAGGCTTACAAGGATAAAGATTAGTTTTGATATTTCTTAGAACTATATTATTAAGAGAATTTTGATTAACTTCGGTTCTATTCCTGCTATTGGTTAAATTTATATACCAATAGCGGGTTTTAGTTGTCATGGACAGCTTGATTGATTTTGCCTTGAAAAGAGGGTATGAACGCCTTCAAAAGCTAGGCGACAGATTAAACGATATAGACAAACTTATTGATTGGAAGCTATTCAAGCC
>JBAYOH010000076.1:0-3358 GCA_041678455.1 Methanofastidiosum sp.
CGCAATCTTTATATTCATCAAAAATTGCTTTCAGTATGGTTTGGGTGCGAGCACAACCCCAAACCAAACCCCTAAGTATTTAAAATTAACCATTTTAGAAATCTATTTTGCACATACCTCATTAAATTACTAAATAGATATAAATACTATTAACAATAATAAGTATAGGTAGGGAATAAAATGGCGGGGAAAGAAACTAAAAAAGCAGAGATTAAAGTAACCGGCATGACATGCGCAACATGCGCTACAACTATAGAAAAATCTCTTTTAAATTTAGAGGGAGTTTCTAGGGCAGAAGTAAATCTTGCAAGGGAAACTGCGTCTGTAGAATATGACCCAAAAATACTGAAGATTAACGATCTTGACAGTGCTGTAAAGGATGCGGGCTACGATGTGATAAATGAAAAAGTTGTTCTAAAAGTTGGCGGGATGACATGCGTAATGTGTGCCAACTCAATTGAAAGTGCTTTGGCAAGATTAGACGGTGTTGTTGAAGTCAATGTGAATGTATCTTCTGAAAAAGTTTATGTGACTTTTAATCCCAAAGTTGTTTCAATACCTGATATGAAAAAAGCAATAGAAGAATCAGGATACCAATATCTTGGAGTTGAAGGAGAAGCCTTAGAGGATCTTAAACTAGAAGAAAGTCAGAGAAACAAGAAATACCGGATAATTGTTGGTGTAGTAGATTCTGCTATATTGATGGGGTTAATGTACGCACCAACGATGATGCTACCGCATGGCATATCTATGCCATTTCTAATGTTTTTAATTGCTCTGCCAGCTTTCATATATTTAAGTTATCCTATATTTAATGCAGCTTACAGGTCACTTAAGAACAGGAATCTAAATATGGACGTTATGTATTCAATGGGTATTGGCGTTGCCTTCTTTTCAAGTATCCTGGGTACTTTTAATATCTTATTGGGCAGTGAATTCATGTTTTACGAAGCTGCTGTGATGCTTGCTACATTTTTAACCTTAGGTAGATTTCTTGAAGAACGGGCAAAGGGAAAGACGTCTGAATCTATCAAAAGATTGATGGGGTTGCAAGCAAAGAGTGCTACAGTTATTCGTGGTGGAAAAGAAGTAGAAATTTCAATAGAAGATGTTATTGTTGGGGATGTAGTTATAGTAAAACCTGGAGAAAAAATCCCTGTTGATGGAGAAATTCTTTCCGGGCAAAGCTATGTCGACGAATCAATGATATCTGGAGAGCCTATCCCTGTCTTCAAGGAAAAAGGAAGTAAAGTAATTGGTGCAACTCTAAATAAAAATAGTGTTCTAAATTTTAGGGCTGCAAAGGTTGGGAAAGATACAGTACTTTCTCAGATAATAAAGTTAGTAGAAGAAGCTCAAGGGTCCAAACCCGAAATACAAAAAATTGCAGATAAGGCCGTAAGTTACTTTATACCTACAGTTTTAGCAATTGCTACCATATCTTTCGTAAGTTGGTACTATATTTTTAACAGTACATTTTTATTCGCCATAACAAGTTTAATTTCAATTCTTGTTATCGCATGCCCCTGTGCCCTTGGGCTTGCAACTCCAACTGCAATTACAGTCGGGATTGGAAAAGGGGCAGATTTAGGAATTCTAATTAAAAATGGAGATGCTTTACAGCTTTCAGAGAAGTTAACTGCAGTCTTGTTTGATAAAACTGGAACTTTAACCAAAGGTAAGCCAGATGTCACAGATATAATCACATTTGACATAGATAAAGATCAATTTCTCAAGATAGCTGCAAGTGTAGAAAAGAATTCAGACCATCCTTTAGCAAATGCAATAGTCAAAAGTGCTAAAGAGAAAGGTATTGTGCTATCGGGGAGTAAGAATTTTGATACATTTGGAGGAAAAGGTGTAAAGGCAACTGTTTCTGGAAAAGAAGTAATAATTGGAAATAGAACCCTTTTCAATGAGAAAAAAATTCCAATTAAAAATGAAATTGAAGAGCAAATAACAAAACTTGAAAATGAGGGGAAGACTGCAGTTTTAATATCAATTGACAACAAGCTTTCAGGGATAATTGGAATTGCAGACACCCTAAAGGAAACTTCAAAAGAATCTATTAAAAAACTGATGGATTCGGGAATTAAAGTATATATGATTACTGGAGACAATAAGCGTACTGCTTCAGCAATAGGTAGAATTTTATCAATAAAAAATATACTTGCAGAAGTCCTCCCTGAAGATAAGGCCAAAGAAGTCAAAAGGCTCCAAAATAATGGAGAAATTGTAGCCTTTGTTGGAGATGGCATAAATGACGCGCCCGCTCTAGCTCAAGCAGATGTGGGTATAGCAATTGGCAGTGGAACTGACGTTGCAATAGAAAGTGGAGACATAGTTCTAGTTAAGAATGATATAAGAGACGTTGTATCCGCCATTAAGTTAAGTAAAAAGGTTATGCAACGAATAAAACAGAATCTTTTTTGGGCGTTTGCTTACAATACTGCGCTCATACCTGTTGCCGCAGGAATTTTATATCCAACATTTGGGATTACCTTAAGGCCTGAGTTTGCAGGTTTTACTATGGCTATGAGTTCCGTTACAGTAGTAACACTTTCACTCATGCTAAAAAGATTTAATCCAGAAAAAAATTAAAGGAGGGATATTTTGGCAATTGATCCAGTTTGTAAAATGACAGTTGATGAAAAAACTGCAAAGTTTAAGAGTAACTACAAAGGCAAAACATATTACTTCTGTGCTCCTGGGTGCAAGAAGAGTTTTGACCAGAATCCAGAAAAATACTTGAGTTAAATAACCAAAAGTTTTATAAGTATTTATAAAAATGGTTTGTTAGGCCCCGTTAGTCTAGTCCGGTCAAGAATGCGGCCCTTTCGAGGCCGTGGCACGGGTTCAAATCCCGTACGGGGCACTGAAATAGTATTTAGAAGCCCTTATCTATTTTTTAGAAAAAAAATAAAATTATTGCAAATCAATTTCTTTTTTTGATATCCTCTACATTCTTTATAAAAGATAACGCAATTGCCTGAAGCAACACATCATCATACTTGGCCAGAGTTTCTAGAAGGTCTTTATGCTTGTCATAATAAGAAATAAGTTTCATCTCAAATTCATTGTATCTTTTTTCCATAAAGCCACCTCTAATAAATTTCTCCTTTCAAGAAAGCCACCTTCTTATTTTTTTCATTGACCTTGAATCGGTACACATCCTTGACTTGTTGCAGGTAATCCTCCATGCCTTTCATGACCCTCTTGGCCTTATCTGAAGATCCTTCGTTGCCGAAGCACAAAAGCAAAAATCTGTACCCTTCGGTGTAGCGTATAGCATGCTCGATGGACATGATCATCTCTGAAAGCTCAGTGATGCTAAAGTGATACAGTTCGCCTCTGGAAA
>JBAYOH010000077.1:0-3289 GCA_041678455.1 Methanofastidiosum sp.
GGATTAAAGAGATAATAAGATTTTCTCATTTGACATCTATTCTAAAGTCATTCTTCATCCACATAACAAAAATCATAGTAGCTACAGCTTTTGCATATTCTGGCGTTGATAGCAGGAGGACAGTTATCGCTGTCAATCAGTTTTTTCATATCAACAACTGTCGCCTCCAAATATTTGATATCCCTATCTTCCAATAGCACCTTTTCAGTTAATCTTAATTTTGGATATTCAATTACTCCTCCCTCAGCATCAATGTCGTTTAATTGCAGCAACCACAAATAAAACTTCAATTGCCATATGTGCGCATCCTCCACCTTGTTGCTTCTCTTTGTTTCGTGAACAACCTTTTTCACGGTGTTGAAGAAATCGATTTTGCCACTTAGTGATATGCCCTTGTAATCGCACGACAGCTCTATTTGTGAATATTTTTCGCTTCGTTGCAGATAAGATTCTTCTTCAATAACTTTCCCATCGGCAACGAGATCAGAAGTTTGCTCCATCTCTATTTGATTGGCAAACAGCCACAATTTTCTGGGGCAAAGACGATAGTAGTTAATATGTGTGCCTGTTATATTCATATGCGATATGTGGTGAATGACAATTCCATAATGAAGTTTTGCTTGAGAAGAATGTTATTGCACATTTTCTTCCTCCTGATTCCAATATTCAAGACAACTACAATACTGCCACCAGGCACAATCAGGAGCGTAACCTGTGCAGAAGTCGAAATGAACGTTACCAAATGAAACCGGTGTAACTTCATTTTCCAAAACATGCCAAATGAGGAAGCAATAACGTTCCTTGACGGGCATAGCTTCAGGATAATCAATGATTATGTTCCATGTTTCCAGCATTTCGTCAAAGCTATTCAGAACCGCTTCCATGTCTTTTTCGTTCAATAGTTCAGCCGGCGGAAAGGTTTCTTTCTTCAATCCAGTGAAATAGGAGAGTGGTTGTTCACCATCACCGCTGATATAGCGTTCAATCTCTTCCATCTCTTCTTCGAAGCTTTGTGAAAATGATGTTTCTGCCGCTTGTTCCAATCTGTGAGCAGCTTTGATGTCGGATAATAAATGAGGGATGTATGGATGCACGGGATAAGAATATAAAAAGTTAAAACTACAGGAGCGCCAACTCCCGTAGTTTATTCAATTATATTTGCTTTTCGTAGTCGAAGGATAGCATTTTATCGATCAATTTTTGTTTTGCTTGCTCTAAGGCATCTGCTGATCCCACTGAGCCTACAATGTATCCTGATGCTACAGGTGTAACAAAAATTTCAGCACTTGAAGTTTCATCAATTTTAGGAGTTGCTTGTGGTCTTTCTGTATCATCTCTCAATTCGCCACGAATAGCGTAAGCAACTTGATTAGCATTATCGCTTATAGCTAATGCTAAAGTTTCCATTAAAGAAAAAGTCCTTGACTGATTAGAAGTTATCCTCCAATTAATTAATGCCTCGGCTAAAGCTGGAATAATTTCTTCTCGTTTTTCTTTAGGACAAATTAAACATTTTCCGAAAATATTTTCACTTTCTATCCAACCTTCTTCTCTTAACTTTTCTTCTATTTCTGGAAATAGCTCTGGTTCTAATTTATTTGTTGAAACACAGAAAAGTGTTCTTAAATCGATAGCTATATCATAAACAAAAAGCCCTGATGCACGTTTTTGGTCTTGAATAAAGGCCCTGTTTGGTAAACTTCTTTTATTGGAAGTTAACCATTCATTTAGTTCTTCATCCGAAAGCACTGATCCTCTTTTCTTTCCATCTACCCAATAAACATTGACTTTGTGATGTTCTGGGTGAGAAGTTCTATCAAAAGATAAGTTTTCTGTAGGTGACTCAATACCACCTAAAAGAGGGTGTAAAGGTCTCATTGCAGATATAGACAAAGGGCTTCTTCTTTTAACGGTCATGGCTCCTGATTCAGCTTTCATATATCCGCCAAGAAGTTGATCTGCAAAAGTAGGATCACAAGGAGAATGTGGTTCTTTTTGACTAGCCTTATTATCCTTTTTGTTAATCTCCCAATTAAATGTAATCGCAGCAAATGGTAATCCTAAAGCTTCGATTATAGAACGTTTTACTTGTTGACCACTAGAATAAGCCATTCTATGACCAAACTGGGGATCGTAATAGAATTTCTGCCCATCATTCACAGCAAAGACTGTGTGTTCTACTCTTCGTAGTCCTCTTAAATAGATAAATGGTGTGTTCATAATTATTTATTTTTATATTTTTGATAATTGTATTCGAATCGTATTAGTGTAATAAAAAGCGGGAAGTTGTCTGTAGGCATTTTTAGACTATTCTCAACACAACTTTTTATTGTTTCTGATTCCTCAGGGAGTTCCATGATTAACACAGATAGATTTTCTATGAAAAATCTTAGGCTTTTACTTTCTCTAACATCTTTTGAAAGAGTTGCTAATACCTTTTTGCCTCGTTCATCTTTGGTTTCTAATTTCACTAAAGCTGATGCAATCTCTGATGCGAGATTCAACAGTTCTGTTTTATTTAATACTGCCATAATCCATATTTTATATAGTTGATAATTTATAAATGATTCTTCATCTTTAAATTTAAAATCTTTTCCACCGGCAAATAACACACTCCCTTTTGGCATATAATCCCTGAGTTTAGCAGGTTCTAAAGATTTAAGCCCAATTGTTCCCATCTGACAAGCTGATCGGAAATTATAAAAAGTTTCTAACTGTTCAATTTGACGATCTTCTAAAATGGTAGTGCTCTCATCGATAAAAACCTTATCTCGGAATTCAAATATTTCGTGAATCTCATGTAAGGAAATATTGATAAAACCAAATGTTGTATTTGTTTTATCTAATTGATATATGTTCGCAGTTATATATCTTTTTTGAGGTATAAATTTACAAAGGACAAATATCACTTCTGACCATCTTTTTTTTCTAATTCTAGTTTGCCCCATACTTGTTTCCATTTCAATCTTTAAAGAATCCATAGGAGATTCATTCTGAAAATCAGAAGAGACTTTATTAGATAGCCAGTGAGCATTCCAATAATCAAGTTCTTTATCTTATACATTAGGAGTTTGAATCAAAAACTCTCTATATAATTTCCATCCAGAAAAAATATCCATTAAAACATTGTCATCATCAATTAAAAGAGAATAGCGACCCATAACCCCAATTCCAAATGCAGCCCCAATCCAAGATGAATACATCTCATTTTTATCTACATTAAATTCCATATCTGTTACTTGACCAGAAGTTGTTCCGAAAATATCTCTTGCCTGCGCACCTACATAAA
>JBAYOH010000078.1:0-3199 GCA_041678455.1 Methanofastidiosum sp.
AAATATGAATTCAAGAGTAAATAAAGAAGATTATAGCTTGAAAGAAAAAGAATTTAACTTGAACTTACCTCTAGAAACAGATAAAGAAAAAGGGAACTCAAAAAATATTTTAATTATAGATGATAATCCTCAAACATTAGTTAGTTTATTTTTATCCTTAAAAAATTTAGATTTAATTAATAAAGTTATTATCGCTAAAAATGCTGAGGCCGCGTTAGAACAATTTCAAGAACATAATTTTAATTTAGTCATATCCGATTACAAACTTCCAGGAATGAACGGAATTGATTTATTAAGTTATATAAAAGATAAATATCCAGATACTACTAGAGTTCTTATAACTGGATTTTTGGATAAAAGCTTGAAAGAAGAAGCTGAAACTAAAGCATCAGTAAAACTTATTATCGAAAAACCTTGGGCCAGAGATAGTTTGGATAGATTAATACAAGAAATCATTGAACAAATATAAAATAATATAAAAATGAATTCTATTTTTCTATTTCAACAATTACGGCAGTAGGTGCATTCTTCTTTACACTTTCAATTCCGTTCATGCACGATGTTTTTGATTTATACCCTTCGCTAACAGCTATAACTTGTCCGTTTCTTGCTTTTAATCTAAATCTGTATTCCCCTGCTTTATCTTTATAAATTTCAAATTTTGTCATATTTACACCGTTTAAATTTTCTGTTTCATATTTAAAAAGTTAAGAGGACTACGATTAACCTCTATTTTTTCTTATCTTTTTTATTATATAAATCTTCGGGCGCTTTATAGTGTTTCTTAGCTCTTTTTATCCAAATTTGGGCAATTTCCCAAAATTTGCCGATAGCTGAAGCTATGCCATTCTAACAAGCGTTTGCAGCTGATATAGATTAAAAGAAAAACATACAAACATCAGCTTTACTTCGACCCTTGGCACGTTGTCACAAGCATTTATCCAACTCCCATCCTTGCTTCTTCAGGTCTTGGCGTCGTTCTCACCCTTATTGTCAAATAGTTCAGAAATAATAGGCCTGAATAGCTTCCAATCAATAAGTTTGTCTATATCGTTTAATCTGTTGCCTCGCTTTTGAAGGCGTTCATACTATCCTTTCAAGGCAAACTATATATATATATATATATGCAAAAAAGGATAGATATGGAACAAAATAAAATTTTAGTTGTAGAAGATGAATCCGATCTTCTTGTTCTTTACGATGAAATGCTATGCGAGAATTATAAAGTTTTTACATCAGAAACGGGTAAAGGGGCAATTGAAATTTTTGATAGGGAAAATCCTAAAATAGTAATTATGGACATTAAGTTACCCGATATATCCGGTATTGAAGTTACAAAATATATCAAAGAAAAATCGCCAGATACTATTGTAATTGCTGTTTCAGCATACGGAGAAAGATTGAAAGAAGCCTTAAACGTTGGAGCCTCTACACTTGTTCAAAAACCGTTCATAATAAATGAACTCTATACCTTAATCCAAGATTTAACTCAGCCTATAGATGCGGCTGCTGAAAGCCAAACTGCTATAAATCTTGAGGGGAGTAATCACATCCCTTCTTCTTTGGCCAGAACTGCTTTTGATGCTGTAATAGAGAATCTTGGAGAGGGATCACTTAAAATATTGTTAAAAAGAACGGGATTAGAGAGATATATTGGAAATCTGCCTCCTCATGATGATTCGCCCTCTATTACACGAGAAGAGTATACTAAGATGATACAAAATATATTCTATATATTCGGAGAAAAAGGAGCAAGACCTATTCTATATATTTGTGGTAAAGCAGGATTCAAGAATTCTTTAGAAGATACTCCAGCACTATTTGGTGTAGCTGGCGTGGCAATGAAGTTGATGTCGAGTGAAAAAAAGAAAAAATTCATTTTAAGTAAAGTACTAAAACGCCTTGAAGAAATATTCGGGAATCCCCATATCTTAGAGGAGGATGAAAATAATCTGTATGTTAAATTACCTGTATGTCCCTACTGCAAAGGTCTAACATCCACTAAACCCATTTGTTATACGCCAATAGGATTCTATGAAGAGGTATTAAGATGGACAACGGGTAAACCTGAAAAAGTAGAGCAGATTCAATGCAAAGCTATGGGGCATGAAAACTGTGTTTTTCAGATTTCAAAATAATTAATATATTACTTTATTTAAAGGATATTCTATTATCCCTTCTGCACCTGCACTTTTAAGTTTCGGTATTAAGTCTCTAATTATTTTTTCATCAACAATTGTTTCAACCGCAACCCATCCGTCAGAACTCAGATTAGATACGGTGGGTTTTCTTAAGGCAGGTAAAACAGAAATTACCTCTTCAAGATTTTCTTTGTGTACGTTCATTTTTACTCCAACCATTGATTCTGCTGCCAATGCACCTTTTAGGAGCATGAAAAGATCCTCAGTTTTTTTCCTTTTCCAACTGCTTTTCCAGGATTCTTTATTGCTTATCAGAACTGTTGTAGATTCTAGGATAGTGTCAAGAACTTTAAGATTGTGAGCTTTAAGTGATGATCCTGTTTCAGTGAGCTCCACTATTGCATCAACAAGTTCCGGAACTTTTACTTCAGTTGCGCCCCAAGAAAATTCAACGGATGCATCTATGCCTTTCTGTTCTAAATATTTCTTTGTTATATTAACTACTTCAGTTGCAATTCTTTTCCCATTTAGATCTTGGGGCGTTTTTATTTTAGAGAATTCCGAAACAGCTAGCACCCATCTAACGGGTTTTAATCCTTGCTTGGCGTAAACAAGTTTTCCTACATTCACAATATCGGCATTATTTTCAACTACCCAGTCCATTCCTGTTAAACCAATATCAATTATTCCTTTTTCGACATATCTTGGTATTTCTTGTGCTCTAATCAACAAGCATTCGATATTTGTATCATCAATCGATGGTTTATATGATCTTGAATAAATATTAATAGAATATCCTGCTTTTTTAAACATATTAAGGGTAGACTCTTGTAGACTACCTTTAGGCAATCCGATTTTAAGCATCATCTTACTCACTTTATAGTATAAAACTCGTTTAGAAAACTGTTTATATGTTTTATGCATTAATCTATGGATGCCTTATCCTGTAATTATTTCCTTTTCCTTTCATTAAAAAATCTTCCCAATTTCAGGTAGAATCTAGCAAATTACTGCCAGATTCTAGCTTTCTGTAAAGTGCCTTTTCTGGCGTCTCAAGC
>JBAYOH010000079.1:0-3169 GCA_041678455.1 Methanofastidiosum sp.
ACCCTTTCAAGTTCTCTCTGAACATCTTCGATTAACTCTTCTTTTTGTCTTATCTCAATGATTTCTTTAGATCTCTCATTGTTTAATTCGCATTTGTATTTGTCTCTTTCCTCACTTATCTCTTTTATGACATCGTGAGTTCTCTCTTCAACTTCTCTATATTTATCTTCAGCTTCTTTTAGTTTACCCTCGAAATCCTGATTTTCCCTGGTAATCTTTTCGAATTTTTCTTTGATGATTTCTATATTTTCGTATTCTTCTTCATAAACCTTAAGTTGCATCTTGAGAGCTCTGTTTTCCTTTTCAATCTCTTCTATATTCTGCGTGAGTATATCCAATTTTTCATCTTTTTCACTTTTACCACCAAAAAAGCCCATTTAAACTCCTCCTAATGTATAATAAAACGCCGATATGCAGTATATATATCTTTTTATTTAAATCTATTTCTCATATAACTCTAATAATATACCATGAGTACTTTTAGGGTGTATAAATGCCATTTTAGACCCCCCCGCACCCTTTCTTGGAGTTTTGTCAATAAGTTTTACTCCTTTATCTTTCATAAAATCTATGCTTTTTTCTATATTATCAACTAAAATTGCAATGTGATGTATCCCTTCTCCTCTTTTTTCTATAAACTTTGCAACTGGCCCATCTAGTGAAGTTGATTCCAAAAGTTCGAAATGAACGCCCCCTATATCAAGAAATCCAACCTTGACTTTCTGTTCAGTGACTTCTTCTATATTGTCCACTTTTAATCCAAGAGCATCTTCATAAAAACTCAATGACTCTTCTAAATTATTCACAGCTATCCCGATATGATCTATTTTTTTTATCATTAAAGTACCTCAAATAACCTTTTTAATCGCGGAATTAACTCTTCAATAATCATGTAAGGATCTTTTTCTCTATTTGCTATCTTTTTAGCAAGTTCTCCCATTTCTTTTTCACTTATACTATCGTACAGATTTTTAATAAATAGATTCTGAAGTATATCTACTAATTCAGTTTTACCTCTAATTATCCTCCTTTGCTCATAGTGTCCTGATTCAATCAAATACTTATGATGATTTTTTATTGATTCATAAAGATCATCTGTGCCATCATCTTTATTCCCGTATGTTTTTATTATGGGTGGGATCCATTCTCTTTTTTTCTCTGAAAGTTCTAGCATCATTCTAATCTCTATTATACATTTCTCAACGCCCTCAATGTCCGCCTTATTGACGGCAAATATGTCACCTATTTCCATAATCCCTGCTTTCAGTGTTTGGACGCTATCACCCATACTTGGGACAGAAACAACAACAACCGTATCCGCTACCTTAACAATATCAACTTCTACCTGCCCTGCGCCAACTGTTTCAATTATAATCACATCTTTTCCGAAGGCATCAAGTGCTTTGATCGTATTCCTAGTCGCTTCTGAAAGCCCTCCAAGATCCCCCCTAGTTGCCATACTTCTAATAAAAACATCTTTGTCGGTATAATGTCTTTTCATTCTTATTCTGTCTCCAAGAATAGCCCCTCCTGTGAAAGGACTCGTAGGGTCAATAGCAATAACCCCTACTTTAAGGCCATCGTTTCTATAACAAGATATCAACTTATCAACAAGGCTACTCTTACCTGAACCTGGAGGCCCAGTTATACCTACAATATGGGCATTGCCAGTCAAATTATGTATTTGAGGAATGATATAAGCAGAAGAAGAGGGATCATTCTCCATTACCGTAATAATCTTTCCAAGTGCCCTTATTTCTCCCGAGTTCATGCGTTTTATTAGTTCATCAAATGAGTTCATTTTAGGCACTCTTTATTATCTATTAGTCATTTCTTTTATGTAGGTGACAATTTTCTCAGTACTAGTCCCAGGCCCAAATATTTTCTTAACTCCAATGTTTGTAAGATAAGGCATGTCATCCTCAGGGATAATACCTCCGCCAAAAATAGGAATATCCTCTGCACCCTCTTTCTTTAGAAGGTCTATTATTTTTTTAAACAGGTGATTATGTGCTCCTGATAAAATACTGAGTCCTATAGCATCGACGTCCTCTTGCAAAGCGGTTTCCACGATGCTTTCAGGGGTTTGTCTGAGCCCAGTATAGATTACTTCCATTCCTGCATCCCTCAAGGCCCTAGCAACTACCTTCGCCCCTCTATCATGGCCGTCAAGTCCTGGCTTTGCTATCAATATCCTTAACTTTTTTCTTGGCAATAAAAGCCCCCCATCTTCCTCTAAATATAATCTTAAAATAGTTTTCGGTTAGTATTTCTATTATAAGAATCACTACCTTATATGGGTCTAAATTTAACTTTATCAAAAAAGATTAAGAATATATCTACTCTTCATCGTAGTCTTCTTCTGGAATGAAGAGAGGCTGCTCATTGTCTCTGTCTTCGACAGGAAAGTTAATTTGTGGTTCAATTATATATATTCCTCCATTTCATTAAAAATGTCTGGGCGTGTCTTTTACTCGTCCAGAAAATAAATATAAGCTTGGATATATAAGACTTATCTATAATATTTCAATAGTATCGCCTGTTCTAATTTCTATTTTAAAGGCATTATTGGCCAAAATTTGATTCTCATAAGACTTATAAGCGCTAAAAAAAATTCGCTATTATGAAGACACTTGTTGTTTATTATTCTAGATCTGGAAATACTAAGAAAATAGCAGAAGAAATTTCTAGTATGATAACGTGTGATCTCGAGGAAATAATAGATAATAAAAACAGGAAAGGGATAATAGGGTGGCTAAAGTCTGGAAGAGACGCACATTCTAAAAAACTAACTACAATTAAAAAAATGCGAAAAGTTCCAGAAAAATACGATCTTCTTGCTATTGGAACTCCTATATGGGCTGCACTCATGGCACCTGCAGTTAGAACCTATATTAACGAAAACAAAGGTAAGTTCAAGAATGTGGCATTCTTTTGCACGTGTGGTAGTTCTGGCGATGCCACGGCATTTGGGGATATGGAGGATTTTATAGGAATTACTCCATTGGCAAAATTAACTTTTACTGGAAAAGACCTTAAAGGGCCCCATGAAGACAAATTAAAAGTCTTTATTAAAGGAATAAAATAAAGAGAATTTTGATTAACTTCGACCCTATTTCTGCTATTGGTTAAATTTACAGCCCAATAGCAGGTTTTAGTTGTCATGGAC